>CAYSIY010000243.1:0-3066 GCA_964431215.1 uncultured Limnohabitans sp.
TTCGGCGCTTTCGGTGCCGTCACCAGTGCCAAAGTCATGATGGAACGCGACACCGGTCGCTCCAAAGGTTTCGGCTTTGTCGAAATGGGCAGCGATGCCGAAGCACAAGCGGCCATCGAAGGCATGAACGGCCAGGCGCTCGGCGGTCGCAATGTGGTGGTCAACGAGGCCCGTCCCATGGAAGCGCGTCCGCCCCGCACTGGCGGCGGCGGTTTCGGCGGTCCGCGTGGGGGCGGTGGCGGCTACGGCGGTGGCGGTGGTGGCGGCTACGGCGGCGGTCGCCGTGAAGGTGGCGGCGGCTACGGCGGTGGCGAAGGCGGTGGCGGCGGTTTCCGCAGCCCCTACGGCTCAGGCCCCCGTGGCGGTGGTCGTCGTGAAGGCGGCGGTGGCGGCTACGGCGGTGGCAACAGCTACTGATCCCGCAGCAGTCTGACTGCTCCTAAGGGCCCTTCGGGGCCTTTTGTTTTTTCCAGACGCCAGCAAGGCGCTGCCGATGCAGCCGTCTGCGCTCAGGGCCGTCGGGGCTGCAACAGGCCATGCACGCGGCCACTGAGCGTGTACTGACCCGAGCGGGTATCGAAGTCCAGCCCGCTGGCCGTGAAGCGGTCCTGATCGCGCAGGATCTCGACCGGCCGGTCAGACAGCACTTTTTCCTGCTTTTGCAGCACCACCAGACGCTCGCCGTTCAACACCCACCGGGGCGACGGCCCTTGCGCCGAGCGCACCACCTGCACCTGCCCCAGCAAGGTCACGCGCTGCCCATCGCCTGTGGCCACGCCGCGCCTTGCCGTGGCCAGCACTTCAGTGCCCTCATCGTTGACGGCCGAAAAGCGCACCCCGTCGATGTGCAGCTCGTCGCTTTGCGGGTAATGGCGGGCCATGTCCCCGCTGACCTGGCGAATCCGGCGCCCCTGGGCATCGAAGACCTGGGTGGTGAAACGTTCCAGGTGGTAATCCGGGTCCTGGCGCGCGGCCTTTGGCACAGCAGTGCCAGGGACATCGGGCATGCTGCGCACCAGCCACCAACTGGCCATGGCCAGCAAGGCCATGATCATCAAGGGCAAATAAAGCGTCAGGCGGTCCAGTGCACGGCGCAGAGCCACCCGGGAGCCCATCATGCCGATGGCCCCTTGTGGGCCGAAACGCCCACCTCGGCCAGCAGACGGGCATAGTGGCCACCGGCCACCAAAAGCAGATCACAGAAGGCGCGCGCTGCGCCCTCGCCCCCCCGTTCGGTCGTCACATGGTGGGCCATCGCCTTGTTCTGGGCATGCGCATTGGCGGGCGCACAGGCAAAAGCTGCGCGCTGCATGACGGGCAGGTCGGGCCAGTCGTCCCCCATGGCGGCGGCCTGCGACCAATCCAGGCGCAACTCGCCCAAAAAAGCCTCGGCTGCCGGCAGCTTGTCTTCGGTCCCAAATCGGGCGTAGGTGATGCCCAGGGCCTTCATGCGCAGGCGCAGCGGTGGCGAATCGCGCCCTGTAATCACGACCGGCGTGATGCCGGCCTGCTGCAGCAACTTCAGGCCCTGGCCGTCGAGCACCGAAAACCGCTTGAGCGATTCGCCCGACTCGGAGAAATAAAGGCCTCCGTCGGTGAGCACGCCGTCCACGTCAAAAAAGGCCACACGGATGCCCTGCGCCTGCAGCAAAAGCTCGGGGGCATGGTTCAAAGCGGGGACCAGGGGCTGCATCAAATCACCTTGGCACGCATCAGGTCGTTGGTGTTGAGCGCACCACAGAGCACGCCCTGGCCATCCACCACCAGGATGCTGGTGATGCGGTGCCGCTCCATCATGTCGGCCGCCTCCACCGCCAGCGCGTCATGCAAGACCGTGCGCGGAGCGGGGTGCATGACATCGCCCGCCCGGAGGGCGCGAAGGTCCTGGCCCTTCTCGATCAGGCGGCGCAGGTCGCCGTCGGTGAAAACACCCACCGGACGACCCGCCGCATCGACCACCGCCGAAGCGCCCAAGCCTTTGCGGCTCATTTCCTGCATCAGCTCGCTGAAGCTGGCCTGCGGGCCGACCCGCGGCACGGCATCGCCGCTGCGCATCACGTCGCTCACATGCGTGAGCAGCCGCCGCCCCAGCGAACCCCCGGGGTGCGAGCGGGCGAAATCTTCGGGCCTGAAGCCACGCGCATCGAGCAGGGCCACGGCCAGCGCGTCGCCCAGCGCCAGCTGCGCCGTGGTGCTGGCGGTCGGGGCGAGGTTGAGCGGACAGGCTTCTTTTTCGACCGAACTGTCGAGCACCACATCGGCATGGCGGGCCAGCGAGGACTGCAGGCCGCCGGTCATGGCGATCAGGGGCACCCCCTGGCGCTTGAGCACCGGCAGGATGGCCACCAACTCATCGCTCTCGCCACTGTTGGAAATCGCCAGCACCACATCAACCACCTGGATCATGCCCAAGTCACCGTGACTGGCCTCGGCCGGGTGAACAAACAGGGCAGGCGTGCCGGTGGAGGCCAGCGTGGCCGCGATCTTGCGACCGATGTGCCCACTTTTGCCCATGCCGGTCACGACCACGCGCCCCTGCACCTGCAGCATCATCTGCACCGCCTGCACAAAACGGTCATCCAGTCGGGCCTTGAGGCCTTGCAGCGCTTGCGCCTCGATGTCGAGCGTGTCGCGGGCCAATTGCAGCAGTTGGGGGGCAGAAAGGGTCATGCGGTCGATTTTATCGAGCGCCTTGCTCAGCGGGGCTATGACACAGGGTAAACAAGGCCCAAATACCCCCGCAACCCCTCTGAAACCGACACATTCCGTTGGTAGGATCAAGCCATGAATGCCTTGGAGTTGACCCTGCTGTACCTGCTGGCCGCCGTGCTGGGTGTGGTGGCGTGCCGCATGTTGCGCCTGCCCCCCATGCTGGGCTACCTGGCCGTGGGCGTGCTGATCGGTCCCAATGCACTGGCCTTGGCGCAAAACTCGGCGGGCGTGCAACACCTGGCCGAGTTCGGCGTCGTGTTCCTGATGTTTGTGATCGGGCTGGAGTTCAACCTGCCCAAGCTGCGCGCCATGCGCCGCCATGTGTTTGGCTTGGGCTTGTGGCAGGTGGTGCTG
>CAYSIY010000244.1:0-3057 GCA_964431215.1 uncultured Limnohabitans sp.
CTTGTCGATATTTTTGAACAAGGCTAAGAACTCCACTTTTCGGGGGCAAGGTCACTCGCCCTGCTGTACTGGATGAGCAATTCGGTGAGCAAGTCGAATGTACCCAAGGGGCCAGACGCCTGACTTCTTGAACTGGACGGCACCCCGGGCGGCAGCTTGCAGCTGGAAATCCCGACAAAAGAGCGGTTTAGCGAATATAAATCGCGACATTGCCTGACCAGACTCAGTTCTTGTGCAGTGCCAGCGCGACAAACGCCAGCAGCGCCCATGACCGCCCTCCAACGCGCCCTCATCAAAAAAGTGGGCCACGACCATGGCTTGAGCATGTGCTGCCCGCCAGCTCCTGTGCGATCAACATGGGCTCGGCCCGGCACCCGGCGCGAGTGCTGGTGTCGGGCTGCGGTTTTGATTCTCAGTATCAAAATTGCATATATTCTGCAAAAAATTGACTTGGATGCATAATATCTGTCATGTTGATTGACTTCTCCGTGAGCAACTACCGCTCCGTCCACCAGCGCCAGACCCTGAGCATGGCCGCTGCCGTTGCCTACGATGAGCTGTTGGCCAGCAACACGTTCGAGGTGGCTGCGGCGGGTGCCTTGCCCCGTTTGGTGCGTTCTGCGGTGCTCTATGGCCCCAATGCCTCGGGCAAGAGCACGCTGATTAAAGCGCTTGGCTTTTTGCAGACCTTGGTCCTGCGCTCACACACCCACCAGGCAGGTGATCTGCTGGAGGTGGTGCCATTCAAGCTCACGCCAGGGTCACGGGCGGCAGACAGCGAATTCGAGATCACCTTTGTGGCAGAGGGTGTGCGTTACGAGTACGGGGTGTGCTGCAATGCGTTGCGGGTGACAGAGGAGTGGCTGTTTGCCTACCCGCAGGGGCGGGCGCAAAAGTGGTTCCACCGGGTGTGGGATGCGAAGCAGGGGCGGGAAGCCTACAAGTTCAGCGCTCACTTCTCAGAGAAGAAAAAGCGTGAGAGTTGGGCCGAGCAAACGCTTGAAAACACGCTTTATCTGTCCAAGGCGGTCCAGAACAAACAAGAGCAGTTGCGTCCGGTGTTCGACTGGTTCAAGGAACGCTTGCGGGTCATCACGGCACCCCAGGCCTTGACGGGGGCGTACACCATGCAGCGTTGCCAGGACGCTTTGGATCGGCAGCGGATTTTGGACTTCATGAATACGGCAGACCTGTGCATTGCAGATCTGCGCCTTGAGGAGTCGGCGTTTGCAGCGGACGAGTTGCCCAAAGACTTGCCTTCGGCGGTGCGCGATCACATCGTCAAAGAAATGGATGGCAAAAAAGTCACCTCCATCAAGTTCGTGCACCAAGACACAGTCACAGGCGAAGGGGTGGAGTTCACCGAGGCTGAGGAGTCGGACGGTACGCGGGCTTTGTTTGCGTTTGCCGGCCCATGGCTGGACGTGACCGAAAACAGCCGTGTGCTGGTGGTGGACGAACTCGACACCAGTTTGCATCCCATGCTGGTGCATTACCTGGTCAAGCGCTTGCACGCCCAAAATTCCAAGGCGCAGCTGATTTTTACGACGCACGACACGACCCTGCTGAGCCAGAAAATTTTGCGACGTGATCAGGTCTGGTTCATGGAAAAAGATGCCCAGCGTGCTTCGCGTCTGTATCCATTGTCTGACTTCAGCCCCCGGGAGCACGAGGCGATTGAACGGGGTTATTTGAATGGCCGTTACGGCGGCATCCCGTTTTTGAAGGACCTCGATTTTTATGGGGTCTGACGATCTTTTCAAAAGGCGCAAGGCACGCGCCTCGGCCGAGCTTGTGCGGCAGCGGCAGGCCAGGGCTCAAAGCCCACGCTGTCTGATTGTGTGTGAAGGCAGCAAGACTGAACCCCAATATCTGAGCGAGTTGCGTGACCTCTGGGGTATTGCGCATGCCCATGTGAGCATTCAGCGCAGCCGGGGAGCTTCCCCAGATCAAGTCGTGCGTACCGCCGAGTCGCTGTATGACGACGATGCCAAGCTGGGCGACAGCTATGACCAGGTGTTTTGTGTGTTCGACCGGGATGAGCACAACACCTTCAGGTCGGCAGTTCAGCAAATCCGGAACATGTCAAGCGCAGGCAAGCCGTTGAATGCCATCACCACGACGCCCTGCATTGAGCTCTGGTTTTTGCTGCATTTCGGGTATTCGGATGCCCCATTTTCCAAGCAGGGGAAAAAGTCTGTGGGGGATGTGGCGGTCAGCCAGCTCAAGAGCAAGGACGGTTTCAAGCAGTACGGCAAAGGCCAGCGGGGAGTGGCGGCGCTGTTGTTCGAACGATTGCCTGTTGCACGAAAACACGCTTTGAGGCTACGCAATGCCGCCTCGAGTGTTCAGGCGGCGGATGCTCAGCTGGACGCCAATCCATGGACAAACATGGACCAGCTGGTTGAGTACCTTGAGAGCATTCGCCAGCAGCGCCCATGACCGCCCTCCAACGCGCCCTCATCAAAAAAGTGGGCAGTGCCTCTGCCCCGATGCGCCTCAGGCCGTTTTGTGCAGGGCTGCGCTTTGCGCTTGCCAGGCGCGCGCGCCTTGCACCACATCGCCCACCACGATGATGCTGGGGCTTTGCAGGCCTTCGCGGGCGAGGGTCGTGGCCAGCTCGCCCAGGGTGCAGAGGGCTTCGCGCTGCTCGGGCAGGCTGGCGTGCTGCACGATGGCCACCGGCGTGCTGGCGCTCAGGTGCTGCAGCAGGCCGCTCTGAATGGCCTGCAGGCTGCTCACGCCCATGTAGATCACCAAGGTGAGTTTGGCCTGCCGGGCGGTCTGAGAGAGCGCGGCCCAATCCGGTCCCGCATCGCCGGGTTTGGCGTGTCCGGTCACAAACACCACGCCATGCGCATGGTCGCGGTGGGTCAGCGGCGCGCCCAGGCTGGTCAGGGCGGCCAGCCCCGAGGTGATGCCGTTGATGACCTCCACCTCGATGCCTTCGGCACGCAGGTGTTCCACCTCTTCACCGCCGCGCCCAAAAATGAAGGGGTCGCCGCCCTTCAGGCGCACCACGTTTTCGCCTTCGCGCACCGCCTGCACCTTGTGTTT
>CAYSIY010000245.1:0-3038 GCA_964431215.1 uncultured Limnohabitans sp.
CTACATCATTGAGCGCATGCAGGAAAACGGCTTCATCACCGCAGAGCAGGCCCAGGCCGCCAAGGCCGAGCCCCTGCAACTGCGCAGCTCGGCCGACAGGAAGACCCTGCATGCCGAATACGTGGCCGAAACCGTGCGCCAGATGCTGTACGCCCAGTACGGGCAAGAAATCTACACCCGTGGTCTGGACGTCTACACCACCCTGGTGGCCGAGGAGCAGCGTGCGGCCTACGCCGCCTTGCGTCAGGGCATCATGGATTACGAGCGCCGCCAGATTTACCGCGGCCCCGAAAAGTTCTTCGAGCTGCCCACCGAACCGAAAAAGCTGGAAGAAGCCATCGACGATGTGCTGGACGACCATCCCGACAACGGTGATCTGCTCAGCGCCATCGTGCTGGAAGCGAGCGCCAAAAAAGTGGTGGTCACCCGGGGCAATGGAGAAAACATCGAGATCACGGGTGAGGGCCTCAAACCCGTGCAGTCGGGTCTGTCTGAAAAGGCTGCTGCGGCCGTACGACTGCGTCGTGGTGCCCTGGTGCGGATCGTCCAGATGCCTAAAGGCGGTTACGAGATCACCCAACGACCCGAGGTCGAAGGTGCTTTTGTGGCCCTTCACCCGCAAACGGGCGCGGTGCGGGCACTGGTGGGCGGTTTCGACTTTGCCAAGAACAAGTTCAACCATGTGACCCAGGCGTGGCGCCAGCCAGGTTCGAGTTTCAAACCCTTCATTTATTCGGCCGCACTCGAAAAAGGCTTTGCGCCGTCCACCACGGTCAACGATGCGCCCCTGTTCTTTGACGGCGGGGTGACCGGCGGCCAGCCCTGGGAACCCAAGAACTACGATGGCAAGTTCGAGGGTCCGATGAGCCTGCGCACCGGGCTGGCCAAGTCCAAGAACATGGTCTCCATCCGGGTCCTGCAGGCGGTGGGCGCGCGCAACGCACAGGAGTGGATCACCCGATTCGGTTTTGACGAAGACAAACACCCGCCCTACCTGACCATGGCGCTGGGGGCTGGCTCGGTCACGCCGATGCAGATGGCCACCGCCTATTCCGTCTTTGCCAATGGCGGTTACCTGGTGCAACCGCACCTGATCACCCGGATCATCGACCCCAAGGGCAAGGTGCTGGTGGAAAGCCCTCCGCCAGCGCAGCCCGAAGAGACCCAGCGCGCCATTTCTGCACGCAACGCCTACGTCATGAACAGCCTGCTGCAGGAGGTCACCCGCTCGGGCACCGCCGCCCGCGCCCAGGCCACGCTCAAGCGCCCCGATCTTTACGGCAAGACGGGCACCACCAACGATTCGATGGACGCCTGGTTTGCAGGCTATCACCCGCAGATCACCGGCATCGTCTGGATCGGCTACGACACGCCACGCAAACTGGGCGACCGCGAGACCGGCGGGGGGCTGAGCCTGCCGGTGTGGATCAACTACATGCAGACCGCGCTGCGCCAGCTGCCCGTGACAAGCTACCCCGTGCCCGAAGGCCTGGTGCAGGTGGGAAACGAATGGGCCTTCGAGGAGTTCGCCCGCGCCGGGGTCACGTCTCTGGGCCTGGGTGACAAGAGCGATGACGGTCCGGCCGCTCTGCCGCCGGGCGACGAAAAACGCCGCATCCTCGATCTGTTCCGAAACTGAGGCGCGTCAGGCCCCAAACCGCAGGGCCTGCCCCGATTGCTCGCTGGCATAGCGCGAGAGGCTGCTCCAGAACTCGCCCTGACCTTTGGTGTCCATCCAGTGCGTGCCGTCAAATTGGTAATGGAAGCCGCCGCAGCGCGCCGCCAGCCAGACTTCGTGCAGCGGCTTTTGCAGATTGATGATGATCTGACTGCGGTTGGCAAAGGTCAGCGTGACCATGCCGCCCACGCGCTGGTTGTCGATGTCGGCATCGGTCTCGTCGTTGATGCGGTCGCAGGACGCCTCCACCTGCGCCAGCAGGCGTTCGGCATGGTCCATGTATTCAAGGTCGGTCATTACAATCGCCGGATGTTGAGCATTGCAAGAATTCTAGTCATCGGCCATGCCCTTGCCTTCAGTGCGGCGATGCTCGCCGGCTGCGGCCAAAAAGGTCCACTGGTCCTGCCCACCACCCCCCAGGCGCAAGGCCGCGCCACCCTGCCCCAGACCCTCAACCCCTGGCACAAGCCCGCCCCCCCCGCCACGACGGCCCGCCCTGCGGCCTCCGAACCCGTCCGCTGAACATGAACCCCAATCTTTCCCTGCCCGGCCAGCCCTTCATTGCCTACCAGGGCGATCACCTCTGCGTCGAAGGCGTGCGCCTGCTCGATCTGGCCCGTGAACACGGCACGCCGTTGTTCGTTTATTCCAAGGCCGCCATGCTCTCGGCCCTGGCCGCCTACCAGCGCGGCTTTGCCGGTCGCCATGCACGCATCTGCTACGCCATGAAGGCCAACTCCAGCCTGGCGGTGCTGCAGGTGTTTGCCAACGCCGGTTGCGGTTTTGACATCGTCTCTGGCGGTGAACTGACCCGCGTGCTCGCCGCCGGCGGTGATCCGGCCAAAATCATCTTCTCGGGCGTGGGCAAAACACGCGCCGAGATGAAACAAGCGCTGCAGGTCGGCATCGGCTGCTTCAATGTGGAGAGCACAGCCGAGCTGGACGTGCTCAGCGAGGTGGCGACGGGCATGGCCCTGCAGGCCCCGGTGAGTCTGCGCGTGAATCCCAATGTGGATGCCAGGACGCATCCCTACATTTCCACCGGTCTCAAGGGCAACAAGTTCGGCATCGCGCACGAAGAGGCACTGCAGGCCTACCGCCATGCGGCCAGCCTGCCGGGCCTCAAAGTCGTGGGCATCGACTGCCACATCGGCTCGCAGATCACCGACACCACGCCCTACCTGGACGCGATGGACCGCATCCTGGACCTGGTGGCGGCCATTGAAGCCGCGGGCGTGCCGATCCACCACATCGATTTTGGCGGCGGTCTGGGCATCAACTACAACGGCGACACCCCGCCCGAGGCCGATGCCCTCTGGGCGCAACTGCTGGCCAAGCTGGACGCACGCGGCTACGGCCA
>CAYSIY010000246.1:0-2990 GCA_964431215.1 uncultured Limnohabitans sp.
TGCTCTCGGCGATCGAGCAGTTGATGTTCTTCTGGCTGAAGGCCTCGCTGGCCGCGCCAAACACCACGATCTCGTCGGGCCGATCCGGCACCGCCGACTCGTAGCCCTTGAGGTTGGGGGTCAGGACCGAGTAGCGCACACCAGCCTGGCGGTGGATCCCCGACATCACCTCGTGGTTATCGGCCATCTGGGGCACCCACTTGGGACTGACGTAGCTGGTGACTTCAATCTCCTGGAGGCCCGCGGCCTGCAGCCGGTGCACCAGCTCGATCTTTACCCCCGCCGGTACCGGCTGTTTTTCGTTTTGCAGGCCGTCGCGGGGGCCGACGTCGATGATGCGAACTCGGGAAGGCAGGGTCATGGTGGAAACTTTCAATAACCGCGCTGGGTGTCAACCACACCCTGAATGGGCTCGCCACGCTGCAGCGCAAGGATTTTGCCCACGATCTGGGCGACGCTTTCCTCACGCAGGGTCCGGGCCGAGGTGTGTGGCGTGAGGGTGATTTTCGGGTGCTGCCAGAAGGGGTGATCGGCGGGCAGCGGCTCGGTTCGGAAAACGTCCAGCGCAGCGCCGGCCAGGTGCCCTTCGTTAATCAGGGCCAGCAGGTCTTCTTCAACCAGATGGCGTCCTCGCGCCACGTTGATGAGGTAGCCGCCAGGCTGGAGTTGGGAGAGCGTGGCGCGGCTCAGGATGTCTTCGGTCTCGGGCGTGAGCGGCATGAGGTTGACCAGGATGCGGCTGGCGCGCAGGAATTCACCCAGTTGCCCCACCCCGGCAAAGCAACGCACGCCGTCGATCTGCCTGGGGCGGCGGCTGTAGCCGTTGACCGGAAAGTCAAACACCTGGAGGGCCCTGGCCACACGCTCGCCCAGCACGCCCAGGCCCATGACACCCACCGCAAAATCGGTGCGCTGGCGCGGCTTGCGGTACGACCATCGACCCGCCTGGGCGTCGGCTTCGTAACCGTCAAATTCACGAAAGTGCCAGATCACGGCATGGCAGACGTATTCGGCCATCTGCACCGACATGCCGGCATCTTCGAGTCGAACCACTTTCAGGTCGGCGGGCAAACGCAGCTGGAGCAAGGCGTCGACCCCAGCACCGATGTTGAACAGGGCCTGGAGACCCGGCTGTTCGTCAATGAACTGCTGCGGCGGTGCCCAGACGATGGCGTGATCGGCTTGCGGTGCACCGGGCGTCCAGGCACTCACCCGGGCCTGCGGCAAGGCAAGCTGAAGGGCCTGGACCCAAGGGCCCGGGTCGAGCTTGTCAAAGCAGACGGTGATGTTCATGCCGGCATTGTGTCAGTCGGCGCTGTGGCAGGCTGTCACCTGCGGCCGCGGACACCGCAGGGTCAGGCGGCCTGCAGCCGGAGCAACTCCGCGCCTTCGGTGACCTGATCGCCCGGGGCATACAGCAGTTCAGCCACGGTGCCATCCTGTGGCGCAGCGATCGTGTGTTCCATCTTCATGGCCTCCATCACCGCCAGGGGCTGGCCTGCCTTGACCGAGTCGCCGGCCTTAACCGCGAACGACACCACCTTGCCCGGCATGGGCGCCGTCAGGCGCCCGCCTTCGGCGGCCGCTTCACCGGCATGCGCCAGCGGGTCCAGCAGGCTGATGCGGGCCGCACCACGGGGCGTGAAAACATGCGCGACCTCGCCCTGCCAGTGCACCGTGCAGTGCAGGCGCTCGGCATGCTGCACCCACAAGCCGTCGCCCTGGCCAGTGAAATCCAGTGGCAACGCATCGCCCTGGCCCACCTGCAGCGTCAGGCCTTCGCGCCCGTAGGTCAGCAGCGCCTGGACCTTCTCGGCCTGGTAGTCGAGGTCGAAGCGTCGGCGCGTGGCGCCATGCGACTGAAAACCGTCGCGGCGGCTGAACGGATCGACACCAGCCAGCGCCTGCTCGGCGGCCAGCGTGTGGGCCACCACGGCGGCGGCCGCCGCCTGCACGCCCACCGCATCCTGGTTGAACAGCGCCTGGCTTTCGCGCTGGATCAGCGCGGTGTCGAGCTTGGCGGTGGCAAACGCATCGCAGCGCACCACATGGCGCAGGAACTGCACATTGGTGTTCAGACCCACGATGTGCGTCTGCGCCAGCGCCGCATCCAGCCGCGCCAGCGCCTGTTCGCGCGTGTCGCCGTGCACGATGAGCTTGGCCACCATCGAGTCATAAAAAGGGCTGATGGTGTCGCCCTCACGCACGCCGTCGTCAAAGCGCACTTCGCCCCGCTCAAAGCTCACCGCCTGCGGCTTGCGGTAAACGGCGAGCGTTCCGGTGGCGGGCAGGAAGTTGTTGTCCGGGTTCTCCGCACAGATGCGCGCCTCGATGGCGTGGCCCTGCATGCGGATCTGGTCTTGCTGCAGCGGCAGCGGCTCGCCGCTGGCCACGCGCAGCTGCCACTCCACCAGGTCGAGACCGGAGATGGCTTCGGTCACCGGGTGCTCGACTTGCAGGCGGGTGTTCATCTCCATGAAATAGAACCTCATGGACTCGGGCTGGTCGTAGGCGGTTTGCTCGACGATGAATTCCACCGTGCCTGCGCCCACATAGCCGACTGCCTTGGCCGCCGCCACGGCGGCCAGGCCCATCTGCTGGCGCAACCCGGGGGGCATGCCTGGAGCAGGGGCTTCTTCGAGCACCTTCTGGTGGCGACGCTGCACCGAGCAGTCGCGCTCGAACAAATACACGCAATTGCCCTGTATGTCCCCAAACACCTGGATCTCGATGTGGCGCGGGCGCTGCACATACTTTTCAATCAGCACCGCATCGCTGCCAAAGCTGTTGATGGCCTCACGCTTGCACGATTCAAGCGCGGCCATGAAGTCGGCTGACGTCTCCACCGCGCGCATGCCCTTGCCGCCTCCGCCCGCGCTGGCCTTGATCAGCACCGGGTAGCCAATACGATCAGCCTCGGCCTGCAGCAGGGCCACGTCCTGGTTGCTACCGTGGTAACCCGGCACCAGCGGCACGCCGGCCTTTTCCAT
>CAYSIY010000247.1:0-2942 GCA_964431215.1 uncultured Limnohabitans sp.
CACCAACGACGCCGCCAGCGCCATCACCCGTCTGACCGACATGGGGGTGGAGCCGTTTTTGCTGAGTTCCTCGCTGCTGGGCGTGCTGGCCCAGCGTCTGGTGCGCAAGACCTGCACCACCTGCCATGGCGCGGGCTGCGAGGCCTGCGGTCAAAGCGGTTATGCTGGCCGCACCGGCATCTTCGAGCTGCTGGTCGCCAGCGACGACATCCGGGGCCGGATTCACCGCCAGGAAGCCGAAGCCCAGATCCGCGCCACGGCCCTGCAGCAAGGCATGGTGCTGATGCGCGAGGACGGCCAGCGGCTGGTCGAGTCCGGCATCACCACGCCCGAAGAGCTGCTGCGCGTGACCCGCGACTGACGGCGTGACCGACTTGGGACCTTGAGAACACCACCATGCCCGCCTACCGATTTGAAGCGCTGCAAGCCGATGGCCAGCCCCGCAAGGGCACGCTGGAAGCGGACTCGGCCAGGACCGCACGCAGCCAGCTGCGTGCGCAGGGCCTGGTGCCGCTGGAGGTCACGGCCATCGGGGGCGGCCCGGCCACATCGGACAACGCGCTGCCCTGGTGGCAGCGCTCGATCGGTCCGCAACGACGGGCCTTCAATGACGCCCAGCGGGCCGTCTGGACCCGTCAACTGGCGGGGCTGGTGGGCAGCGGACTGACGGTCGAGCGCGCTCTGGCGGCCCTGGGCGATGAGGCGGAAGAAGACCGGCAACGCCATGTGCTGGCCGCCATCCGGGCCGAGGTCAACGGGGGCAGCAGCCTGGGGCGGGCGCTCGGCCAGTTCCCCAGAGAGTTTCCGGCCATCGACCGGGCGGTCATTGCCGCTGGCGAACAGGCCGGGCAACTGGGTGGGGTGCTGGAGCACCTGGCCGATGAGCTGGAGTCGCAGCAGGCGCTGCGCAGCAAGCTGCTGGGGGCCGCTCTCTATCCCGCCATCGTCTCGCTGGTGGCGCTGGCGATTGTGGTCTTCCTGCTGACATCGGTGGTGCCGCAGGTGGCCGGGGTGTTTGCCGGACAGCAACGCCAGCTGCCCTGGCTGACCGTGCTGATGCTCGCCTTGAGCGCTCTGATTCGCCAGTGGGGATGGCTCATGCTGCTGATGGGCCTGCTGATCGCATCGGCTGGGCGCATGGCGCTGCGCCAGGATGCCCTGCGCCAGCGCTGGGACGCCGCCTGGCTGCGGCTGCCCGTCATCGGGCGCCTGGCCCGCGGCTACAACAGTGCCCGCTTTGCCTCCACGCTGGCCATGCTCAGCGCAGCGGGCGTCCCCATCCTCAAGGCTTTGCAGTCCGCCGCCGACACCCTCTCCAACCAGGCCCTTCGCGCCGATGCCCTGCAGGCGCTGGTGCAGGTGCGCGAAGGTGCGCCCTTGGGCATGGCACTGGCCAGACAAAAGCGCTTCTCCGGCTTGCTGCCCATGTTCGCCCGTCTGGGTGAACAGACCGGTCAGTTGCCCCAGATGCTGCAACGCGCATCGCAGCAACTGGCGCTGGAGGTTCAGCGCCGCGCCATGGCGCTGGCCACCGTGCTCGAGCCCTTGCTGATCGTCGCCATGGGCGGTCTGGTCATGGTCATCGTGCTGGCCGTGCTGATGCCGATCATGGAAATGAACCAATGGGTCCGCTGAAAAAGCACAGAGGAACAGAACATGCCCGCCACACTTGAAGGCCAGCTCGTCGTCGCCATCTCCTCACGCGCCCTGTTTGACTTTGAAGAAGAAAACAGCGTCTTCGAACAGGGCGACGACCGCGCCTACATGCAGCTTCAGCTCGGTCGCCTTGAAGAGCCCGCCAAACCCGGGGTGGCCTTTTCGCTGGTGCGCAAGCTGCTGGCTTTCAACAACGCCGACACCTCCCGCGTGGAGGTGGTGATCCTTTCGCGCAATGACCCGGTCTCGGGCATGCGGGTGTTCCGATCCGCCCAGCATTACGGGCTGCCGATCCAGCGCGGCAGCTTCACGCGGGGGCAATCGCCCTGGCGCTATCTCAAGCCGCTCCATGCCAATCTCTTTCTCTCGGCCCACCTGCCCGATGTGCGTGCCGCCCTCGATGCCGGCGTGCCCGCGGCCCAGGTCTACCCCCATTCGGCCCGCGCATCCGAGGCGCATCCGCATGAGGTCCGCATCGCATTTGACGGTGACGCGGTGCTGTTTTCCGACGAGGCTGAACGCGTCTTCCAGGCCCAGGGCCTGTCGGCCTTTCAGGCGCATGAGCGCGACAAGGCGGCCACGCCGCTGTCGGCTGGTCCGTTCAAGCCCCTGCTGGCCGCCCTGCACCGGCTGCAGCAGGAGGGCACACCCAGCATGCGCATCCGCACCGCGCTGGTCACGGCCCGCAGCGCCCCGGCACACGAGCGCGCCATCCGCACGCTGATGGACTGGAACATCGAAGTCGACGAGGCCATGTTCCTGGGCGGCTTGCCCAAGGGGGAGTTTCTGCGCGAATTCGAACCGGATTTTTTCTTTGACGACCAGACCGGTCACATCGAGTCGGCCGCGCAACATGTGCCCGCCGGGCATGTGGCCTCGGGCATCAGCAACAACTGAAAACCGGGACAGAAAACAACAAAGGCCCCGCAGGGCCTTTGTGTCTCGTGGCTGGGCGTTTCAGCTGTTTTGCAGGGCCGCGATGCGCTGCTCGATGGGCGGGTGGGTCGAAAAGAGCTGACCAATACCGCCGGCAATGCCCATGGCCGCCACGCTCTTGGGCAGTTCGGCGCTGTGCAGGCCACCCAGGCGGGCCAGCCCAGTTCCGGGATTCGCCAACTGCCGCGCGTGGTGGCCGTGGGCGGCGGCGTGATGATCGATTCGGGCGGTGCCATCGTGGGCGCCATCGGGGTGTCGGGCGCGCCCGGCGGCGCCGAGGACGAGGCCTGTGCCAAGGCCGGCATTGCAGCGATACGCGACGCGCTCGACTTCTGAGGCTCGGCGTTACA
>CAYSIY010000248.1:0-2940 GCA_964431215.1 uncultured Limnohabitans sp.
GTCAGCAGGTCGGAGTTGACCACCACGCGCCCGGCGGTGAAGAACTGGTTGACGGTGAGCACAATGCGCCGCTGGCGTCCGATGGACGACAAGGCCTCGTCCACATAGCCATAGGGGCGCCCGGAAAAGCTCACCAGCAAATGGCGCGCTGCGCAGTAGCGCTCGAGCGTGAGCGGTGCTTCGGCCAGCGGGTGGCCCTTGCGCATCACGCACACATATTCGCCCGCGTACAGGCGCTGGTGGGCGAAGTTGATCGGCTCGCCGGTCTGTGCGCGTGCGGTCAGGTCGGTCAGCACGGCCGGAAAGTAACCCAGCGCCAGATCGGCCGTGCCCTCGGCCAGCAGCCGACGCGGATCGCGCGTGGTCAGCGGCACCACCCGCAGCGACACGCCGGGTGCCGTTTCCTGCAGGCGGATGGCCAGCCCGCCCATCAACTCGGCGGCGGTGGCATCGGCCATGGCCAGCACAAAGGTGCTGGTGGCCTGCAGTGGCTCAAAGTGGCTGGGCACGATGGCCGCCTGCAGTTGGCGCAGGGCTTGGCGCACGCTGGGCCACAGGGCCAGAGCCTGCGGGGTGGGCTCGATGCCCTGGCCGGAACGCCGCACCAGTTCGTCTCCCAGGGTCTCGCGCAGTCGGCGCAGGGCGTTGCTCACGGCTGGCTGTGTCAATGACAGGTTGTGGGCCGCCCGCGTCAGGCTGCGCTCGGCCATGACTTCGTCAAACACGCGAAGCAGGTTCAGGTCCAGGCTGCGAAAGGAGAAAGAGGGACGGACGGCCATATTCATCATCATTATGAATGATGGACATCATCAAGATAAAGTTGAACAACACCCGTATAAACCCTAGTATCTGGCCTGTGGTTTTGTGCATTGTTTTGACAAAACCCGGTATCTGAATCGCAGGGGAACCCCATGACCGCACAAGCTCAACAGACCCTCCGCTCGGTCGAGCGCACTTCTTCACGCGCACTGGCCAGCCTGCTGCTGGCCGCTGGCGTGTCCGCACTCGTCGTGCTGGCCGACCAGTGGCTCGAATCCTGGGCCGCGCGCCACGAAATCGCTGCCTGGCTGGTGCTCTGGGGCATCGCCGTGGCCGCCATTGTTTTGCTGCGCGGCATCACCCGCATGGCCGCCCACCAGGCCATGCGTGCGCTCGACGGCTGGTCTGCCCGCATGGCCAAGCGCCGCGCCGATGAGCGCCTCTGGAGCATGGCGCAGACCGACCCGCGCCTGATGGCCGACCTGCAAGCCGCCCTGGAACGCAGCGGTCAGCCGCCGACCGGCGGTCGCCTGGACGCGACCCAGCGCCGGGTGGCGCGCATCGTGCGCGAGCGCCTTTATTACATCTGACCGGTTCCAGCCGATCCGATCGCACAGGGCCACCTTCGGGTGGCCTTTGTCATGGTTCTGTCGTCCCGGGCGTTTTGCGCGAAGCCAGCCAGATGCCCGGCAGGATCAGGCAGGCCCCGCCCAGATGGTGCCAGCCCAGCGGCTCGTCCAGCACGCCCCAGGCCATCAGGCCCCCATAGAGCGGCCCCAGGTAGAGGCTGGCGGCCACGCGGCTGGCCCCCAGCACTTTCTGGGCGAAGCCGTAGGCCCAGTAGGCGCACAAGCCCGGTAGCAGACCCGCCGCCACCACCAGGCCGGTGGCAGCAGGGCTCCAGGCCGGACGGTCGGGCTGTTGCCATTCCCACAGGGCAAAGGGCGCGAGCACCAGCACGCCGCCCATGCAGATGCAAGCCAGCCTGGCAGTAGCGCCCAGCGGGCTGGCCCATTTTTTCTGCAGCAGTGCATAGCCTGCCCAGGCCACCATGGCGGCCAAAATCCAGGTATCGCCCGGCACCCAGTGCACCTCGGACAGGCGCAGCCATTGGCCCTGCACCACCACATGGAACACACCGGCCATGGCCACCGCCACGCCAAACCCCTGCCGCCACGAAAACCGTTCGCCCAGCCACAGCACGGCCCCCACAGCGATCAGCACCGGCGAGGCGGCATAAATGAGCGCGATGTTCATGGCCGAGGTGGTGTGTGCCCCCCGGTAGACCCAGGCCCCGCAAATGAGCATGCCCAGCGCACCCAGGATCAGGTATTGCCAGCCTGTGCGCAGAATGTGCCGCCACTGGCCCCGCAGTTCGGCGCGGGCAAGCACCAGCAGAATGGCTCCGGCCAAGGCCCAGCGGCTCAGCGCCAGCATATGGGGCTGCACCAGCCCCGGTGCCGTGCGGGCCACGAGGTAGTTGACGGACCACAGCGCGGGGGCGATCCAGACCAGGGTCAGCGCCAGACGCTGGCGCGATTCATCGGAAGACAGGGGCATGGGGGAGATTGTCGCGTGAGCAGCTCAGGGCCATGGTCCTGGCGTGTCACGTTCTTCCCGGGTTCGTCATTCCCGTGAAAACGGAAAATTCGTCATTCCCCGGCTTGACCGGGGAATCCATGCAGCCGCCAAAGACCGATCAGGCGGCCAGGCGCTTTTCCAGATCGGCGCGGGTGTCCAGCAGGGCCTGGGGCAGGCGGTGGCTGAGCTTGGCAAAGTGCTCGTCGTGCAGCTTGAATTCTTCGGCCCAGGCGGCCTTGTCGATGCTGGTCACTTTGGCGAACTGCTCGGCGCTGAAGTCGATGCCGCTCCAGTTGATCTCGGCGTACTGCGGGGCCACGCCAAACAGGGTCTGCTGGCCGCTGGCCTTGCCTTCGATGCGGTCAATGATCCACTTGAGCACGCGCATGTTGTCGCCGTAACCCGGCCACACAAAAGCACCCGACTCGTCCTTGCGGAACCAGTTGACGCAGTACAGGGCAGGCAGCTTGTGGCCGGCGGCCTGCTGCTTGGCACCGATGTCCAGCCAGTGCTGGAAATAGTCGCTCATGTTGTAGCCGCAAAACGGCAGCATGGCGAAGGGGTCGCGGCGCACCACGCCTTGTGCGCCAAAAGCGGCAG
>CAYSIY010000249.1:0-2857 GCA_964431215.1 uncultured Limnohabitans sp.
GTATGCCAATGACGTGGTGCCACGCGCCACGGGTGCCGCCTCGCGCCTGAAGGAAGAAGCCAATGCCTACCGCGAACGCATCGTGGCCCAGGCCGAGGGCGATGCCCAGCGCTTCAAGGCCATCTTGCCCGAATACCAGAAGGCCCCTCAGGTCACGCGCGATCGCCTCTACACCGAGACTTTCCAGCAGGTCTACAGCAATGTGACCAAGGTGTTGGTGGACAGCAAGCAAGGTTCGAACCTCCTGTACCTGCCGCTGGACAAGATCCTGCAACAGGTCAGCAACAGCCAGGGCGCTGCTGCAAGCGCCGCGGCAGCCGATGGCTCGGCCAATTTGTCGCCACCCGTGGGCCTGCCTGCCGACACCCGCTCCCGTGACAACCAGCGCTCGCGTGACCGCGACGCCCGATAAGGACTGCCGAAAATGAACCGATTGGGAATGTGGCTCAGTGGGCTGGTGTTTGTGGTGGTGCTGATGAGCTCCACCCTGTTTGTGGTGGACCAACGCCAGTTTGGCGTGGTCTATGCCCTGGGGCAGATCAAGGAAGTGGTGACCGAACCGGGCCTGCACATCAAGCTGCCGCCGCCGCTGCAAAACGTCAATTACATCGACAAGCGCCTGCTCACGCTCGACAGCCCGGACACCGAGCCGATGCTGACTGCAGAGAAGCAACGTGTGGTGATCGACTGGTACGTGCGCTGGCGCATCACCGACCCGCAGTCTTACATCCGCAACGTGGGCTTGGATGAAAAGGCCGGTGCCAACCAACTCAACCGCGTGGTCCGCAACGCCTTCCAGGAAGAGATCAACAAGCGCACCGTCAAGGACTTGCTCTCGCTCAAACGCGACGTGCTGATGACCGAAGTCAAGCGCGAGGTGCTGGACGTGGTCAAGGGCGGTGACAAGCCTTGGGGTGTGGACATTGTGGACGTGCGCATCACGCGTGCCGACTATGTGGACACCATCACCGAGTCGGTCTATCGCCGCATGGAGGCCGAGCGCAAACGCGTCGCCAACGAACTGCGCTCTACCGGCGCCGCCGAAGGCGAAAAGATCCGTGCTGACGCCGACCGCCAGCGCGAGGTCGCGATCGCCAACGCCTACCGTGACGCGCAAAAAATCAAGGGCGAGGGCGATGCCCTGGCGGCGCGCATCTACGCAGAGGCTTTTGGTCGCGACCCGCAGTTTGCCCAGTTCTACCGAAGCCTTGAAGCCTACAAGGCCAGCTTTGCCAAGAAGAGCGACATCATGGTGCTCGATCCCGGCAGCTCGGACTTTTTCAGGACCATGCGCGGCTCGGCACCTGCTTCTGCGCCTGCCCGCAAGTAAATCGGACGGGGCATGACGTGGGAAACCTGGCTGCTGGCAACAGGCGTGTTGCTGGTGCTGGAGGGCTTGATGCCCATGGCGGCCCCCACCCGCTGGCGCCGCTTTCTTGAGCAGATGCTGCAGCTGCAGGATGGCC
Source organism: uncultured Limnohabitans sp. (assembly GCA_964431215.1). Classification (GTDB taxonomy): domain Bacteria; phylum Pseudomonadota; class Gammaproteobacteria; order Burkholderiales; family Burkholderiaceae_C; genus Limnohabitans_A. Next base: position 1,467 of record CAYSIY010000249.1, read on the forward strand.
AGATCCGTTTCTGGGGAGTGCTTCTGGTCATGACAGGTCTGGCCCTCATCTGGTGGGCGGACTGAAGGCGGAAAAACCGGACGGCGAACCGGTAGAATCCTTTTTTTAACCGTCCACCCGTTTCTCCATGTCCGCCTGGGTCCTTCCGGATCACATTGCCGATGTCCTGCCTTCCGAGGCCCGCCACATCGAAGAACTCCGACGCGAATTGCTCGACACGGCCCGTGGCTATGGCTACGAGCTGGTCATGCCGCCCCTGCTCGAATACATCGACTCCCTGCTGACCGGTACCGGCGAGGCTCTGGATCTGCAGACCTTCAAGCTGGTGGACCAGCTTTCCGGTCGTACCCTGGGACTGCGTGCCGACACCACGCCCCAGGTGGCCCGTATCGATGCCCACCTGCTCGGCCGCAGCGGCCTCACACGCCTGTGTTACTGCGGACCGGTGCTGCACACCCGTCCGGCGCGCCCCTACGCCACGCGTGAACCTCTGCAGTTCGGTGCCGAAATCTATGGCCACGCCGGCCCTGAAGCCGATCTGGAAATCCTGCAACTGGCCCTTGACAGCCTGGGTGCCGCCAAGGTCTGCGAACTTCAGCTTGACCTGGCCGATGCCCGCATCGTGTCCGCTTTGCTGGCCGGACACGACCTCTGTGATGAGAAGCGTCACGAGATCCACGCCGCCTTGGCGGTCAAGGACGCCGCCCGTCTGGAGCGACTGACCGCCGAGCTGCCTGAGGATCGGCGAGCTGGCCTGCTGGCCCTGTTGACCCTGTATGGCGATGTGTCCGTGCTTGATGAGGCCGCACGCCAGCTGCCCAAGCTCCCGCCCATCGAGCAGGCGCTGGCCCAACTGCGCTGGCTGGCCGCGCAGGTGCAGGGCATTGCCATCAGCTTTGACCTGGGCGATTCGCGCGGCTACGCCTACTACAGCGGCATCCGTTTTGCCATTTATGCCCGTGGCGCGACCGATGCCTTGGTGCGCGGTGGACGCTACGATGGCGTGGGTGCCGTCTTTGGTCACCGCATCGACCGTGACCGACCGGCAGTGGGCTTCTCGCTGGACCTCAAGGAACTGGTGGCTGCCGTGCCTGCATTGCCACTGCGTACCGCCATCCGTGCCCCCTGGGGCGATGCACCGGCGCTGCGTGCCGCGATTGCCAGCCTGCGCCAGCGTGGTGAAACGGTGGTTTGCGTGCTCCCGGGCCACGAAGACGAAATCGACGAATTCCATTGTGACCGCGAGCTGCTCGAAGCCGCAGGCCAGTGGGTGATCCAAGCCATCTGATCAGAGAACTCCAAGCATGAACACAACTCAAGGCCGCAATGTGGTCGTCGTCGGCACCCAGTGGGGCGACGAAGGCAAAGGCAAACTGGTCGACTGGCTGACC
>CAYSIY010000250.1:0-2851 GCA_964431215.1 uncultured Limnohabitans sp.
TAAGCCACCACACGCTTGATGTCGTTCTGGATGATGCCCAGAAAGCCCATGAAGAGCGCGGTGATCGAACCAATGACCAGGATGAAGTTGAGCGCGGTGTCCGACAGCTCGAACAGGGGCGACATGCGGGCCACCATGAAGATACCGGCCGTCACCATGGTGGCAGCGTGGATCAGCGCGGAAATCGGGGTCGGGCCTTCCATCGAGTCGGGCAGCCACACATGCAGCGGGAACTGGGCCGATTTGCCCATGGCGCCGATGAACAGACAGATGCAGATCACGGTGACCAGCTGCCATTCGGTGCCCGGAAAGGAGAGGCTGCCGAGCTCGCCGGCCTTGGCAAAGGCTTCGGTGTAGTTGAGCGTGCCCGCATAGGCGGCGATCAGGCCAATGCCCAGGATGAAGCCGAAGTCGCCCACGCGGTTGACCAGAAAGGCCTTCATGTTGGCGAAAATGGCCGTCGGTTTGTTGTACCAGAAGCCGATCAGCAGATAGGACACCAGGCCCACGGCTTCCCAGCCAAAGAACAGCTGCAGCATGTTGTTGCTCATCACGAGCATCAGCATGGAGAAGGTAAACAGCGAGATGTAGGCAAAGAAGCGGTTGTAGCCTTCGTCCTCGTCCATGTAGCCGATGGTGTAGAGATGCACCATGAGCGAGACAAAGGTGACCACGCACATCATCATGGCGGTCAGGCCATCGACCATGAAGCCGATTTCCATCTTGAGGCCGCCGACCACCATCCAGGTGTAGAGCGTCTCGTTGAAGCGTGCTCCGGCGATCACGTCCTTGAGCGTCATCGCCGACAGGATGAAGGCCACCAGCACGCCCAGGATGGTCAGAGTGTGCGAGAGCCTGCGACCGATCCAGTTGCCACCGAATCGGGTGCCGAAGATGCCGGCCAGCGCGGAGCCCACCAGAGGGGCCAGCGGCACGGCCAGCAGAGTGCTTGCGTTGAGGGTTGCAGACATGTTCGGATCAGCCCTTGAGCGAATGGAGGTCCTGGACGTCAATGCTGTTCTTGTTTCGGAACAGCAGCACCAGAATGGCCAGACCGATGGCCGATTCGGCAGCCGCCACGGTCAGGATGAAGAAGACAAACACCTGGCCGTGCATGTCACCCAGGTAGTGGGAGAAGGCCACGAAGTTGATGTTGACCGCCAGCAGCATCAGTTCGATGGCCATCAGCAAGACGATCAGGTTCTTGCGGTTGAGAAAGATGCCAATGACGGCCAGGGCAAACAGCATGGCGCCGATGGAGAGATAGTGTCCGAGGGTGACAGTCATGGTTTTTTCTCCTCCACTGTGGCTGGGGCGGCAACAGGCGCGGGGGCCGCCTGCGTCACATCGAGCTTGACCACCTGCAGGCGTTCACTGGCCTTGACCCTGACCTGGAGGGCCGGATCGATGGCCTTGCTGTCCTTGCGTTCGCGCAGGGTCAGGGCAATGGCGGCGATCATGGCCACCAGCAAAATCGCCGCAGCAATCTGGATCGGCATCAGGTAATCGGTGTAGAGCAGCACCCCCAGGGCCTGGGCATTGGGCATCTGGGCGGTCGCGCCAGTCATCGCCGTTGCCTGCGACAGACGAAAGCCACTCATCAGGACGGCCGCCATTTCGAAGGCGACCACCGCACCGAGCGTGGCCGCGAGCGGGAAATGCTTCCAGAAGCCGGCACGCAAGGTGTCGATGTTGATGTCCAGCATCATCACCACAAACAGGAACAACACCATTACGGCACCCAGGTAAACCAGCACCAGGGTGATGGCCAGGAATTCGGCGTTCAGCAGGAACCACAGGCCGCTGGCCTGCGAGAAGGTGAGCATGAGGTAAAGCACGGCATGCACAGGGTTGCGCGCCGTCACGACCCGGAAGGCTGCGAACAGCAGCACAGCCGAGAACAGATAGAAGAAACCGGTCTGGACGTCCATGGGGGGTTCTTTTTTGGGTAAGTTGGTCTCAGCGGTACGGAGCGTCCGCCGCCTTGCTGGCCGCGATCTCTTTTTCGTACCGGTCCCCCACGGCCAGCAACATGTCCTTGGTGTAGTACAGGTCGCCACGCTTTTCGCCGTGGTATTCGAAGATGTGCGTCTCGACGATCGAATCGACCGGACAGCTTTCTTCGCAGAAGCCGCAGAAGATGCACTTGGTCAGGTCGATGTCGTAACGCGTGGTGCGGCGGGTGCCATCGGCACGTTCGCCAGCCTCGATGGTGATGGCCATCGCCGGACACACCGCTTCGCAGAGTTTGCAGGCGATGCAGCGCTCTTCGCCATTGTCGTAACGGCGCAGCGCATGCAGGCCACGAAAGCGCGGCGACAAGGGGGTTTTTTCTTCGGGAAACTCCAGCGTCACCTTGCGGGCAAACGCGTAGCGGCCGGTCAGGGCCATGCCCTTGAACAACTCCACCAGCATGAAGCTCTTGAAGAAGTCCTTGATCGAGAACGTGGAAGCGGTCATGGTGCTCATGGTCTTTTCCAGCTTATTTCCAGATGTTCCAGGGTGAGAACATCCAGGCCCCCACCACCAGCAGCCACAGCAGGGTGACCGGAATGAAAATCTTCCAGCCCAGACGCATGATCTGGTCGTAGCGGAAGCGCGGGAAGGTGGCACGGATCCAGATGAACATGGACACGACCACAAAGGTCTTGATGCCCAGCCAGATCCAGCCAGGAATCGCATTGAACAGGGCGCTGTCGATCGGCGAGAGCCAGCCACCCAGGAACATGATCACGGCCAGAATGGAGACCAGCCACATGCTGGCGTATTCGGCCAGGAAGAAGATGGCAAAGCCCATGCCGGAGTACTCGACCATATGGCCCGCCACGATTTCGGCTTCACCTTCGACCAC
>CAYSIY010000251.1:0-2842 GCA_964431215.1 uncultured Limnohabitans sp.
GCCGCCACATCGGTGGCCACCAGCACCGAGCAACTGCGGTTGGCAAACTGCACCAGGACCTGGTCACGCTCGCGCTGCTCCAGCTCGCCGTACAACGCCAGTGCCACAAGCCCCTGGGCTTGCAGCACCTCCACCAGATCGCGGCATTGCTGCTTGGTGTTGCAAAACGCCAGGGTGCGCTCAGGCCGGAAATGCGCCAGCAGTTGCGACACCGCATGCAAGCGCTGGCTCTCGGCCACCTCCACAAAGATCTGACGGATTTTGTTCGCGCTGTGCAGCGCCTGCACCTTGACCGTGTGGGGCGAACGCATGAACTGCGCGGCCAGTTTGTCGATGCCCTCGGGGTAGGTGGCTGAAAACAGCAGGGTCTGGCGGTCCTTGGCGCACTGGCGCAGCACCTTGGTGATGTCGTCAAAAAAGCCCATGTCGAGCATGCGGTCGGCTTCATCCAGTACCAGCGTGTTGACCGTTGCCAGGCTCAGCGAGCCACGCTCCAGATGGTCCAGAATGCGACCGGGCGTGCCCACCACGATGTCGGCGCCATGCTCCAGGCTTTGCATCTGGCCACGCAGGGCCACGCCGCCGCAGAGGGTGACCACCTTTACATTCGGGCGTGAGCGTGCCAGGCGACGGATTTCCTGCGTGACCTGATCGGCCAGTTCGCGTGTGGGGCAGAGCACCAGCGCCTGCACCGGTGCCCCAGGCAAACCCGTACTTGCGAGGCGCTCGACCAGCGGCAGACCAAAAGCCGCCGTCTTGCCGCTGCCGGTGCTGGCCTGGGCAATCAGGTCATGCCCGGCCAGCGTAAGGGGCAGGCTGGCCGCCTGGATCGGCGTCATGCGCGTGTAGCCCAGTTGTTCGAGGTTGTTGAGGGAAGCCGCAGACAGGCGAAGCGCGCCAAAGTCGTCCGAAGACGCAGAAGAAGAAGTCATGCCCCGATTATCGTGGCGGGGCCCTCCAAGTCGTCACTTCAGGCCGTCATGCGGATCGGGAGGGTAACGGGGCCGTCGTTGACCAGCGAGACCTTCATGTCGGCCGCGAACTGCCCGGTCTGCACCAGCGGATGCGCCAAGTGCGCCTGCGCCACAAAGTATTCGTACAGGCGACGACCCTCATCCGGCCTGGCCGCTTGTGTGAAGCTCGGTCGGTTACCACCTGTCACATCGGCTGCCAGCGTGAATTGGCTGACCACCAGCAGACCACCGCCTACATCCTGCACGCTCCGGTTCATCTTGCCCGCCTCATCGCTGAAGATGCGCAGCTTGAGGATTTTGATCAGGAGTTTGTCGGCCACCGCCTCGGTGTCGCCCTGTTCGGCGCACAGCAGCACCAGCAGGCCCTGCCCGATCCGACCGATGACCTCCCCATCAACACGCACACAAGCCTCAGTCACACGTTGCAGCACCGCGATCACTTGAGGTCCCTCGGGTCGTCAAAATGCGCTTCGACATCGCTGGGCAATAGCTGGATCGTCGCACGCAGGCCCGGCACTGCGCTCATCAGGGCCTGCTCCACGCTGCTGCGCAATACGGCTGCGCGTCCCAAGGTCCAGCTCGAAGGCATGTGCATGTGCATGTCGACAAAACGGCGCTGTCCGGCCTTGCGGGTGTTCACATGGTCAAAGCGGATGATGGCGGTCTCGCCCCGCTGATGGGCGAATCCATCCAGCACCCCCTGGATCTCGGCCAGTACCTCGGGCTCCAGGGACTCGTCCATCAGGCCCTGCGAAGAACGCCAGACCAGGTGCGCGCCTTCCCTGAGGATGTTCAGCGCCACCGCCATGGCCACCGCAGCGTCCAGCCAGAGCCAGCCTGTCACACTGACCAGCGCAATACCGACCACCACCCCCACCGAGGTCCAGACGTCGGTGACCAGGTGGCGTGCATCGGCCTCCAGGGCCAGGGAACGGTGCTCACGCGCGGCGCGGAACATGACCCAGGCCAGGAGCCCGTTGAGAACGGAGCTGCTCACCGACAGCACCAGTCCGAGACCAACCTGCTCGATGGGCTGAGGATCGAACACGCGGTGCCCTGCCGCCCAGAGAATGCCCAGGCTCGCCACGATGATCAGCAGACCTTCGAAACCCGAGGAAAAATACTCGGCCTTGTGATGACCATAAGGGTGGTCTTCGTCCGCCGGGCGTTCGGCAATCGTGACCATCATGAGCCCGAACATCGCACTGGCCAGATTGACCAAGGACTCCATCGCGTCGGAAAGCAGGCCGACCGAATCGGTCAGCCACCAGGCCCCTGTTTTGAGGCCAATGGTGACAAGCGCCACCAGCACCGACGCCCAGAGCAGTCGTTTGGGCGTGAGCCAGGCAGAAGACATGTTCATGGCCGAAGCGTCCAGCCAGTCAATGAATGCAGGATGGCGCAGATCACACCAAGGTGACCTTGGCGAACTTGCGTTTGCCCACCTGCAACACACAAGTGCCTGCCTCGACCTTCAGGCCCTTGTCGCTGATGACCGCCCCGTCGATACGCACGCCGCCACCCTCAATCAGGCGACCGGCTTCGGTCGTTGAAGGGGCCAGGCCTGCGGCCTTGAGTAAGGCACCAATGCCCATGGGCGCGCCCGACAGCGACACCTCGGGGATGTCGTCCGGAATGCCGCCCTTGCTGCGGTTGATGAAATCCTGCTCGGCTGCGTCTGCGGCCGCCGCATTGTGAAAACGTGCCGTGATCTCCTTGGCCAGCATGACCTTGGCGTCCTTGGGGTTGCGGCCGCCTTCGACTTCTTTCTTGAGCACGTCGATCTCGGCCATCGATTTGAAGGACAGCAGGGTGTACCCGCGCCAGCTCCGCGTATCCGAGATGCTCCGCACCTTGGCGAACATGGT
>CAYSIY010000252.1:0-2823 GCA_964431215.1 uncultured Limnohabitans sp.
CTTGCTGGCCACCTGGGGCATCAGCCTGATCCTGATGCAGGCCGTGCGCAGCCTGTTTGGCGCCCAGAACGTCGGCGTGGAAAACCCCTCGTGGATGAGCGGTTCGATCGCCTTGCTGCCCAACTTGCAACTGCCCTGGAACCGGGTGCTGATCATCGGCTTTGCGGCAGCGGTGCTGCTGGGCATGACGCTGCTGATCGCCAAAACCCGCCTGGGCCTGTTCGTGCGCGGCGTGACGCAAAACCGCCCCATGGCTTCGTGCATGGGCATCAACACCGCACGCGTTGATACCTACGCCTTTGCGCTGGGTTCGGGCATTGCCGGGCTGGCGGGCTGCGCGCTCAGCCAGATCGGTAACGTCGGCCCCGACCTCGGCCAGAGCTACATCGTCGACTCGTTCATGGTGGTGGTGCTTGGCGGCGTGGGCCAGCTGGCCGGCACGGTCTACGCCGCGCTGGGCCTGGGGCTGGTCAACAAACTGCTGGAGGGCTGGACCGGCGCGGTGCTGGCCAAGATTGCCGTGCTCGTCTTCATCATCATCTTCATCCAGAAGCGTCCGCAAGGCATTTTTGCCCTCAAGGGAAGGAGTGCAGAAGCATGAGCCCCATGACTCTTCCTGCTGCGCCGGTCTTGCTCACGCGCAAAGCCTGGACCGCCTTCCTGGTGTGCCTGCTCGCCGTGGGTGTGCTGGCTCCGGTCCTCAACCTGCTGGTGCCCGAGGGCAGTGCGCTGCACCTGAGCGACTATGCGGTGGCACTGATCGGCAAGATCATGTGCTACGCCATCTGCGCGCTGGCCATGGACCTGATCTGGGGCTACACCGGCATCCTGTCGCTGGGCCATGGTCTGTTTTTTGCGCTGGGCGGCTACATGATGGGCATGTACCTGATGCGCCAGATCGGGCGTGAGGGCCAGTACCAGAGCGACTTGCCCGACTTCATGGTCTTTCTGGACTGGAAGGAATTGCCCTGGCACTGGGCACTGTCCGACAGCTTTGTGGCCACCGTGCTGCTGGTGGTGCTGGTGCCCGGTGTGATCGCCGGGGTGTTCGGCTACTTTGCCTTTCGCTCGCGCATCAAGGGGGTGTATTTCTCCATCATCACCCAGGCCATGACCTTTGCGGCCATGCTGCTGTTCTTTCGCAACGAGACCGGCTTTGGTGGCAACAACGGCTTCACCGACTTCAAGCGCATTCTGGGCCTGCCCATCGCCACCCCCGAAATGCGCATGACGCTTTTTGTGCTCACGGGCCTCACGCTCCTGGGCTGCTTCTTGTTTGCGCGCTGGCTGGTCACGAGCAAATACGGCCGCGTGCTGCATGCCATTCGCGATGCGGAAAGCCGGGTGATGTTTTCGGGCTATTCGCCCTTGCCCTACAAGCTGAGCATCTGGGTCATCTCGGCGGTGATGTGCGGCGTGGCCGGTGCCCTGTATGTGCCGCAGGTCGGCATCATCAACCCGGGCGAGATGAGCGCCGCCAATTCCATCGAGATCGCCGTCTGGGCCGCCGTCGGTGGCCGCGGCACCCTGATCGGCCCCATCGTGGGGGCCTTCCTGGTCAATGGTGCCAAGAGCTGGTTGACGGTCACCGCGCCAGAATTCTGGCTCTACTTCCTGGGGGCCTTGTTCATCGTGGTGACGCTCTACCTGCCCAACGGGGTGATCGGTCTTATCGACAAGTTCAAACGCAAGGGCGGTGCCGCATGACGCCTGACCTGCTCAAACAGGGTGCCCAGCGCGTTCAGCACCATGCTGAACTGCTGGCCAGTGCCAGCGAATCCGGCGGTCGCAGCGCGGGTTACGGGCGGGTGCTCCACGACCGTACCGAGGTGGATGTGAGCCACGGTCGTATCCTCTATCTGGAGGACGTGAGCGTGAGCTTTGATGGCTTCAAGGCCATCAACAAATTGTCGCTGGACATTGCACCCGGCGAACTGCGCTGCATCATCGGGCCCAACGGCGCAGGCAAGACCACGATGATGGACATCATCACCGGCAAAACCCGGCCCGACAGCGGCACCGTGTACTTTGGCAGCACCATCGACCTGCTGCGCCACACCGAGCCCGAAATCGCCCAACTGGGCATCGGCCGCAAATTCCAGAAGCCCACGGTGTTCGAACAGCTCACCGTGTTTGAAAACCTCGAACTCGCGCTGAAGACGAACAAGGGTGTCAAGGCCTCGATGTTCTTCAGGCTCGATTCGGCCCAGAGCGACCGCCTGGCCGAAGTGCTGCACACCATCCACCTGGCCGAGCAGGTGGGCACGCCCGCCGGGGTGCTCAGCCACGGGCAAAAACAGTGGCTGGAGATCGGCATGCTGCTCATGCAAGACCCCAAGCTGCTGCTGCTCGATGAACCCGTGGCCGGCATGACCGACCACGAGACCGAACGCACGGCCGAGCTGTTCCTCAGCCTCAAGGGCAAGCATTCGCTGATGGTGGTGGAGCACGACATGAGCTTCATCCGCACCTTGGGCGGCATCGTCACCGTGCTGTGCGACGGCTCGGTGCTGGCCCAGGGCACGCTCGACCAGGTGCAGGCCGACGAGCGGGTGATCGAGGTTTATCTGGGGCGTTGATCAGGGCTGGTCATCCCGGACTTGATCCGGGATCCATCCCCCAATTTGCCCTTGTCGCAAAGACGTTGCCACCTCATCGAACAGAGATAAACATGCTTGAAGTCAAAAACATTCACCAGTACTACGGCGGCTCCCACATCCTGCGCGATGTGAGCCTGAGCGCCGCCCCCGGCTGCGTGACGGTGCTGTTGGGCCGCAACGGCGTGGGCAAGACCACGCTGCTCAAAAGCCTGATGGGCCTGGT
>CAYSIY010000253.1:0-2817 GCA_964431215.1 uncultured Limnohabitans sp.
GATTTTCGAGTTGTCTCCTCGGATCCTTTCGACATCGCAGAGATTCAGGGATCCCTTCAAAGGGCTGATCATCCGATCAGCCCTCTTTTTTTGCGGATTCACTCACCCCGCTCAAACGCGGCGATGCGGCTCCTGAGTTGCGGCAGCATGGCGAGCATCACGCTGCGGCCCGCTTCGATCGAACGGCGACGGGCCGCAAAATCGGCGCTTTTGACACCCGACAGCGGTGGCCGGACCACAAACTCGGCTTCACGCAAGGACAAGCTGTTGATGCTCTTGCCCATGATGGCAAAGGTCTGCATCAGGATCTGGAAGGTGTCGCCCGCCGGGTTGCCTTCGGGATCGCTCGAGATATCGACCGCGATCACGAAATTGGCGCCCAGCTCGCGCACCTGACGCACCGGCACAGGGGCCACCAGGCCACCATCGACGTATTCGCGCTCGCCTATGCGCACGGGCTGGAACACCGCCGGCACGGCGCTTGATGCGCGTACCGCCGAACCGGTGTTGCCCCGCCGAAAAGTCACGGCCTCGCCCGTGTGCAGGTCGGTGGCCACAATGCCCAGCGGAATCTTCATCTGCTCGATGGATTTGCCCTTGACCTGGGTATTCACATACCGCGCCAGTGCCTCACCGCGCAGCGCACCTCGATTGAGGATGGGCAGCATCCAGTCGGTGATTTCCGCCTCCTCCATGGATTCGGCCACGCGACGCAGTTCCTGGCTGCTCTTGCCACTGGCGTACAGCGCCGCCACCAGGCTGCCGGCCGAGGTGCCTGCCACCGCTTGCGGATGCAGGCCGGCCTCCTCGAGCACCTGGATCACGCCCACATGGGCAAAGCCCCGGGCAGCACCGCCGCCAAGCGCCAGACCGATTCGGGCCTGTCGGCGCTCGGGTAGCACCACGACAGTATCCGGAACCTGCGCCTTGTCTTGCACCGGAACCGAGGGCGGCCGAACTGGCACGGATCCACAGCCCGCCAGCACGGCTGCCACGACAAGAAGAACCCCTTTGGCAAGGAAGTTATTGATAATGATTCGCATTTAGACTAAACTCCGGATTCCTCAACCACACACACCACTGACATCATGCAAACATTTCGACTGTCTGCGATTCTCGCCTCCATCGCCCTGGCTGTTCCTGCGATGGCCCAGGACAAGGTGCTCAACATCTATTCGGCCCGCCACTACCCCACCGACGAAGCGCTTTATGGCGATTTCAGCAAAACCACCGGCATCCGGATCAATCGCGTGGATGCGGACGACGCCGGTATTCTCGCTCGCCTCAAAGCCGAAGGCAGCGCCTCGCCTGCCGATGTGATCCTGCTGGTGGATGCAGCGCGCCTGTGGCGTGCCGACGTGGATGGCCTGTTCCTGCCGATCAAGTCCAGGCTGCTGGAAGACGCCATCCCTGCCCATCTGCGTGCCAAACCGGCTGACAACGGGGGCATCGCCTGGTTTGGCCTGTCGACCCGGGCACGGGTGGTGGTGTACGACAAGCTCAAATTCAGCCCGACCGATGTCGACCGGTACGAAAAACTGGCCGACCCCAAATTCAGGGGACAGCTCTGCATCCGCTCGGGCTCTCACCCTTACAACCTGAGCCTGTTCGGCTCCATGACCGAACACCTGGGCCCACAAAAGACCGAAGTCTGGCTCAAGGGACTGGTGGATAATATGGCCCGCGCGCCCAAAGGCGGCGACACCGATCAGATCCGGGCCGTGGCCGCTGGCGAATGCGGTGTGGCCGTGACCAACAGCTACTACCTCGCCCGCCTGATGCGCTCAGGCAACCCCGCCGATAAGGCCGTGACGGAGAAAGTCGGCGTGGTCTTTCCCAACCAGTCAAGCTGGGGCACCCACATGAACATCGCTGGCGGTGCCGTGGCCAAAAACGCCAGGAACACCGACAACGCCATCAAATTCCTGGAATACCTGGCCAGTGCGTCGGCGCAAAACCACTTTGCCAACGGCAACAACGAGTGGCCGGCCGCCAAAGGCGTGAGCTTTGACAACCCGGCCCTCAAGGCCATGACCGGCGGCAACTTCAAGAGCGAGCTGATCCCGATCAGCGCGGTGGGCATGAACCAGATCAAGGTCCAGCAGATGCTCGACCGCGTGGGTTTCAGGTAAAGCCGGCTGCCGGTGAGCTCCACCGGCACCCAGATCAAGTGATTGAAAAAGCATCTCCAATAGCCATTTCCTATTTTTGACTTGAGTAAATCCAATCGGATCGGCGACAACAACGGGATAACCCTGCCTACAATCCATCTGTCGTCGCCAATCGGTTCGACATTTCAATTTGTAAAGGCAATCATCATGTCCCTCATCAACACCCCCGTCCAGCCGTTCAAGACCCAGGCTTTCCACAATGGCAAGTTCATCGAAGTCAGCGACCAAAGCCTCAAGGGCAAGTGGTCGGTGCTGATCTTCATGCCGGCCGCCTTCACCTTCAACTGCCCCACCGAAATCGAAGACGCGGCCGACAACTACGCCGAGTTCCAGAAAGCCGGTGCCGAGGTCTACATCGTGACCACCGACACCCACTTCTCGCACAAGGTGTGGCACGAGACTTCTCCTGCCGTGGGCAAGGCCAAGTTCCCGCTGGTGGGCGACCCCACCCACGCACTGACCAACGCTTTTGGCGTACACATCGCTGAAGAAGGTCTGGCGCTGCGCGGCACCTTCATCGTCAACCCGGACGGCATCATCAAGACCATGGAAGTGCATTCCAACGAGATCGCCCGCGATGTGTCCGAGACGCTGCGCAAGCTCAAGGCTGCCCAGTACACCGCCGCCAACCCCGGCCAGGTCTGCC
>CAYSIY010000254.1:0-2782 GCA_964431215.1 uncultured Limnohabitans sp.
AGTTTCATCACTTCGGGTCCACCGTTCTGGTCAATCTGGACGGCCAGGCTCATGCTTGTTCTCCTCAATCAGGGGTCATGGAATGTCCGGCACTTTGCCACGAATCGCTTGTCCTTGTGGGGCGCTCAGCCGCCTCGCCCGACCCGTGGGCGACAAGGGGGCAAGCCGGGCCCGCTTACAGTCGAGCCATGTCGCAGAAACTTTCGCCGGTCACCGCCCTGCTGCTGACCGTGTCACCCCTGATGTGGGCCGGCAATGCAGTCGTCGGCCGCCTGGTCAGCCACCTGGTGCCGCCGGTCACGCTCAACTTCCTGCGCTGGGCGGTGGCCTTTTTCATCCTCTTGCCCCTGGCCGCCTGGGTCCTGCGGCGCGGCGCGGGGCTGTGGTCGCACTGGCGGCGTTTTGCCTTGCTGGGCCTGCTGGGGGTCGGCTGCTACAACGCCCTGCAGTACCTGGCCCTGCAAACCTCCACCCCGCTCAACGTCACGCTGGTCGCCGCCAGCGGCCCGTTCTGGATGCTGATCATCGGTGCCCTGTTTTTTGATGCCCCGGTGCGGCGCATGCCATTGCTCGGCGCCCTGCTGTCGATCAGCGGCGTGCTGGTGGTGCTCTCGCGTGGCGACTGGCAGCAACTGCTGGCCGTGCGCCTGGTCATTGGTGACTTCTACATCCTAATCGCCACCGCCTGCTGGTCGGTCTACAGCTGGCTGCTCAGCCGCCAGGCCGAGCCCGAAGCCATTCGCCGCGACTGGGCCGCCTTCCTGATGGCCCAGGTGGTCTTTGGCCTGGGCTGGTCAGGCCTGTTCAGCGCGCTGGAGTGGTCCTTCAGCGAGGCCCGCATCGTCTGGGGCTGGCCCCTGATGGCGACCCTGGCCTTTGTGGCGGTGGGCCCGGCGGTGCTGGCCTACCGTTGCTGGGGGCTGGGCATCACCCGGGCCGGCCCGACCATGGCCGGCTTTTTTGCCAACCTCACCCCGGTCTTTGCGGCCATCCTGTCTACCGCCTTCATCGGCGAACTGCCCCGGCTGTACCACGGCCTGGCCTTCGCACTGATCGTGGCGGGGATCGTGGTGTCCTCGCGGCGCTGAGTTCAATACGTCCCCGCATACGCCCCACCATCGGGCAGGATGTTCTGCCCGGTGATGTAGCCCGCCTGCCGGCTGCACAAAAAGGCGCAGATGGCACCAAACTCCTCGGGGTTGCCGTAGCGGCCGGCCGGGATTTGTGCCTGTTGCAGGGTGCGCATTTCGTCCACCGTCTTGCCCGCCTTGTTCGCCATGGCCGAGAGGGTCGAGCGGATGCGGTCGGTGTCAAACTTGCCGGGCAAGAGGTTGTTGATGGTGACGCCCTGGGCGGCGATCTTGCTGCGTGCCAGCCCGGCCACAAAGCCCGTCAGGCCGCTGCGGGCACCGTTGGACAGGCCCAGCACATCGATCGGGGCCTTCACCGCGCTGGAGGTGATGTTGACGATGCGGCCAAAGCCGCGCGCGGCCATGCCATCCACCGTGGCCTTGATGAGTTCGATGGGCGTGAGCATGTTGGCGTCCACGGCCTTGATCCAGGCTTCGCGGTCCCATTCACGAAAGTCGCCAGGCGGCGGGCCGCCGGCGTTGGTCACCACGATGTCGTAGTCCTTGCCAGGGCATCCAGCCACATGCCAGACAGCGTCGCGCCCCTCGGGCGTGGTGATGTCCACGGCCACGCCGATCACTTTGGCTTGGCCACCGGCCTCGGCCTGCAGCTTGGCCACGCTGGTTTGCAGCACTTCGGCACCACGTGCCACCATGACCACGTTCACGCCTTCAAGGGCCAGCGCACGCGCACAGCCCCAGCCCAGCCCTTTGCTGGCGCCACCCACCAGCGCCCATTTGCCTGCAATGCCCAGATCCATTTGAAACTCCTCTTGTCGTTGAAACCCAGACGCGCACTCACACCTTGGGTGTACGCGTCACCAAAAACACCCCACTGAGCACCAGCGTCGTGCCGGCCAGCACCCAGGCATTAAACGGTTCGCCCAGAATGAACACGCCCATCAGCAGCGTGGACATGGGGCCGATCATGCCGGTCTGCGCCGTCAGGCCCGGGCCGATGCGTTCGATCGCCATCATCACCAGCAGCACCGGCACCGCCGTGCAAGCGATGGCGTTGAGCAGGGACAGCCAGACCACCGGTTCGGCCACCAGCGCCGCGTCCTGCACGGGGCGCAGCAGCACGTACTGCGCAATACAAAACAGGCAGGCCACCGAGGTGGCCCAACCTGCCAGACGCAGCGAGCCCAGACGTTGGACCAGCTGCCCGCTGTAATTCAGGTACAGGGCGTAGCTGACCGCACTGCCCAGCACCAAGGCCGCCCCCAACACCGCATTGGCCCCGGCAAATGAGGCCTCGTGCCCAAACACCAGCAACACACCGGCATAGCTGATGCCCATGGCCACCGCCCTTTGGTAACTGATCTTGCGGCCATAGAGCAGCCAGCCCAGCACCAGCACCAACGTGGGGTTGAGGTACAGGATCAGCCGCTCCAGCGAGGCGCTGATGAACTCCAAGCCCCAGAAATCCAGAAAGCTCGACAGGTAGTAGCCGCTGAAACCCAGGCCGACGATGCCCAGCCAGTCGCGTGCACTCAAAGCGGGTTTGCCCCGCCCCGCCCACAGTGCCATGGCCAGGAACATGGGCAAAGCAAACAGCATGCGGTACATGATGAGCGTGACCGCATCGACACCGTAGCGGTAAGCCAGCTTGACGATGATGGCCTTGCCGCTGAAAGCGATCGAGCCGGCCC
>CAYSIY010000255.1:0-2780 GCA_964431215.1 uncultured Limnohabitans sp.
GCACCGCCAGCACCGCCGCCAGCACCGCCAGCGAGAACTCCCACTGGAAGAAGGCAAAAAAGCCCAGGATGATGATCACATCGTGCAGGTTGGCGATGATGGCCGAGACAGCAAACTTCCACTCGAAGCGGATCGCCAGGTAGACCATGATGCCGATGACCACAAACGCCAGGGCCTTGAGGCCGTCTTCGACCAGCTCGTCCCCTACTTGCGGCCCCACAAACTCGGTGCGGCGCAGTTGCACATCGGGCGCATCGGCCTTGAGGGCGGTCAGCACCTTTTCGCTTTGCTGGGCCGAGCTCACCCCCTTCTGGGCGGGCAGGCGGATCATCACATCGCGCGCGGTGCCGAAGTTCTGCACCTGTGTTTCGGCAAAACCCAGGCCGGCCACGGTGCTGCGGATCTTGTTGAGGTCGGCCGGCTGGCTGTAACTGACTTCCATCAGCGTGCCGCCGGTGAACTCCACCGACAGGTGCAGCCCCCGGGTGAGCAGGAAGAACACCGCCAGCGCAAAGGTCACGAAGGAGATCACGTTGAAGACCACCGCGTGCTTCATGAACGGGATGTCCTTGCGGATCTTGAAAAACTCCATCTCGCTCTCCTTCAGTCGGCCTTGGCCACAGCACCGCCCTCGGGGCGCCACACCGTGCCGATCGACACGCTCTTGAGCTTCTTCTTGCTGCCGTACCAGAGGTTGACCAGGCCGCGCGAGAAGAACACGGCAGAGAACATGCTGGTCAGGATGCCCAGGCAGTGCACCACCGCAAAGCCGCGCACCGGGCCGGAACCGAAAGCCAGCAAAGCCACACCGGCGATGAGTGTGGTGATGTTGGAGTCAAAAATCGTCGCCCAGGCACGGTCGTAACCGGCATGAATGGCCGCCTGCGGGCTGGCCCCGTTGCGCAGCTCTTCGCGCACGCGCTCGTTGATGAGCACGTTGGAGTCAATGGCCATGCCCAGCGCCAGCGCCATGGCGGCCATGCCGGGCAGCGTCAGGGTGGCCTGCAGCAGCGACAGCAGGGCCACCAGCAGCAGCAGATTGACGGCCAGGGCCAGGCTGGAGAAGAGGCCGAACATGGCGTAGTACACGCACATGAAGGCAACGATCACCAGGAAGCCCCAGGTCACGCTGTTGAAACCCTTGGCGATGTTCTCGGCCCCCAGGCTGGGGCCGATGGTGCGCTCTTCGATGATTTCCATCGGCGCAGCCAGCGAGCCGGCGCGCAGCAGCAGCGCGGTGTCGTTGGCCTCGACGGTGGTCATGCGGCCGGAAATCTGCACCCGGCCACCGCCGATTTCGGTGCGGATGACGGGGGCCGTCACCACCTCACCCTTGCCCTTTTCGAACAGGATGATGGCCATGCGCTTGCCCACGTTCTCGCGGGTCACGTCCTTGAAGATGCGGGCCCCCTTGGCGTCGAGCGTCAGGTTGACCACCGGCTCCTGGGTCTGGTTGTCAAAGCCGGGCTGGGCGTCGGTCAGGTTGTCGCCCGTGAGCACCACCTGTTTCTTGACGATGAGCGGGCGGCCGTCGCGATCGAGGTAACGCTCGGTGCCAAAGGGCACGGCCCCCTGGGCTTGCTCGGCGCTGCGGGCTTCGGTGCTCTCGTCGACCATGCGCACCTCCAGCGTGGCGGTGCGCCCCAGAATGTCCTTGGCCTTGGCGGTGTCCTGCACGCCGGGCAACTGCACCACGATGCGCTCCAGACCCTGCTGCTGGATCACGGGCTCGGCCACGCCCAGTTCGTTGATCCGGTTGTGCAAGGTGGTGATGTTTTGCTTGAGGGCCTGCTCCTGCACCTTTCGGGCGGCTTCGGCCTTGAGGGTCAGGGTCAGCCTGAACTCGCTGCCTTCGGCGGCTTCTGCCACCTGCAGGTCAGGGAACTGGCTGGCCAGCACGTTTTTGGCAGCGGCAAGCTGCTGGGCATCGCGCAGACGCAGCTCCAGGCTCTGGCCGTTGCGGCTGATGCCGCCATGGCGCACCTCTTTTTCGCGCAGCAGGCTGCGGATGTCGCCAGCAAGCGACTCCACGCGCTGGGTGAGTGCCGCCTGCATGTCCACCTGGAGCATGAAGTGCACACCGCCACGCAGGTCGAGCCCAAGGTACATGGGCGCGGCATGCAGGGCACTGAGCCAGGCGGGGGTGCGCGAGACGAGGTTGAGCGCCACCACATAAGACGGGTCACTCGGGTCAGGAATCAAGGCCTGCTGGATCGCGTCCTTGGCCTTGAGCTGCTGGTCGGTGCTGTCAAAACGGGCACGCACCGAGCTGCCCTCAAGCGCCAGCACTTGCGGCGTGAGGCCTGCCGCCTTGAGCGCGTCCTCGACCTTGCCGAGGGTGCCCGTATCGACCTTGACCGTGGCCTTGCCGGAAGAGACCTGCACGGCCGGGGCTTCGCCGAAGAAATTGGGGAGGGTGTAGAGGGCACCCAGGAGCAACGCGATGACGAGGATCGCGTACTTCCAGACCGGATAACGGTTCATGATGAAGACTTACTTGAGCGTGCCCTTGGGCAGCACCTGGACCACGGCGTTGCGCTGCATCTGCACTTCGACACCGGAGGCCAGCTCCAGCTCAATGTAGACGTCACCGATCTTGCTGACTTTGCCCAGCAGGCCACCGGCCGTGACGATCTCGTCGCCCTTGGCCAAGGCCTCGATCCTGGCGCGGTGCTCTTTTTGTTTTTTCATCTGCGGGCGGATCATGACGAAATACAGCACGGCAAACATCAGCAGCAGCGGCAGCATGCTCATCAGGGTGGACTGCATGTCGCCACCGG
>CAYSIY010000256.1:0-2776 GCA_964431215.1 uncultured Limnohabitans sp.
CTCCTCGCGGTTCTGGTGCTTGGCCTTGAGCGCTTCCTGGCGCTCGCGGCGCATCTGAGTTTTGGTGCGGGCCGAGGCCTCCAGGCCCAACTCCTTGATCGCCTCCTCGTGGTTGGCGACTTCTTCCTCATAGGTCGCCAGCACGTCCTCGCTAACGCCCTCCTTGCGAGCAGCGCCGATGAAGGCGCGCCACTCGCGCACCGCGCGGCGGTGCATGTCCAGCTCGCTCTCGCCCTTGCGAGCCGCGATCTCGGGCGTGGCCGGCCCGTCCGAGTCGGGCAGCTCATCCACGGCCTGCTCGAACTCGCTCTTGGGGGCCATCTCGATCTTGGTGCCCTCCTCACGCTTGGCAGCCGCGGCCGGCGCGGCCTTCTTGGCGACCTGCGGCTGCAGGATCGCCATCACACCCGGCTCGTCCAGCAGGGTCGGCAGTTCGCTAGCCAACAGCTCGGCGGTCTTGGCCGCCATCTGACCCATCAGGTCCAGGCGGGCCTGGACGGCCTGGGCCTTGCGGCCGGCGATGCTGGCGGCGGCCAGCATGTCGCGCTCACCCTGCGCATGGCGCAGAGCGTGGCAGCGCTGCGCCTTATAGGCGAAGGCCTCGGCCTCCGCCTCGAACTTGCCCAATTCCGCCTGGGCGCGCAGGATCGTGCCCACCAGGACACCGACCTGTTTGACCAATCGGAGCACAAACTGTGCCCCGATCACATCCAGGTCGACATCCATCGGCGTCTCGTCGAGCGCCGGCAGGACGGCCATGCCATCAAACGACAACAGGTCGTCGAGACCGAAGGCGACCTCGATCGGCTTGGGGGCCTCGGGGGCCTTGGCCGGCTCAGCGGCCTTGGGGGCTTCGGGGGCCGGCTGGGCCGCCGGCGTGGCAACGGGAGCCACCTCAACCGCGCGCTCGGCGCGGAAGAGGCTGGTGACCGGGGCAGCCACGAAGGCCGCACCAGCCTTGGTGCCCTTGGCCGGGCGCTTTGCCTGCGCCTGGGGCTGGGGCTTGGCCGCGATCGTGCGACTGTTGGCCTTGCGCGACTGCGCGGTGGCCATGGCTGCGGACATGCTGGATACGAACTCGTTTGCGGACATTTGGATCTCCTGGTAGTTTGGGATACCAGCCCTTGGATTTTAGTGGGTAGGCCCCACCCCCCTGCCTGAGTGAGATCGCACCTCACCCAGGCAGATGCGGTACTGCCTACCGGGCGCGGATCTCACGCACGATGGCGTGCGCGTCGTCGAGGTCATTCGCGCTGTACCCGTACAGCGCGAAGAGCGGGGTTTCGCCCCGCTCAGCGATCACCAGCTTGCTGCCCGCCGGCAGCAGCAGTTCGGACCAGCACGACCACGGCCTTGGCATGTCGTTGACATACCACAACAACTGGGTCAGGGTAAACTGGTCAACGCTGGGCTCGCGCGCCCACAGACGCCCCACGACCTCGTAGGCCTCGACCAGGCTCAAGTGATTTAGGTCCCACGCCGGCTCGGCCCGCCGGCAAACCGTGCCGTGGTACTGCCGCAGGTCGCGGCAGTTCCAGGCCTGCAGGTCCGCATCGTCATAGGCGAAGGGACCGTCGTCCCTAGGCTCGGCGAACCTAACTGCTCCGCCGTTGAGAAACAGCCATTCCTCGTCGGCGGGGGTTTTCTCGACCGGGACATAGGCCAATTGCTGAACCTTGGTCATTGGCTTGGCCTCGAACTGCGTGTGCGCCCCGCCCCGGCGCACTGGGCGCAACTCAGCGGTATTGCTGAGCCGCACGACGTTCCGACGTGCTATTCTGGTGGCCATCTTGGCCCTCCTATGAAGAAATTGCGTGCCCTTCCGCAGCACGCTAAGAGAGTGGCCAGGGGTTGCGCCTGGGATCGAGACAGCACTGTTCGATCGCGCTGACCGCACACTCTCGACCTTGCGGTCTTGAGGATGTCCCACCGTCTCCCGTATCGGGTGAGACTTGGAGTGCCCATTGCTGGGTCGCCGCCACTTTGTCCGCGTTTACGGTTGTGGTCGGTATCTCAAATGGAAACCCTGTTTGGGCCGGTACCCAATCACAGGATGCGCGGCTGATCGCACCAGCTTTGCATCAAGGACGGGCCTCGGGCTTGGCATTGACACGTGCTTTCTTCTAACGTGTCCCTGCTGCTTGCGACTGCCTTGCGTAGGGGCAGTCGACTGTAGTGCCAATCTGGTGCCATGGTGCGGGGAGGGTACTGAGAGATTGCCAGGTGTGGTGCGGGGAGCGACCCCCACGGTTCCAGCACGCGTATCGCACTTGCATCTCGTGCGTCGCAGCTTTCGCCTCCCACGTTGTGACTCGTGACACAGGACACATGACACAACCTGGCCTCGCATCCCAGTTAGCGGCTTACGTCATTACAACACGCTCTTTATGCGAGAGCGCGGCCTTGCGGCCTCAGCCATGACACTTGCGTGCCACTTTGCAGAGCCAAGCGCGATTGTTGAAGCGCAGGAGTCGTCTGTTGCCACAGCGCTCAGGACGTTGCGTGGGATACACGCTTACGGAGCCTCTAAGCGACCCTCACGATATGAAGAGCGTGAGCGCTTATGCAGCGTGCGCGTAGCAATCGCCGTTGGATGCGGGATGCTGTCGTACCACCCGTTGCTGTACCAGCTACAGCAGACAGGAAGGGATGGCCCATGTTCGGGCCTGTCCGGCTTAGCCGGACCTGGACCTGGCAGTCCAGTGGATCAGTCTCGCTTATGGCTATCTAGCATTGCCACCTGGGCTCATTGCGCTAGAAACGCAAAGCCCAGGCA
>CAYSIY010000257.1:0-2770 GCA_964431215.1 uncultured Limnohabitans sp.
CCACGGTACGGGCGTAATGCACCGCGTCGCCAAAGTCGATGGCTTCAAGATGGGTTTGGGCCACGGGGGCGCCGTTGATGGCGCTGCGCAGCGACTGGGCGGCTTGCTGGCCAATCCAGCGGCCGGCGATGAAACTCTGAAGAACTGCGGTCATGGGGGCTTTCTGAGAGACTGGACCGGGACAGGAAAATTAACCAACCGGGCGGTCGGGAAATTCTAGCCAGATTCAGTCACCGCATTCGTCGCCCCGGGGCGGGGGTTTTCCCCCGGGCAAGCCCCGGCAAACCCGGGACGGATCAGTCTGGCCGCAGCATCCTGCAGCTGTGTGGCAGGCGGGCCTGCTCGGGCTTGAGCATCCGGATGACTTTGAAGCCATAACCCGAACCTTCCACATCGAAAGGGACTCCCGGCTCGCCCTGTCGCTGCATCAGGCCCACCACCAGCGGTTGCTGGAACTGGTGATCTTCGGCACGCATGAAGCCGCCCTGCCCGGCCATGCTGACCTTGGCCCTCTCGAGCTGGCGGGCCACGGCCAGCGGTTCGGACGAGCCGGCCTTGTCAATGGCCTGGGCCAGGGCTTCGATCATCAGCTGCATGCGCAGGTGCACGTAATCTTCCTGCGGTTTGGGAAAGCGCTCGCGGAAGGCCTTGTAGAAAGCCGTACTTTCATGTCCTGGAACATTGGGCAGCCAGTCGGCCACCGCCAGCACGCGGCCAACACCGGCTTCGCCAATGGCGGCAGGCGCTCCCAGTGCGTTGCCATAGAAGGTATAGAACATGCCCTCAAAGCCCGCCTCGCGGGCCGCCTTGACCAACAAGGTGAGGTCATTGCCCCAGTTGCCGGTGATGACCGCCTGCGCCCCACTGGCCTTGATCTTGGTGGCATAAGGCAAAAAGTCCTTGACGCGGCCGACCGGGTGCAACTCCTCGCCGACGATCTTCATGTCCGGGCGCTGTTCCTCGATCTGGCGGCGTGCCTCGCGCAGCACCGCCTGACCGAAGCTGTAGTCCTGCCCGATCAGGTAGGCGGATTTGACCTTTTTGTCACCTCTGAGCACCTGCATGAGCGCGGTCATGCGCATGTCGGCATGGGCATCGAAACGGAAATGCCAGAAGCTGCATTTTTCGTTGGTGAGCACCGGGTCCACAGCCGAGTAATTGAGGAAAAGCACGCGCCTGCCAGGCTCGCGCTCGTTGTGCTTGTTGATGGCATCAACCAGCACCAGAGCCTGGGCCGAAGAGTTGCCTTGCAACACCACCTGAACGCCATCGTCAATGGCTGCGCGCAGCGCAGACAAGGCTTCCTCGTTCTGGCCCTTGCTGTCGTAGCGCAGCAGCTCAAGCGGACGTTGGCCCTGCGCGGTCTTCACGCCACCGCGGGCATTGACCCGCTCGATCGCCCAGACGATGTTGCGCACCACGGCCTCGCCCGTGTTGGCAAAAGGGCCCGACAGGCTCTCGATCAGCGCGAGCTTGACGGGCGCTGGCGACTGGGCGCTGGCCGCGCAGGCCATGAGTGCAGCGGACAAGGCCAGAACGGCACGGCGGTTCAATTTTCTGGACATCATGAGTGATTCAAAGACATGGAAACGAGGGGCAAGGCCGCCACAGCCGATACCGGTCAGGCGATCGCGCCGATGGCCGCTGCCTGGAGGAAATCAGAACGTCAGGGTCTTGACGCCCGAGGCGGTGCCCAGCAGGCAGACCCGGGCTTTCTGGTGGGCAAACACGCCGACCGTGACCACTCCGGGCCACTGGTTGACCGTGGTTTCAAAAGCCAGCGGATCGGTGATTTTGAGGCCCTTCACATCGACGATGTGCTGCCCGTTGTCGGTGACCAGCGGGCGTCCATCCCTGAGGCGCACAGCGCACGTGCCGCCCATGGCGGCGAACTGGCGCATCACGCCCGCCGCAGCCATCGGGATCACCTCGACCGGCAGCGGAAAAGTGCCAAGCACATCGACCAGCTTGCTCTCGTCGGCGATACAGACGAACTTTTTGGCCTGGGCGGCCACGATTTTTTCGCGCGTGAGGGCCGCCCCCCCCCCTTTGACCATGTAACCCTGGTGGTCGATCTCGTCCGCACCGTCGATGTAGACCGAGAGACTTTCCACTTCGTTGCTGTCAAATACAGGAATCCCCAGGGCCTTCAGGCGCTCTGTCGAGGCCTCGGAGCTGGAGACAGCCCCCCGGATCCGGTCTTTCATCGTGGCCAGCGCGTCGATGAATTTGTTCACCGTGGAGCCTGTACCCACGCCGACGATCTCGCCGGGGACAACGTACTGGAGGGCGGCCTGGCCGACAAGGGCCTTGAGTTCATCCTGGGTCATGGTGCGGGGTCTGAGACAATCGGGCAAAAGACCCGCGATTATCCAAGATGTCCATGATCCCCTACGCTTTGGCCCGGCCTTTCCTCTTCAAGATGGACCCCGAAGAGGCGCATGAACTCACGCTCGATGGCCTCGCCCGCACGCAAAACACGCCCTTCGACCGCCTCTACCGTCAGCCTTTTGTGTCCCATCCGATCACCCTGGCCGGACTGCAGTTTCCCAACCGGGTGGGGCTGGCTGCGGGCCTCGACAAAAACGCCCGCTGCATCGACGGCCTGGGCGCGATGGGCTTTGGCTTTGTCGAGGTCGGCACCGTCACGCCCAAGGCACAGCCGGGCAACCCCACACCGCGCATGTTCCGCCTGCCCGAGGCGCAGGCCCTCATCAACCGACTGGGCTTCAACAACGATGGGCTGGACGCCTTCATCGCCAACGTCAAG
>CAYSIY010000258.1:0-2761 GCA_964431215.1 uncultured Limnohabitans sp.
AGCATGTCGGCCAGGGCCTGCGAGTTGACGATCACGCGGCGATCGGCCTGCGACAGCAGGCGTGCCCAGCCCGGATCGCTGCGCACCATCTGAGGCATGTTGCGGGCCGACTCGTCGGCCAGCAGGTGCACGCTCAGGCCACTGAGCTGGGCTTCATCGATGGCGCTCAGAAAACGCTCGTCATCGCTGGCCACCAGCACATGGTCGCAGGCATGGTGTTCGGCCAGTTGCTTGAGGTCGTGACCGAGTGAACGCAGCAAGGAAGCCCCGCCATCGGCGTCGTGCGCCTGTACCAGACGCACGATCTGGTCATCGATCACCAGACCGTCCGAGCGGTCGCTGTACCAGTAAATGCGGCGCAGATCGACATCGAGCCCGGAGTAGGACAAAGCCTGCGCCAGCAAGGACAGCAGGCCCTGACGGTTGACCGATTCGCCCGTGGTGCCTACAGCCCCCTGCTGCGCCAGCCAGATCAGGAATCGGCCGTCGATCAGGGCAATACAGGTGCCACTGCGTTGTTCCCCCGGACGACGGTCGTGACGGGGGCTGGAATGGAAGTATTCGCGCTTCATGGATAGGCCTGTAAAAAAATTAGCAGAAATAAAAGCCGACTGTCACAGCCAGCGGATCGTCATTTTAATCCGCCCCGAGCCTATCGCAGCTCCTGCACGGGTCAATGGAGCGTGTAGGTCAGTGCCAACAGACCCGAGGTCTGGTGGCTGCGCTGCACCAGTGGGCTGTCGGCCACCGCGGCGTCAAACCAGCGCTGGCGCACCTGCCCCTGCAGTGACCAGGCCCCCGTCAGCGGCAGACTGGCGTGCAGGGTCAGCTGGGGCGCCCATGAGGCACCAGGCTGCCAGACCTTCAGACCGGTGGCGCTGGACTCGGATGGCGTCACGCCATAGAGATGCGACACATAGGAAGACGAACGGTACTGCAAGCCCAGCTGCGGGTAGAGGGTGACCGGGCCGAGGCGGGTCAGACCGGCCCAGTTCAGTTCAGCAAACTGCCCCCCTGAGCGGGGGTCGTGCATGAGGTAAGCAAACACGCCACCGAAATCGGTGCGCTGAAAGGTGCCCAGGCCCACAGGTGTCGGCGAGCGGCGCTCGCCCAGCGCGGGGAATGCGGTCTTGCGACCCTCAAAGCCCTCGGTGCTGATGCGGGTGGCCAGCTCCAGGTGCCCCTGAGCCAGAGGCATAACGCGCAGGCCAAAAGTATCGACACGGCCATAAAGACGGCCCCAATCGCCATACACATAGGGCAGAACAGACGATGAGGCCGAAGCCCCCTGCACCAGCGCCGAAGCCTGGGTGGCCATGCCACCCAGCTCCCCCCGGAAACCGGTGCCCTGCGCCCAGACGCAGGTGCCGCCCAAGGCAGTGGCCAGCAGAAGGGTCTTCGGGATGGACATGGCGCGCGCTCCAGGCAAAGGTCAGACGTTCAGACTGTCCCGCAGGATGGCCTGCAAACGCTCGGCTGTCAAACGGTTGCCGTGCTGGGCCACCACCGCAGCCGCAGCGCGATTGGCCAGGTCAGCGGCCTGCGCATCGCCCATGCCGTGCGTCACGCCGTAAAGGAAGGCACCTGCAAACATGTCGCCCGCGCCGTTGGTGTCCACCGCTTTCGTGGGCACGGCCGGCACACTGGCCATTTCAGTCCCCCGCAGCACCACGCACCCTTTGGGGCCGCGCGTCAGGCAGACCGTTCGGGCGAGCTTTTGCAGTTGCGGCAGGATGGCCTGCAGATCGGTGCTGCCGCACCAGACCTGGGCCTCTTCCTCGTTGGCAAACAGGTAATCCAGCCCCTCGCCCACCATGGCTTCGAGCCCGACTCGGCAGAAGTTGATCATGCTCACGTCGCTGAGCGTCAGCGCCGTCTGCACCCCGTGCGTCCTGGCCACCTTCAGGCCCTCCAGCGCGGCTTCGAGCCCGCTGGACGAAGCGGCCAGATAGCCTTCCATGTAATAGACCTTCGCCTTGGCGATGTCATGCGGGTGCAGAGCCGACCGGTCGAGCTGCGAGGTGGCCCCCAGGAAGGTGCACATGGTGCGCTCGGCATCGGGCGTGACCAGCACCATGCAGCTGCCGGTCTGGCCCGACTGGGCCTGCGTGTGCGTCAGGTTGGTGGCCACACCGTTGGCTTGAAGGTCCTGTGCATAAAAGGCGCCGAGCTCGTCGTCGGCCACGCGACACGAATAGAAGGCCTTGCCGCCCAGTTGCGCCAGCGCCACCACGGTGTTGCCGGCCGATCCGCCCCCGGTACGGCGGCCGTGCAGGCCCTGCACATGCTGGTGCAAGGCGGTGCGCTGCTCGGCGTCGATCAAGGTCATGTGGCGTTTGCTCACGCCCATGCGCTGCAGCAGTTCGTCAGAGACTTCGTATTCGGTGTCGACCAGCGCATTGCCGATCGCGTAGAGGTGGTAATGGGACATGGGAAGGAGCCGTTGATCGTGTGGTGTAGGAGCGGTCTCTGACCGCGATCAGGTCAGTGTGGCGTTCATCGCGGTCGGAGACCGCTCCTTACGTGAGCGAGGTTATTTCAAGGCTTTGTAGCGCACGCGCTTGGGCTTGGCACCCTCTTCGCCCAGGCGCTTCTTCTTGTCGGCTTCGTATTCCTGGTAGTTGCCGTCAAAGAACACCCACTGGCTGTCGCCTTCGGCGGCCAGGATGTGGGTGGCGATGCGGTCGAGGAACCAGCGGTCGTGGCTGATGACCATGACGCTGCCGGCAAATTCGAGCAGCGCATCTTCCAGCGCACGCAG
>CAYSIY010000259.1:0-2744 GCA_964431215.1 uncultured Limnohabitans sp.
CGCGAACGCGGGGGTGACACCGGCTGGCTTGCGGTGGCGGTATGCTTGGCCTGCTGTTGGAACTGACAGTCAGCACCCACAGCCGCCCACCCTGATCACACCGGACCACCATGACGACTTCTCCCCTCGCCCTGCTCAAGGACACTTCCCTGCTCAAGACCGATGGCTTCATCAACGGTCAGTGGGTCCGGGGCTCAGCCACCTTTGAAGTGAGCGATCCGGCCACCGGGCTCAAGCTGGCCGATGTGGCGAACCTGGGCGCGACCGAGGCCGAGGCCGCGATAGCCGCCGCCAACGCCGCCTGGCCCGCCTGGCGCAGCAAGACGGCCAAGGAACGCAGCATCATCATGCGCAAGTGGTTCGATCTGCTGATCGCCCACACCGAAGACCTGGCCCGCCTGATGACCGCCGAAAACGGCAAGCCCCTGGCCGAATCGCGTGGCGAAGTGGTCTACGGTGCCAGCTTCGTGGAATGGTTTGCCGAAGAAGCCAAGCGCATCAATGGCGAGACCTTGCCCCAGTTCGACAACAACCGCCGCCTGATGGTGATCCGCCAGCCGATCGGCGTGTGCGCGGCCATCACCCCCTGGAACTTCCCGCTGGCCATGATCACCCGCAAGGTGGCCCCGGCCATCGCCGCCGGTTGCCCGGTCATCATCAAGCCGGCCGAGCAGACGCCACTGACCGCCCTGGCAGCGGCCGAACTGGCCCTGCGTGCGGGCATTCCGGCGGGCGTCATCAACATCGTCACCGCCGACGCGGGCAACAGCATCGCCATCGGCAAGGCCCTGTGCGCCAGCGACACCGTGCGCCACATCAGCTTCACCGGCTCCACCGAAGTCGGCCGCATCCTGATGGCGCAGTCCGCGCCCACCGTCAAGAAGATGTCGCTGGAACTGGGCGGCAACGCCCCCTTCATCGTGTTTGACGACGCCGACATCGACAGCGCGGTCGAAGGCGCTTTTGCCAGCAAGTACCGCAACGCCGGCCAGACCTGCGTGTGCTCCAACCGCATCTACGTGCAGGAGGGCGTGTACGAAGAGTTCGCCCAGAAGTTCGCGGCCAAGGTCAGGACGGCCAAGGTCGGTAACGGCTTTGAAGAAGGCGTCAACCAGGGGCCGCTGATCGAGCCCGCCGCCGTGGAAAAAGTCGAGCGCCATGTGCAGGATGCCATCGCCAAGGGTGCCCGCGTGCTCACGGGCGGCAAGCGCCTGCACGGTCAGTTCTTTGAGCCCACCGTGGTGGCCGACGCCACAGCCGACATGGTTTGCGCCACAGAGGAGACCTTCGGCCCCTTCGCGCCGATTTTCAAGTTCAGGACCGAGCAGGAGGCGATTGACGCGGCCAACGCCACCATCTTCGGCCTGGCCAGCTACTTCTACAGCCGCGATGTGGGTCGAATTTTCCGGGTCAGCGAAGCACTGGAATACGGCATGGTCGGCATCAACGTGGGCATTCTGGCCACCGAGCATGTGCCCTTTGGTGGGGTCAAGCAGTCGGGCCTGGGCCGCGAAGGTTCACGCCACGGCATCGACGACTATGTCGAAATGAAGTACCTCTGCCTGGGCGACATCCTCAGGTGACTGCGCCAAGGTCCATGAAAAAAGCGCCTTCGGGCGCTTTTTTCATGGCTTGGGATTGGCCTGCCAGGTGTCCCGGAAATCGAAATCGCCCAGCAGCTCCCGATGCACCCAGGCCAAAGGATCGGACCAGGCGGGTTCAGCCCGCAAACTCCATTCCACAAAGGGGGCCAGAAAAGGCTTGTCCTGCCAGAGCGCCGGGCGGGCGACCTGACGGTAGCCCGGTGAGTCGACCCAGGCATTGCCCTGCGCCCAGGTGGCCACCACGCACACCAGCACCAGACCCGGGAGCAAGCCGCGATGAAGCAGCCCGGGTGAGCGCCCTGCCCCGGCTTTGGAGACCAGGAACAGCACCGTGCCTGCCAGAAGCTGGCAGAGGTTGAGCAAGCCAAACAGCAAGGACGTGCCCAGCGCCACCGGCATCATGACGGCCTTGCGATAAGCATCGCGCAACTGCTTCTCGGAGGGCGAAGGCAAGATCCAGCGGCTCGCCAGTTGGGCGGCACCTGCCGTGACCTCCAGATCGTCGGGGCTCAGGCCCAGCACGCTCGATGACCACAGCGCGGTCATGACCGGCCTGAGCAGCGGCGAAGCGGGCTCGTCCAGAACGGGCTGCCCGCGCAGCTCGATGCGGCCCTTGAGGGCCTCGCCCGTGCTCAGGTGCGATTGCACGCTCATCTGCATGTCTTTTTCGTCGGCGCTGGCGACGATGACGTCAACCAGGGCCTTTTGCAGGTTCCACATGAGCAGCAGCCCGGCGACCGAGCATGAGAGCACCAGCCACAGGCGAGAGGGAATGAGGCGATCGAACCATCGCATCAACAGCAGGGCCAACCCCAGGCCCGAAACGACACGCGCCCAGAGCTCCATCGCCTGCACCCGGGTGGCGTCGACCCCGGTCAGCATGCCTGCGGCGATTTCCAGCAGGCGGTGGTTGAAAGACAGCTCCAGCACCGCATAAGCCGCCAGCAAGAGCAAAAACCAGGGCTGCAAGGACAGTCTGGCCGATGGGGAGGAAGGGATGCGCATTGGGGGGGGATTGTAAATTTGACCCGCGCCCTTCTGACGGCGCAGGTCATTCTTTGCATTGCTCTACAATCGGGCCGCATCGCGGGTGTCGTTCAATGGTAGGACTCTTGCTTCCCAAGCAAATAACGTGGGTTC
>CAYSIY010000260.1:0-2741 GCA_964431215.1 uncultured Limnohabitans sp.
GACGTGATCATGATCCTGCTGCCGGACGAGAACATCGCCCAGGTCTACAACGAAAACGTCGCCCCGAACGCCAAGCAAGGCGCGGTACTGGCCTTCGCCCACGGCTTCAACGTGCACTACGGCCAAGTGCAGCCGCGCGCCGACCTGGACGTGTGGATGGTCGCCCCCAAGGCCCCGGGTCACACGGTGCGCAACACCTACAAGCAGGGCGGCGGCGTGCCCCACTTGATCGCCATCCACGCCAACGCCTCGGGCAAGGCCCGTGACCTGGCCCTGAGCTACGCCATGGCCAACGGTGGCGGCAAGGCCGGCATCATCGAGACCAACTTCAAGGAAGAGACCGAGACCGACCTGTTCGGCGAGCAGGCCGTGCTGTGCGGCGGTGCGGTCGAGCTGATCAAGATGGGTTACGAGACCCTGGTAGAAGCCGGCTACGCTCCCGAAATGGCCTATTTCGAGTGCCTGCACGAGCTCAAGCTGATCGTGGACCTGATCTACGAAGGCGGCATCGCCAACATGAACTACTCGATCTCCAACAACGCGGAGTTCGGCGAGTACGTGACCGGTCCGGAAGTCATCAACGAAGAATCCCGCAAGGCCATGCGCAACGCCCTCAAGCGCATCCAGAACGGTGACTACGCCAAGATGTTCATTCAGGAAGGTCGCCTCAACTACCCGAGCATGACCGCCCGCCGCCGCAACACCGCTGACCACAGCATCGAAGTGGTGGGTGCCCAGCTTCGCGCGATGATGCCCTGGATTGCCAAGAACAAGCTGGTTGACCAGACCCGCAACTGATCGGGCTGTGCCTGTGAAAAAGGCCACCGCGGTGGCCTTTTTTCGTCTTCGGACGGGCTTGGCATACACTCGCCACGACAGGCCGTCATTGGCGGCTCACACAAGGGAACAAGATGGACAATGATTTCGAGCAGGACCACGATCAGGTCAATGCGCCACGCAAGCCGCGCAAGGGCATTTACATCCTGCCCAACCTGTTCACTTTGGCGGCTCTGTTTGGCGGCTTCTACGCTATCGTGATGGCCATGAATGGCCGTTTCGACATGGCCACCATCGGCGTGTTCTGCGCCATGGTGCTCGATAGTCTGGATGGCCGTGTGGCCCGCATGACCCATACCCAGAGTGCTTTTGGCGAGCAGATGGACTCGCTGGCCGACATGGTGTCGTTTGGCGCTGCGCCTGCCCTCATCGCCTACGAATGGGCGCTCAAGGGTCTGGGCCGCTGGGGCTGGATTGCGGCGTTTGTCTACTGTGCCTGTGCTGCTCTGCGTCTGGCACGCTTCAATGTCAATACGGCGGTGGTGGACAAACGGTACTTCCAGGGTCTGCCGTCACCGGCTGCGGCTGCACTGGTCACCGGTTTCATCTGGATCATGACCGAAGCGGATATGGCAGGTCCTTCCCAGGCCTGGCCGATGTTTGTCATTGCACTCTTTGCGGGTCTGACCATGGTTACCAATGTGCCGTTCTACAGCGGCAAGGACGTGCACTTCAAGAAAAGCGTGCCCTTCGCCGTGGTCGTCCTGATCGCACTGGCGATTGCGGTCATCAACATCCATCCGCCAGCTGTGCTGTTTGGCCTGTTTGTGATTTACGGCCTCAGTGGCTACGTGCTTTACGCTTGGCGAAAGTTCAAGGGGCAGCCTGCCAGCATGATCAGCACCTCGACCGACGAGCCTGAAGAGCGGGGTCTCCACCAGTAAGCCGGGTGATACGCCACTTGTTTTTCTATGCTACATTTATCGTCATGAATCGCATGGCTCTGGCTCTACTACTTACGCCCCACGGGCGGGACGTGTAGCGCACGAACACATTTTCCCAAAGGCCCGTATGCACCCGCAGCGGGCCTTTTGCTTTGATGTGTTTCACAAGCTGCGGTTGAAATTCTGGAGTAACCATGGCTGAAAAACTCATCATTTTTGACACCACCTTGCGTGATGGCGAGCAGTCGCCCGGCGCGTCCATGACTCGTGACGAAAAACTGCGAATTGCCCGCCAGCTCGAGCGCCTGCGGGTGGACGTCATCGAGGCCGGTTTCGCTGCCAGCTCCAATGGCGACTTCGAGGCGGTGCAGACCATTGCCAATGCCATCAAGGACTCCACCGTCTGCTCCCTCTCGCGTGCCAATGATCGAGACATCTCTCGCGCTGCAGAGGCCCTCAAGGGCGCCAACAGTGGACGCATCCATACCTTCATCGCAACGTCCCCGTTGCACATGGAAAAGAAGCTGCGCATGTCGCCCGAGCAGGTGCTCGAGCAGGCCCGGCAGTCGGTCCGTTTTGCGCGCAACCTGTGTGCCGACATCGAGTTCAGCGCCGAAGACGGTTACCGCAGCGAGATCGACTTTCTGGCCCGTGTGGTCGAGGCAGTGATTAACGAGGGCGCAACCACCATCAACATCCCGGATACCGTGGGCTACGCGATCCCCGAGCTGTACGGCAACTTCATCAAAACCTTGCGCGAGAAAGTACCCAACGCCGACAAGGCGATCTGGTCGGTGCATTGCCACAATGATTTGGGCATGGCGGTTGCCAACTCTCTGGCTGGCGTCAAGATCGGCGGTGCCCGTCAGGTCGAATGCACCATCAATGGTCTGGGCGAGCGTGCGGGCAATTGCTCGCTCGAGGAGGTGGTCATGGCGGTCAAGACCCGTCGTGACCATTTCGGTCTTGATGTCGGTATCGACACGCAGCACATCGTGGCCGCGAGCCGCATGGTCAGTC
>CAYSIY010000261.1:0-2741 GCA_964431215.1 uncultured Limnohabitans sp.
CACGCCGCGCGGCATGGTGTCTTCGGCGTAACGGTATTCGAGGTCGACGGCCTTCAGGAACAGCGCCTTGATCTCAGCCTTGAACTCAGCCGTCCAGAGGTGCGGGTTCTCGAGCTTGAGCTGGTTGATCAGGTCGATGCCGAAGTTGCAGTGCATCGACTCGTCGCGCAGGATGTACTGGTACTGCTCGGCGGCACCGGTCATCTTGTTCTGACGGCCCATGGCCAGGATCTGCGTGAAGCCGACGTAGAAGAACAGGCCTTCCATCAGGCAGGCGAACACGATCAGGCTCTTGAGCAGGGTTTGATCGGTTTCGGGGGTCCCGGTCTTGAAATGCGGGTCCATGATCGCGTCGATGAACGGGATCAGGAATTCGTCCTTGTCGCGGATCGAGGACACCTCGTGGTACGCGTTGAAAATTTCCGACTCGTCCAGACCCAGCGATTCCACGATGTACTGGTAGGCGTGGGTGTGAATGGCTTCTTCAAAAGCCTGGCGCAGCAGGAACTGGCGGCACTCGGGTGCCGTGATGTGGCGGTAGGTGCCCAGCGTGATGTTGTTGGCGGCCAGCGAGTCGGCGGTGACAAAGAAGCCGAGGTTGCGCTTGATGATGCGGCGCTCGTCTTCGGACAGTCCGTTGGGGTCTTTCCAAAGCGCGATGTCGCGGTTCATGTTCACTTCCTGCGGCATCCAGTGGTTGGCGCAGGTGGCGAGGTATTTTTCCCAGGCCCACTTGTATTTGAACGGCACCAACTGGTTGACATCGGTCTGGCCGTTGATGATGCGTTTGTCAGCAACGTTGACGCGGCGTTCGCTGCTGGCGTTTGTGGAAGCAGAGGGGGAGGGATGACCTGCCGCAGCCTCGGCGGCGGTGTTGTTGAATGAGGGCATCGCAGGCTGCAATGCGGGTTTGACTTGATCGTCCCAGGACAACATATAAATTTCCAGTGTTTGGATTATGAAAGCATGTGCATGAAATGCAAAGCGTTCAGAGGTTTTTTTGCGTGAACGCTTTGCTCAAGTGTTGTGCATTTGCATCGTGCGCGCTGGAAAGAAAATGCGCGCACGATGCATTGACGGTGTCTTTCACTGACAGGCTTCGCAGGCCTGATCGTCGATGGCACTGAACTTCACATCGCTGGCCGGGCCTGCCGCGTTCACGCCTGCAGCGCCG
Organism: uncultured Limnohabitans sp.; assembly: GCA_964431215.1. GTDB lineage: Bacteria > Pseudomonadota > Gammaproteobacteria > Burkholderiales > Burkholderiaceae_C > Limnohabitans_A. The sequence continues at coordinate 1,175 of CAYSIY010000261.1, forward strand.
ACGCCAGAAGACACCGCGTTGAGCTGACCTGAGGCGATCGTCGATTTCTCGGCGTGCGTGGCGCTGGTGGTGCGCAGGTAGTAGGTGGTCTTGAGTCCACGCAACCAGGCCAGCTTGTAGGTGTCATCGAGCTTCTTGCCCGATGCGCCGGCCATGTAGATATTGAGCGATTGGGCCTGGTCGATCCATTTCTGGCGACGTGCGGCGGCTTCCACCAGCCATTGCGGTTCGACTTCAAAGGCGGTGGCATACAACTGCTTGATCTCCTGCGGGACGCGGTCAATCGGGCGCAGTGAGCCGTCAAAGTGCTTGAGGTCCATGACCATCACATCGTCCCACAGGCCCAGACGCTTGAGGTCCTTGACCAGGTAGCTGTTGATCACGGTGAACTCCCCTGACAGGTTGGACTTGACCGAGAGGTTGCCGAAGCACGGCTCGATCGAGGCGTCCACACCGATGATGTTGGAGATGGTCGCGGTTGGAGCGATGGCGATGCAGTTGGAGTTGCGCATGCCGTCCGCAGCAATTTTCTTGCGCAGCGCATCCCAGTCCAGGGTGGATGAGCGGTCGATTTCGACGTAGCCGCCCCGTTCCTGGGACAGCAAATCCAGGGTGTCGTGCGGCAGGATGCCGCGGTCCCAGAGGGAGCCACGGTAGCTGGAGTACTTGCCGCGTTCCTTGGCCAGTTCAGTCGAGGCCCAGTAGGCGTAGTAGCAGATGGCTTCCATCGACCGGTCAGCAAACTCCACAGCAGCCTGGCTGGCATACGGGATGCGCATTTCATAGAGCGCGTCCTGGAAAGCCATCAGGCCCATGCCCACGGGGCGGTGTCGCAGGTTGGAGTCGCGCGCCTTCTTGACGGCGTAGTAGTTGATGTCGATCACGTTGTCGAGCATGCGCATGGCTGTCGCAATCGTCTTTTGCAGCTTGGCGTGGTCGAGTTGCTTGCCATTCGGGCCGTCGATCAGGTGCTTGACCAGGTTGACCGAGCCGAGGTTGCACACGGCGGTTTCGGTGTCGCTGGTGTTGAGTGTGATCTCGGTGCACAGGTTCGACGAGTGCACAACGCCCACGTGCTGCTGCGGTGAGCGCACGTTGCAGGGGTCCTTGAAGGTGATCCAGGGGTGGCCGGTTTCAAACAGCATCGAGAGCATCTTGCGCCACAGGTCGAGCGCCTGCACCTGTTTGGCGGGCTTGATCTCGCCGCGGGCGGCTTTTTCTTCGTAGGCCACATAGGCTTTCTCGAATGCCGAACCGAACTTGTCGTGCAGGTCCGGGCAATCAGAGGGCGAAAACAGTGTCCAGGTGCCCTTTTCCATCACGCGGCGCATGAACAGGTCCGGAATCCAGTTGGCCGTGTTCATGTCGTGGGTGCGGCGGCGGTCGTCGCCGGTGTTCTTGCGCAGCTCGAGGAATTCCTCGATGTCCAGGTGCCAGGTCTCCAGATAGGTGCAGACCGCGCCCTTGCGCTTGCCGCCCTGGTTGACTGCCACCGCGGTGTCGTTGACCACCTTGAGGAAAGGCACCACGCCTTGTGATTCGCCGTTGGTGCCCTTGATGTGGCTGC
>CAYSIY010000262.1:0-2739 GCA_964431215.1 uncultured Limnohabitans sp.
CATGGAGAACAAGGGGCTGAACATCTTCAACTCCAAGTACGTGCTCGCCCTGCCCGAAACCGCCACCGATGACGACTTTGGTCGCATCGAGGGGATCGTCGCGCATGAATACTTCCACAACTGGACCGGCAACCGCATCACCTGCCGCGACTGGTTCCAGCTCTCGCTCAAAGAGGGCCTGACGGTTTTCCGTGACCAGGAATTCAGCCAGGACATGGCGGGCGAAGCCAGTGCCCGCGCCGTCAAGCGCATCGAAGACGTGCGCCTGCTGCGCACCGTGCAGTTTGCCGAGGACGCCGGCCCCATGGCCCACCCGGTGCGACCTGACCAGTACATCGAGATCAACAACTTCTACACCGTCACCATCTACGAAAAAGGTGCAGAAGTGGTGCGCATGATGCAGACCCTGTGCGCAAGTGCCCAGGACCCGCTCGGCCGCGAAGGCTTTGCCCGGGGCATGAAGCTCTACTTCGAACGCCACGACGGCCAGGCCGTGACCTGCGACGACTTTGCCCAGGCCATTGCCGACGCCAACCCGGGCACCGCGCTGGCCCAGCACCTGCCGCAATTCAAGCGCTGGTACAGCCAGGCCGGCACCCCGCGCCTGCAAGCCCACGGCCAGTACAACGCGAGCGAACGCAGCTACACCCTGACGCTGAGTCAGTCCTGCCCGGCCACGCCGGAGCAGCCCGCGAAGGAACCCTTCGTCATTCCGGTCACGCTGGGCCTGATCACGCAGGACGGCCGTGCCTTGCCCCTGCAAAGGGCGGGCAGCAGCGACACGACCGAGCAGACCACGCTGGTGCTCACTGAGCACAGCGCGAGCTGGACTTTCGTGAATCTGGAGAGCGAACCTGTGCCCTCGCTGCTGCGGGGCTTCAGCGCCCCCGTGGTGCTTCATGACGGCCTGAGGAATGAGGCGCTGATGTGCCTGCTGGCCCACGACAGCGACCCCTTCAACCGCTGGGAAGCCGGTCAGCGCCTGATGCTGCAGGCCGCGCTGGATACGCTGCGCAGTGGCGCTGAGACGGACCAGGTGCTCTCGCCTGCCCTGCTCGAGGCCCTGCGTGCCGTGCTGCGCCACCCGCAACTGGACGCGGCCTTCAAGGAACTGGCGCTGACCCTGCCGTCCGAGAACTACATGGCCGACCAGCTCGACACCGTGGATCCACAGCGCGTGCATGCGGTGCGCGAAGCCATGCGCCTGCAAATGGCCACCGCCCTGCAGGCCGACTGGCAGTGGGCACTCGAAGCCCACCGCAGCAGCGGCGCCTACACACCCGACGCCACCTCCAGCGGCCGACGCGCCCTGTCCGGCCTGGCCATGACCATGCTGTGCCTGGCTGCGGTGGCGCAAGGCGACGATGTGCTGCCCGGCAAGGTCTACCAGCAGTTCAAGGACTCGGGCAACATGACCGAGCGCTTCCATGCGCTGTCGGCCCTGGTGGTCAGCGGCCACGCCCTGGCGCAGGACGCCCTGGGGCGCTTTCACAAGCTGTTCAAGGACGAAGCCCTGGTCATCGACAAATGGTTTGCCCTGCAGGCCGGAGCGCCCGACCGCGGTGGCGATGTGTTGCCACGGGTGCGCCAGCTCATGCAGCACGCCGACTTCAACCTGCGCAACCCCAACCGTGCCCGCAGCCTCATCTTCAGCTACTGCAGCGCCAACCCGGCAGGCTTTCACCGTGCCGACGCGGCCGGCTACGTGTACTGGAGCGAGCAGGTGCTGGCCCTTGACGCCATCAACCCCCAGGTGGCCGCTCGCCTGGCCCGCGCCATGGACCGCTGGAGCCGCCTCGCAGAACCCTACCGCAGCGCGGCGAAGGTGGCCATCGAACGTGTGGCCACCAAAGCCGACCTGAGCAACGACGTGCGCGAGGTGGTCAACCGAGCGCTGGGCAACTCCTGACATCAGAAAGGCACGCCATGAGCAGCCGTATCTCCCTCTCCCGTTACCTGGTTGAACAGCAACGCAGCAAAGGCCACATCCCTGCAGACCTGCGTCTGCTTCTCGAAGTGGTGGCCCGGGCCTGCAAAAGCATCAGCCAGGCGGTCAACAAAGGCGCGCTCGGGGGCGTGCTGGGCAGCGCCGACAGCGAAAACGTGCAGGGCGAAGTCCAGAAAAAACTCGACATCATCGCCAACGAAGTGCTGCTCGAAGCCAACGAGTGGGGTGGCCATCTGGCGGCCATGGCCTCCGAGGAAATGGACAGCATCTACCTGGTGCCCAACCGCTACCCCCAGGGTGAATACCTGCTGCTGTTCGATCCGCTGGACGGCTCGTCCAACATCGACGTCAACGTCAGCATTGGCACGATTTTCAGCGTGCTCAAAAAGCCCGAAGGCACGAACCCACCTGGCGCGCCAGGCGCGCCGGGCGTGACCGAGCAGGACTTCTTGCAGCCCGGCAAGAACCAGGTCGCCGCCGGCTACTGCGTCTACGGCCCGCAGACCACCCTGGTGCTCACCGTGGGCGATGGCGTGGCCATGTTCACACTCGACCGCGAACAAGGTTCCTTTGTCCTCACGCAAGAGAACGTCCATATCCCGGCCGACACCAAGGAATTCGCCATCAACATGAGCAATATGCGTCACTGGGCCGAGCCGGTGCGCCGCTACATCGACGAATGCCTGCAAGGCAAGGAAGGGCCGCGCGGCAAGGACTTCAACATGCGCTGGATTGCCTCCATGGTGGCCGATGTGCACCGCATCCTCACCCGCGGCGGCATCTTCATGTAC
>CAYSIY010000263.1:0-2735 GCA_964431215.1 uncultured Limnohabitans sp.
TCATGTCCGGTAGGGAGGCCGGGCTCCCGTATGGTGGTAAAGCGAAATTATAGGGGGCGTGGTCTGCTACATTGCCGCCCATGAGCCATCTTGCTGGAAAACACATTGTTCTGGGCTTGTCGGGCGGCATCGCGGCCTTCAAGTCGGCGGAACTCTGCCGGGCCTTGGTCAAGGCCGGTGTCACGGTGCAGGTGGTGATGACCGAGGCGGCCGAGCATTTCATCACGGCCGTGACCCTGCAGGCGCTTTCGGGTCGGCCGGTCTACACCTCGCAATGGGACGCACGCGAGTCCAACAACATGGCGCACATCAACCTCAGCCGCGAGGCCGACGCGATCGTGGTGGCTCCGGCCAGTGCCGATTTCCTGTCCAAGCTGTTGCACGGGGGGGCCGACGAGTTGCTCAGCCTGATGTGCCTGGCCCGGCCCATCGACAAGGTGCCCCTGATCGTGGCGCCCGCCATGAACCGCGAGATGTGGGCCAATCCGGCCACGCAGCGCAATGTGGCGCAGCTCAAGGCCGATGGCATCCATGTGCTGGACGTGGGGCAGGGCGAGCAGGCCTGCGGCGAGAGCGGCGACGGCCGCATGCTCGAAGCCGAAGAAATCCTGGAAGACCTGGAAGCGTTTTTCACGCCCAAGGCGCTTGCGGGCAAGGCGGTGCTGGTCACTGCCGGGCCAACCTACGAAGCCATTGATCCGGTGCGCGGCATCACCAACCTCTCGAGCGGCAAGATGGGTTTTGCCATCGCCCGCGCGGCCCGCATGGCCGGGGCCGAGGTCACGCTGGTGGCCGGGCCGGTGAGTCTGCCGACCCCACGCGGCGTGCGCCGGGTTGATGTGCGTTCGGCCCGCGACATGCTGCAGGCCGTCGAGCAGCATGCGGGCGCCGCACAGATTTTCATTGCCACTGCAGCGGTGGCCGACTGGCGACCGGCCACTTCGGCAGCGCACAAGATCAAGAAAGACGGCTCAGGCCAGACGCCTGCACTGGGCTTTGTCGAAAACCCGGACATCCTCGCCACCGTGGCCCGGTCGCCCCGTGCCCTGGCGGGCCAATTGTTCTGCGTCGGCTTTGCCGCCGAAAGCCACGATCTGCTGGCCCATGCCACCGCCAAGCGCGAACGCAAAGGCGTGCCGTTGCTGGTGGGCAATATCGGCCCGGCCACCTTCGGGCAGGACGACAACGCCTTGTTGCTGGTGGACGCCCAAGGGGCGCGTGAACTGCCCCGCGCCTCCAAAAAGGTGCTGGCCCGGCAACTGATGGAAGACATCGCCCGCCGACTGGGCACCGCGAAAGCCTGAAGATGGAACTGGACGTCAAGATTCTCGACCCCCGCATGCAGGGGCAACTGCCCCGGTACGCCACCCCCGGCAGCGCCGGGCTGGACCTGCGCGCCTGCCTGGACGCGCCGCTGACCCTGCTCCCCAACGCCTGGCAGCTCGTGCCCACCGGCATCGCCATTCACCTCAAGGACCCCGGCTTTGCCGCCATGCTTTTGCCGCGCTCGGGCCTGGGGCACAAGCACGGCATCGTGCTGGGCAATCTGGTGGGTCTGATCGACAGCGACTACCAGGGGCAGCTCATGGTCAGTTGCTGGAACCGCAGCGATGTGGCCTTCACCATCGAGCCGATGGAGCGCATCGCCCAGATGGTGATCGTGCCGGTGGTGCAGGCGCGCTTTCGGGTGGTCGAGGAATTCGGCGATGTGACTTCCCGCGGTGACGGGGGCTACGGCTCGACCGGCACGCGGTAAAGCCCTGCGCAGGGCCGTCAGCCCGAAGTGCGACAATAGCGGGCAATGAGCATTCCTTATTCCCAACTGTCGCTGGCCCCTTCGCTGGCCAAAGCCGTGGCCGAAATGGGCTACGAAAACATGACGCCGATCCAGGCGCAGGCCATTCCGGTGGTGCTGACCGGCAAGGACGTCATGGGCGCCGCGCAGACCGGCACCGGCAAGACGGCCGCGTTTTCACTGCCCCTGCTGCAGCGCCTGCTCAAGCACGAAAACCCCTCCACCTCGCCGGCCCGCCACCCGGTGCGCGCGTTGGTGCTGCTGCCCACGCGCGAACTGGCCGACCAGGTGGCCCAGCAGGTCAAGCTCTATGCCAAATACACCCAGTTGCGCAGCACGGTGGTGTTTGGCGGCATGGACATGAAGCCGCAGACGGCCGAGCTCAAAAAAGGTGTCGAGGTGCTGGTCGCCACCCCCGGTCGCCTGCTCGACCACATCGAGGCCAAGAACGTGGTCCTCAATCAGGTCGAATACGTGGTGCTCGACGAAGCGGACCGCATGCTGGACATCGGCTTTTTGCCCGATTTGCAGCGCATCCTCAGCTACCTGCCCAAGACCCGCACCACGCTGCTGTTTTCGGCCACTTTCTCGCCCGAGATCAAGCGCCTGGCCGGCAGCTACCTGCAGGACCCGGTCACCATCGAGGTGGCGCGCCCCAATGAGACAGCGTCCACCGTGGAGCAGCGTTTCTTTGCTGCCTCTGACGACGACAAGCGCCGTGTGATCCGCAAGGTGCTGGGCGACAGGGGGCTGCAGCAGGCCTTCATCTTCACCAACAGCAAACTCGGCTGCGCCCGACTGGCCCGCAGCCTGGAGCGCGATGGCTTCAAGACCGGCGCCCTGCACGGCGACAAAAGCCAGGACGAGCGCCTCAAGGCGCTGGAGGCTTTCAAGAAGGGCGAAGTCGATTTGCTGGTCTGTACCGATGTGGCCGCCCGCG
>CAYSIY010000264.1:0-2718 GCA_964431215.1 uncultured Limnohabitans sp.
CGCCCAGGATGGACAGGTTGATCTTGCCGCCGCGGATCATCGCGAAGCTCTGGTCGCTGCCGAAGATCGCCGAGCCCTTGAGCGTGGTGACGGTCTGCTTGCCGGCGTTGATCAGGTCGGCATCGACCTCGTCGTCGTAGGGGAAGGGGCCGATGCCGAGCATGCCGTTCTCGCTTTGCAGCCAGACCTCGACATGGTCGGGCACATGGTTGGCCACCAGCGTCGGGATGCCGATGCCGAGGTTGACGTAAAAACCGTCCTGAAGTTCGGCGGCCGCTTTGGCCGCCATTTGGTCCTGGGTCCAGGGCATTTTTTGCTCCTAAGGTGATTCAGTTGGGGACAGAGCTGAATATCTGTCCCCCAAGGTCATTTATTTACGTTCGCGCGTGGTGCGCTTTTCGATGCGCTTTTCGGGCGTGGGGTTGTGCACGATGCGGTGCACGTAAATGCCCGGCAGATGGATGTCATCGGGGGCCAGCTCGCCCGTGGCGACGATGCGCTCGACCTCGACGACGCAGATCTTGCCGGCCGTGGCGGCTGCGGGGTTGAAGTTGCGGGCGGTCAGATTGAAGCGCAAGTTGCCCGAGCGGTCGGCCACGTCGGCCTTGATCAGGGCGATGTCGGGCACCAGCGAGCGCTCCATGACATAGGTCTCGCCGTCAAACTCACGAAGTTCCTTGCCGTCTGCGACCAGGGTGCCCACACCGGTCTTGGTGAAGAAGGCCGGGATACCTGCACCGCCAGCGCGCAGCTTTTCGGCCAGCGTCCCCTGCGGCGTGAACTCAAGCTCGAGCTCACCGGCCAGATACTGACGCTCGAACTCCTTGTTTTCGCCCACGTAGGACGAGATCATCTTGCTGATCTGTCGGGTCTCGAGCAGCTTGCCCAGACCAAAACCGTCGACACCGGCGTTGTTGGAAATCACCGTGAGCCTCTTGACGCCGCTGTCACGCAGGGCATCGATGAGGGCTTCGGGAATGCCGCACAGACCGAAACCGCCCACGGCCAGCGTCTGGCCATCGGCCACGATGTCCTTGAGCGCCTGGGCGGCAGAGGGAAAGACTTTGTTCACTCGGATCTCCTGCAAGGGATGGATGCCGCTACGATACTACGTATCCGAATACGTAGTTTTTCGTAATGGACACCCCCAAGACCCAGGCCTTGCCCGCCAATGACATCGACTACCGGCTGGCCTTTGATCTGGCCCCCGTGGGCATGGTGCTCTCACGCAATCGCACCATGATGGACTGCAATCAGAGGCTGTGCGAGATGTTCGGCGCGACCCGCGAGCAACTGATCGGGCAAAGTTTCCAGCTGCTCTACCCCAGCGCCGACGAGTACGAGCGCACCGGCCAGCGCATCGCCCCCATCCTCAATGCCAATGGGGTGTATGCCGACGACCGGGTCATGAAACGCGTGGGCGGACGATGGGAGGGCGAAACCTTCTGGTGCCATGTGACCGGCAGAGCCCTGAACCGTCAGGCGCCACACGAGGCCGGTATCTGGACGTTTGAAGACCTGTCCGCACGCAAACCGGTCAAGGCCGAGCTCACCGCTAGAGAGCGCGAGGTGGCCGCCCACCTGATGGCCGGTCTGACCAGCAAGGAAATCGGTCGGGCGCTGGGCATCAGCCACCGCACGGTCGAGATCTACCGCGTCAAGCTCATGCGCAAATACCAGGCGGGCAGCGCGGCCGACCTGATCCAGAAGCTGGTGCGCGGCTGATGCCCCTCAGACCTTGGGCTCGACCACCTCAGCCACCGTTCGAAAGGCCTCGATGGCGGTGGGCAGACCGCAATAGATGCTGGCGTGCAACATCACCTCGCGCAGCTCTTCGGCGCTCACGCCATTGTTGAGGGCGCCCCGCACATGGCCCCTGAGCTCATGCTGTTTGCCCATGGCCGCGAGCATGGCCACAGTGATCAGGCTGCGAGAGCGCAGATCCAGCCCGGGGCGCTGCCACACATTGCCCCAGGCGTTGCGGGTGATGAACTCCTGCATGGGCAGGGTGTAGTCGGTGGCACCCGCGAAGGCGCGCTCGACAAACTCAGCCCCCATGACCTGGGTGCGGGTGGCCAGGCCGGCCTGTACGGCGGCGTCCTGGGGAAGGTCTTTCGGTGTTTTCGGCATGACAGGCTCCAGCAATGAGCCCTGAGCATAATGGGTTCAATCAGGAGACCCGCATGAGCACCCGCTATCCCCACCCCGACATCGCGCATCTGCCCGAAGACCTGCGCACCCGCATCCTTGAGGTGCAGGAAAAGGCCGGCTTTGTGCCCCATGTGTTCCTGGCATTGGCCCGACGTCCCGCCGAATGGCGGGCATTTTTTGCCTACCACGACGCGCTGATGGACCCCGAATCGGTGGGCCGCTCCAGCAAGCTCACCAAGGGCGAGCGTGAAATGATCGTGACCGCCACCAGCGCCATCAACCACTGCCTGTATTGCGTGGTGGCCCACGGTGCCATCCTGCGCATTTACGAAAAAAAGCCGCTGCTGGCAGACCAGGTGGCGGTCAATCACCGCAAGGCCGACATCAGTGCGCGTCAGCGGGCCATGCTCGATTTCGCCATGAAAGTCTGCACCGCATCGCACCAGATCGAAGACGCCGATTTCCAGGCCCTGCATGCCCACGGCTTTGACGACGAGGACATCTGGGACATTACCGCCATCACCGCCTTTTTTGGCCTGTCCAACCGCATGGCCAACGTCACGGGCA
>CAYSIY010000265.1:0-2714 GCA_964431215.1 uncultured Limnohabitans sp.
AAACGGGCGTCGCCTCCCGGGATATTGGCGCCTTATGAAGATGTACTGCGCCAGTTGTCACCGACCGGCGTAATGGAGCCACTTGGTGATCGGCATATTGGAGCCAGCCGATGATCGGCATATTGGAGCCAGCCGATGATCGGCGTAATGGAGCCAGTGCGTGATCGCCGTTATGGAGCCACTGGCGGATCGGCGTAATGGAGCCAGTGGCCGCTGACTGAACAGCCTCCCGAATTGACGCGGGCCAGCTCTCTACCCTCTGGGCTTTTTGTCTGGAGACGCAGAGATGGCCCGCAGGAGATTCGAGATGCATCACTACCGACAGGCCCTGCTGCGCATGCGCCAGGGCGAGTCTGATCGGGACATCGCAGCGACCGGCCTCATGGGGCGACGCAAAGCTGCCGACTGGCGCGCGCTGGCCAAGTCCCGTGGCTGGCTGGACCCGCAAGTGCCGCTGCCCGATGACCAGAGCCTGGCCGCCGCCCTGAGGCCACCCAAGCGTGCCAGCACCACCGTCTCCAGCCTGGAGGCTCACCGCGCCAGTGTGACCCGCTGGGTCGAACAAAACGTCAGCGGCACCGCCATCCACCAGGCCCTGCAGCGCCAGCACGGCTGGACGGGCAGCTACTCGGCTGTGCGCCGCATGGCCGCCAGCATCCGCGCCGCCTTGCCCCCCGAGGTCACTTGCCGCCTGGAGTTCGCCCCGGGCGAGGCCGCGCAGGTGGACTTTGGCGCAGGTCCCTTGCTTGAGCACCCCGATGGCACGCTGCGGCGCACCTGGGCCTTTGTGATGACCCTGGCCCACAGTCGCCACCAGTACCTGGAGTTTGTCTGGGACCAGACGGTGGCTACCTGGCTGGGCTGCCACCGCCGGGCATTCGAATGGTTTGCCGGTGTTCCCCAGCGGGTTGTCATCGACAACGCCAAGTGCGCCATCACCCGCGCCTGCGCCCAAGATCCGGTGGTCCAGCGCGCTTATGCCGAATGTGCCGAGGGCTACGGTTTCAAGATCGACCCTTGCCCACCTCACGACCCCCAGAAGAAGGGCATCGTTGAGGCCGGGGTCAAGTACGTCAAGACCAACTTCTTGCCTCTGCGCGAGTTTCGCGATCTGGCCGACCTCAACGCTCAGGCCAAGCAATGGGTCATGCAAACGGCTGGGCTGCGCACCCACGGCAGCACACGCCAGCAACCCCTGACGCTGTTTGCCGCAGAGCAGCCCCTGCTCAAATCCTTGCCCGCCATAGCGCCAGACTTGGGCAGTTGGCACCGGGTGAGCGTGCACAAGGACTGCCATGTCCAGTTCGAGCGCATCCTGTACTCGGCTCCCTTTGCCTTGGCGGGCAAGACCTTGTGGTTGCGCGCCACCGATGGGGCTGTGGCCCTGTTTGAGGACTATCGCCATGTGGCCACCCACCCCAGGGGGCTACGGGTGGGTCAGCGCATCACCTGCAAGGATCACCTGCCGCCCCAGGCCCAGGCCTTCTTTGCCAAGGACCGCCAGTGGTGCGCAGCCCAGGCCACTGAGGTCGGCCCCCACTGTGTGGCTCTCATCGAGCAATTGCTCAGCGACAACATCCTGGAGCGCTTGCGCGCCGCTCAGGGTGTGCTTGGCCTGCTCAAACCCTATGGCGCGGCCCGGCTCGAAGCGGCCTGCCAGCGCGCCCTGGCCCACGACTCACCCCACTACCGCACGGTCAAGACCATCCTCAAGACCGGCGCCGATCTGCAAGACCACGGCGAGAGCAGTGCCACTGCGTCGGCCTACGCCGGTGCCAACCGCTTTACGCGGGCCGCTGCCGAGCTGTTTGCCGACCCTTCCATCACCCCGACCCCCAACTCGCAGCGCCAAGTGCTGCATTGACCCCAAGGAGCCCCCCCACCATGACGACCATGAACCCCGCCCCCGAACTGGCCCCCCAGCTCAAGCAACTGCGCCTGTCAGGCATTCTCGACTCTCTGGAGGCACGCAACCGCGAAGCCATCCAGGGCAAACTGGCCTACACCGACTTCCTGGCCCTGCTCATCAGCGACGAGGTGGCCCGGCGCGAACAAAAGAAATTCAGCTCGCGCCTGCGCCGGGCGCAGTTTCGGACCACCAAGACGCTCGATCAGTTTGACTTTGAGCGCCTGCCCGGCCTCAACCGCGCCCTGGTCCATGACTTGGCCACCGGGCGCTATCTGCATGAGAAGGCACCGGTGCTCATCGTGGGCCCCTGCGGCACCGGCAAGTCCCACCTGGCACAGGCTTTGGGCCACTGCGCTGTGCGCCAGGGCGTGGATGTGATCTTCAGCACCTGCGCCAGTCTGACCCAGAGCCTCAACGCCGCCCGAGCCATGGGCAGCTACGAGCGCAAACTGGCCACCTTGGCCCGTGTGCCGTTGCTCATCATTGATGACTTTGGCCTCAAGCCGCTTCGCGCACCTGCCGACGAGGACCTGCACGACCTCATGGCCGAGCGCTACGAGCGCACCAGCACCATCGTCACCAGCAACCTGGACTTCCCCGAGTGGGATCAGGCCTTCCCAGGCAACCGCCTGCTGGGCAGCGCAACACTGGACCGGCTGCGCCACAACGCTTATTGCATGGTGCTCGACGGGGCCTCCTACCGCGCCCCCAGAACACTGCCCGGCGCGGCCAAACCAGCCCCGGCAAAACCGGCAAAATAAACCCCTTCTTCAACCCCCTCGGGAGCCCTGTTCAGGCACCAAAT
>CAYSIY010000266.1:0-2706 GCA_964431215.1 uncultured Limnohabitans sp.
GAGGTCTACATCGACTTCAGCAACGTACCGGGCGGCCAGCGCGAGGGCGGACGGGTGCTGGCGCGGCTGATCCAGAAAAGCATTTTGGACGCCACCGGCCTGACCTGCTCGATTGGCGTCGCCCCCAACAAGCTGATCGCCAAAATGGCCAGCGAGTTCAACAAGCCCAAGGGCATCTCCATCGTGCACGAGGCCGATCTGCAGACCCTGATCTGGCCCCTGCCCTGCCGCAAGATCAATGGCATCGGCCCCAAGGCCGACGAAAAGCTCAAGGCCCACGGCATCGAGACGATTGGCCAGCTCGCCGAGCGTGAGCGAGCCTGGCTGATGGAACACTTTGGCAAAAGCTACGGCGCCTGGCTGCATGACGCCGCCTGGGGCCGCGACGAGCGCCCGGTGGTGACCGAGAGCGAGCCCGTGAGCATGAGCCGCGAAACGACCTTTGAGCGCGACCTGCACGCGGTGCGCGACCGCGAGGCACTCGGGGCCATCTTCACCCGCCTGTGCGAGCAGGTGGCGGCCGACCTGCAGCGCAAGGGCTACGAGGGCCGCACCATCGGCATCAAGATCCGTTACGACAACTTCCAGAGCGTCACGCGCGACCAGAGCCTGACCGACTACACGGCCGACGCCAAGCGCATCCGCCAGGTGGCGGGGCAGTGCCTCAAGCGGGTGGACCTGTCACGCCGCATCCGCCTGCTGGGTGTGCGAGTGGGCTCGCTGGTCAAGGCCGGGACAGAACCCGCCTCCGACGATCAGCCCATGACCGCGACAGAGCCGGGTCAAGGGTCTCAGACTCTGCTGCTGTTCAGTGACGACTGAGGAGCCCCATCGCCATGTGGCCCGCCTGGGCGCCGAGCAGGCGGCCAAAGAGATTGCCAGCAAACCGCCCGTGGCCATCTGGGGCACCAAGCAAGTGCTGCACTACGCCCGCGACCACAGCACCGAAGACATCGGCTCAAACGGATTGAACACCTCAAACCCCAAACGCTGAAAATCCGCCACATTCCGCGTCGCCACGGTCAGTCCATGCACTTTGGCGGTGGCAGCAATCATGGCGTCTTCGTAGAGCGTGTCTGACTTGCGGTGCATCAATTTCGCCCAAGCCGTGAAGGCTGCGGCGTCCATGGGCAAGACGTTGTACGCGCCCGCCATCAAGGCCAACCAATCTTCAATTTGCTGGGCCTTGTCGGGGTCCTGTTCCCGTGTCAGTTCGATGCCCGCTTGAATTTCCCCCAGCGTGACCGCCGACACAAATAGCTGAGCGTCATCCAGCGATTCGAGCCAAGCGACAACGCCGCCGTGCGGGCGTGGCTTGCGCAACTCAGACACCACGTTGGTGTCCAGCAGATACCGCTGCGTCACAGCACCGGCACCACAGGCCGCCGCTTGGCTTGCCCTCGCGGCGGCACGATCAAGTCGGTGCGGGCTTGGTCTGAGAGCAGCAGTTGCTTCAGAGAAGGGCGAGCTGCCGACTGCATACGCCGCCACTCCTGCACCGGCACCAACACGGCAGCTTCAGCGCCACGCCGCGTCACCATTTGAGGCCCTTCGGCCAGGCACGCATCCAAAAACTCACTGAACCGCGCTTTCGCATCTTGTACTGGCCATGTGTGCATCCCAAGCTCCCAACTAGTCAGGCAAATAGTCTGCTCACATTTCCTGCCCCTGTCAAGGCAGAAGGGCTGCGCGGCTGATCAGCCCTGAATGCTGCGCCAGCGCTCCAGCTCTGACGGGCGCAGACCATAGCGGGCCAGCACGCCTTCGTGCAAACGGCGCAGCTCCTGCATGACCAAAGCCCGCACGTTTTCGCGATCGGGGCCAGGCGCGGCCTGTGCCACCTGGGTGGCCACCAGCGCCAGCGGGTCTTGCTCGGGGTTTTGCACCACGGCCTTGACGATGTGGCGGATGGCGTCGCGGTAAGTCAGCCGCAGCACATCGGGCTCGACCACGCTGGACTTGACCGTCAGGTATTCCTTGGTGGACCGCTCATAGGCCCACATGAAGAGGTCGCGCAGCAGCTCGACGCGGTTCATTTCGTAAACACCCAGCACCGAGGCGGTGTACCAAGCCTGCGACACCCCCAAAAACGTGAGGGGGCACAGGTTGGCCCGCAGCAGCGGCCAATTGGCCAGCAGGCGCGAAGTGCGCTTGTTGCAGTCGGCAAAAGGCTGCAAATACGGCACATGCACCATCGCAAAAAACGACTGCTCAAACGGGTCTTCGATGGCGTTGAATCTGGCCAGCGCTTCATCGAGCAAAGCGCCAATGAGCGGCTGGCCCGACGGCGGCTGGTATCGGCTTTGCCCGATTTGCACCGGGTGCAGCCGAAGGCGGCCTTCGTCCTCGGGGCTTTCGAGCAGGTTTTCTGACAAGGCGCTGTGCAGGTTCATGAGCAGGTAGCGGCTGAACTGCGGCGCGGCCACGTTGTCCATGAGCAGCTCGATGGCGGCCTTGTGGTTCAGGATCATCTGCGTTTCGGTCACGCCGTGGCCTTGCGCCTGCTGGCCGTGGGCAATCAGGGCGCGGGTGTCCAGGCGGGTGTAGGTGTTGCCCTCGAGGTGGCTGGACGCCCAGGACAAGTCGATCAACAGACGGTCGAGCACGGCGCGGCCATAAGTGCCCGCCGGTTGCGGCCCCGGCCCGGTGCGTGTTGAATCACATCCAAAACTGAGCCACTTTCCGGGCTGTTCACGTTGAAATTTG
>CAYSIY010000267.1:0-2695 GCA_964431215.1 uncultured Limnohabitans sp.
CTGCAGGAAGGCATCAACGAAGCCGGCGGCATGTCCAGCTGGATCGCGGCGGCCACCAGCTACAGCACATCCAACCGGATCATGATCCCGTTCTATGTGTACTACTCCATGTTCGGCTTCCAGCGCATTGGCGACCTGGCCTGGGCCGCTGGCGACATGCAGGCGCGTGGCTTCCTGCTGGGCGGTACATCGGGCCGCACCACGCTCAACGGCGAAGGCTTGCAGCACGAAGACGGTCACAGCCATATCCTGGCGGGCACCATCCCCAACTGTGTGTCGTACGACCCAACCTTTGCTCACGAAGTGGGCGTCATCCTGCACCACGGCTTGAAGCGCATGGTCGAGAAGCAGGACAACGTCTTCTATTACCTGACCTTGCTCAACGAAAACTACGCCATGCCCGGCCTGACGCCCGGCACCGAAGAGCAGATCATCAAGGGCATGTACCTTTGCAAGCCTGGGGCTGCTGGCGACAAGCGCGTGCAATTGCTGGGCTCAGGCACCATCCTGCGCGAATCCATTGCCGCCCAAACCCTGCTGGCCACCGACTGGGGCATTGCCGCGGACGTCTGGAGCTGCCCGAGTTTCAATGAGCTGGCCCGTGACGGTCAGGCCGCCGAGCGCTACAACCTCTTGCACCCGACCGACAAGCCTCAAGTCTCGTTTGTCGAGCAGCAACTGTCGGCCCATGCCGGGCCGGTGGTCGCATCCACCGACTACATGAAGGCTTACGCCGAGCAGATCCGTCCTTTCATTCCCAAGGGCCGGAGCTACAAAGTGCTGGGCACCGATGGTTTTGGCCGCTCGGACTTCCGCAGCAAGCTGCGCGAGCACTTCGAGGTCAACCGTCATTACATCGTGGTTGCGGCCCTCAAGGCCTTGAGCGAAGAGGGCAAAGTGCCTGTGGCGCAGGTGGCCCAAGCCATCCAGAAATACGGCATCAAGACCGACAAAGTGAACCCCCTTTACGCGTAAGCGGAAAACGGGATTCACTTTGCAGCGCAGACTCACATCGCCAAGCGATGTGATGTCGAAGCTACAAGGTTCGTCCCACTAACTGAACAAAGTGAGACACAAATGGCATTGGTAGAAGTAAAGGTCCCGGACATCGGGGATTTCGACGAAGTCGCCGTCATTGAGCTGCTGGTCAAGGCGGGTGACACCGTCAAGGCCGAGCAATCGCTCATCACTGTGGAATCCGACAAGGCGTCCATGGAGATCCCGTCCTCGCATGCCGGCGTGGTCAAGGAACTCAAAGTCAAGCTTGGCGACAAGGTCAAGGAAGGCTCCGTGGTCTTATTGATCGAAGCCGAAGGCGCGGGCACTGCGACCCCTGCCGCTGCGCCTGCAGCGGCTCCCGCAGCGACAGTGGCTGCACCCAGTGCAGCGCCGGCCCCGGCTCCTGTGGCTGCCCCTGTGGCCGCAGGTCCGGTCGAGGTGCGTGTGCCCGACATCGGTGACTTCAAGGATGTGGCCGTCATTGAGGTCATGGTCAAGCCTGGCGACAACATCAAGCTCGAACAATCGCTGATCACGGTGGAGTCCGACAAGGCCTCGATGGAAATCCCGTCTTCTGCCGCTGGCGTGCTCAAGGAACTCAAGGTCAAGGTGGGCGACAAGGTCAACATCGGTGACCTGCTGGCCATTCTGGAGGGCAGTGCTGCGGCACCCGCAGCGGCGGCTGTTGCGCCCGCTCCGGTTGCCGTGGCTTCGGCTCCTGCTGCTGCGCAAATACCCGTTGCTGCGGCTGCCGCTGCGGTGGCAGCACCTGCCCATGCGCCCGGCGGAGGCACCGTGGGCTTGCCCCACGCGTCGCCATCGGTGCGCAAATTCGCCCGCGAGTTGGGCGTGCCGCTGGACGAGGTCAAAGGTTCTGGCCCGAAAGGCCGCATCACCCAGGACGATGTGCAGGCTTTCACCAAAGCGGTGATGAGCGGCGCGGCGCAAACCAAGGCGCAAGCCGCCAAAGCCCCTGCTGCTGCGGGCGGTGGCGGGTCTGAGCTGGGGCTGATCCCCTGGCCGAAAGTGGACTTTGCCAAATTCGGCCCGATCGAGCGCAAGGAGATGAGCCGCATCAAGAAGATCAGCGGCGCCAATTTGCTGCGCAACGCGGTGATGATCCCGGCGGTGACCAACCACGACGATGCTGACATCACCGACCTGGAGGCCTTCCGCGTCTCGACCAACAAGGAAAACGAGAAGAGCGGTGTCAAGGTCACCATGCTGGCTTTCCTCATCAAGGCCAGCGTGGCTGCGCTGAAAAAATTCCCCGAATTCAACAGCAGCCTGGATGGCGATGCCCTGATCTACAAGCAGTACTACCACATCGGTTTTGCGGCGGACACGCCCAACGGCCTGGTGGTGCCCGTGATCAAGGACGCCGACAAAAAAGGCGTTTTGCAGATCAGCCAGGAAATGTCCGAGCTGGCCAAAAAAGCCCGCGACGGCAAGCTCGGCCCGGCCGACATGTCGGGTGCCACCTTCACCATCTCATCCTTGGGCGGCATCGGTGGGCGTTATTTCACGCCCATCATCAATGCGCCTGAAGTCGCCATCCTGGGCGTCTGCAAGAGTCAGATGGAACCGGTGTGGGACGGCCAACAATTCGTGCCGCGCCTGATGCTGCCCCTGTCACTGACCTGGGACCACCGCGTCATCGACGGCGCAGCAGCGGCACGCTTCAATGCGTACCTCG
>CAYSIY010000268.1:0-2693 GCA_964431215.1 uncultured Limnohabitans sp.
TTGAAAACGCCACCGACGATTACCTCATCGCTTTGGCAGGCGTGTACCCCCACGCCGACTATGTGACGGTGAACATCTCCAGCCCCAACACCAGAAACCTGCGCGCCTTGCAAAGCGATGAAGCGCTGGACGGCCTGCTCGCCGCACTCGCCACACGCCGCCAGGCACTGGCCGCAGAACACGGCCGCCGCGTCCCGATGTTCCTGAAAATCGCGCCCGATCTGGACGAGACGCAAGTGGGCGTGATTGCCGCCACCCTGCAAAAGCACGGCATGGACGGGGTGATTGCCACCAACACCACGCTGGCACGCGATGCCGTGAGCGGCCTGCCCCATGCCGAAGAAACCGGCGGCCTGTCGGGTGCGCCCGTGCTGGAAGGCAGCAACCGCGTGATCCGCTGGCTGCGTGCAGCGCTCGGCCCTGATTTCCCGATCATCGGTGTCGGCGGCATCCTGAGCGGACACGACGCGATCGCCAAGATCGAGGCCGGTGCCGATGTGGTGCAGCTCTACACCGGGCTGATCTACAAAGGCCCGGCACTGGTCACCGAAGTGGCGAGTGCGCTGCAGCAGATGCGCGCCCGCTGAGGCCAGCCTCAGCCCCTGAAACACACCCGCGGGTGGGGCCTCGCCGCAAGCGGGTCTCCCACCCCCATCAAAGCAGTCGGGTGCGCACCTCTGTGGCGATGGCCAGTGCACTGGTCAGCCCCGGCGATTCGATGCCCAGCAGGTTGACCAGCCCGGCCACGCCGTGCTGCTGCGGTCCCTGGACCATGAAGTCGGCCGCCGCTTCGCGCGACCCGCTGATCTTGGGGCGCATGCCCGCGTAGCCCGCCTGCAATGCGCCGTCGGGCAAACCGGGCCAGTACTTGCGCACCTCGGCATAGAAAGCATCGCCCCGACGAGGATCGACCACCAGATCGCTCGGGTCATCAACCCACTGCACATCGGGACCGAACTTGGCCTGGCCGCCCAGGTCCAGCGTCAGGTGCACGCCCAGCCCCGCCTGCTCGGGCACCGGGTAAATCAGGCGCGAGAACGGGGCCTTGCCCGCCAGCGTGAAGTAGTTGCCTTTGGCATAGAAGGCCCGGGGCAGCAGGTCCTTGTTCAGGCCTTCCACCCGGTGGGCGAGGGCCACGGCGCTCAGTCCGGCCGCATTGACCACAAAGCGCGCAGCCAGCTCGGTGCCATCTTCGGTGCTGACACGCAAGGGGTGCGTGGCCGTGCCCTGCCCCACGCCCACGCTGTGCACAGGCGAGAGCAGCGCCAGCAGGCCGCCTGCGTTTTCCATGTCGCCCTGCAGCGCGAGCATCAAGCCATGGCTGTCCACGATGCCGGTGCTGGGCGAGTGCAGTGCCGCCTCGCATTGCAGGGCCGGTTCGAGGGCGCGGGCTTCGGCGGCGCTGATCTGCCGCAGGTCATGCACCCCGTTGGCGGCGGCTTTGGCCTGGATGCCGGCAAGCTGGGCCACCTGTTCGGCGGAGGTCGCGACAATGAGTTTGCCCAGACGTTGGTGGGGTACGCCACGCTCGGCACAGTAGGCGTAAAGAAGCTGTTTACCCTGGACGCACAGGCGGGCCTTGAGGGAGCCCGCAGGGTAGTAGATGCCGGCGTGGATGACTTCGCTGTTGCGCGAGCTGGTGCCGGTGCCAATCGCGTTTTCCGACTCCAGCACCATGACCTCCAGGCCTTGCAAGGCGAGTTCACGCCCCACGGCCAGGCCGACCACACCTGCGCCGATCACGACGGCATCGATTTGTTCCACTTTTTCGTCTCTCGCTCGCTTGTTCAATGGCGCTGATTTTTGCACGGTCTTATGTGGCACATCGAGGGCCGCCTTGGTAAGGCAAGGGGCGCACTCCTCATGCTGCGGGGGTACGCAGAAATCGTCGCGCGCCCCTTGCCTTACCAAGGCTCAGTGGTGAATCGAACTGGACGCTCGCCATGGCCGTTGGGGGTGTGGGGCGGTGGTCAAGGCCGATTTCTGCGTACCCCCGCAGCATGAGGCCATGGCCACTGCCCCACACCCCCAACGGCTCCCCAACGGACAACCTACTGACCCCCAAACTACAGACAACGAGCGGACCACACCAGAAACTGGACTGAATTCAACGAGGAGTCCCAACGCATGTCCCTGTTTGACCTGAAAGTGCTCAGGCTCAGTGACCGTTGAGATGCAAAAAAGCCCGCGTCAGCGGGCTTTTGTTGAGGGCCGATTCGCGATCAGGCGAAGTTCTTGGCGGCGAAGTCCCAGTTCACCAGTTTGTCGAGGAAGGTCTCGACGAACTTGGGACGCAGGTTGCGGTAGTCGATGTAGTAGGCGTGCTCCCACACGTCCACGGTCAGCAGCGCGGTGTCGCCGGTGGTCAGGGGGGTGCCGGCAGCGCCCATGTTGACGATGTCGACGCTGCCATCGGCCTTTTTGACCAGCCAGGTCCAGCCGGAGCCGAAGTTGCCCACGGCGCCCTTGACGAAGGCTTCGCGGAAGGCGGCGTAGCTGCCCCACTTGGCGTTGATGGCGGCAGCCAGGGCGCCGGTGGGCTCGCCACCGCCGTTGGGCTTCATGCAGTTCCAGAAGAAGGTGTGGTTCCAGATCTGGGCAGCGTTGTTGTAGATGCCGCCGCTGGACTTCTTGACGATGGACTCGAGGTCCATGTTTTCGAATTCGGTGCCCTTTTGCAGGTTGTTCAGGTT
>CAYSIY010000269.1:0-2684 GCA_964431215.1 uncultured Limnohabitans sp.
GATGGAGGAGTTCGTCAAGGCCGGGGCACCCAGCGACATCCTGTTTGCCGCGCACCCGCACATCGGCACCTTCAAGCTGGTCAAGGTGGTCGAAGGCATTCGTGAGCAGATCACCGCCCTGGGTGGCGAGATCCGCTTCGGGCAACGCGTGACCGATCTGAATCTGGACGCGCAACGCCGTCTTCAAGGCCTGCGGGTGCTGGACCAGCAGACGGGCCAGTCGTACACCCTGGCCGCCCGGCAAGTGGTGCTGGCCCTGGGCCACAGCTCGCGCGACACCTTCCTCATGCTGCACCGCCGGGGCGTGGCCATGGACGCCAAGCCGTTTTCCATTGGGGTGCGCATCGAGCACCCGCAAAGCGTGATTGACCGCGCACGCTGGGGACAGCACGCCGGCCATCCGCTGCTGGGCGCAGCCGACTACAAGCTGGTGCACCATGCCAGCAATGGCCGCGCGGTCTACAGCTTTTGCATGTGCCCAGGCGGCACCGTGGTGGCCGCCACCAGCGAGCCGGGCCGCGTGGTCACCAATGGCATGAGTCAGTATTCACGCGCCGAACGCAATGCCAATGCGGGCATGGTGGTGGGCATCGAACCGAGCGACTTTCCGCAGCACGACCGTGCCGCCTGGACCGCCGCCTTTGGCGAAGCCGACGGTGCCGCGCTGGCCGAAGAGGCGCAGGCCTTCATGGCTCGGGGCCAGGTGCATCCGCTGGCGGGCATCGTGCTGCAGCGCCAGCTCGAAAGCCGTGCCTTTGAGGTGGGCGGAGGCACTTACGAGGCCCCGGCCCAGCGCGTGGGTGACTTTCTGGCGCAGCGGCCCTCGCAGGCACTGGGGGCCGTGCAGCCGTCCTACAAGCCCGGCATCCACCTGACCGATCTGGCGCAGGTGCTGCCCGACTATGCGGTCCATGCCATGCGCGAGGCCCTGCCGGTGTTCGGCCGCAAGATCAAGGGCTATGACATGCCCGATGCCTTGATGACGGCAGTCGAGACGCGTACCTCCTCGCCGCTGCGCATGCCGCGCAATGATGACTTGCAGAGCACGAACACCCCGGGGCTCTACCCGGCCGGAGAAGGAGCCAGCTATGCAGGCGGCATCTTGTCTGCGGGGGTGGACGGCATCAAGGTCGCCGAAGCCCTCGGGCGAGCTTGTCTGCAGCCACGGGGCGGCTGAGCCTGCAGCCGCATCAGACCTGGACCATGCGGTTGCGGATGGCGTAGCGCGTCAGATCGGCCACCTTGTGCAGACCGACCTTGCGCATGATGTTGCGCCGATGCACCTCGACCGTACTGGGCGCAATGTACAGGTTGCGGGCGATTTCCTTGGACGAGTAGCCGTCGGCGATCAGGCACAACACCTGCTCCTCGCGTTCGCCCAGGTGGCTGACACCCGCCTTGGGCAGGCTGTTGTGCCGCAGGCCATCGACCATGACCGCCCCGGCCCAGGGACACACATAAGAACGGCCGGCGCCGGCCGCACGGATGGCCTGCAGCAGTTCGTCCATGCTGCTTTGTGTGGAGACGAAACTGTTGGCCCCCGCTTGCATCATCTGCACCACGGCCCCACGATCACACTCGATGGAGAAGGCCACGATCTCGGGTCGCGGCACCCGCTGTGCGATCCAGCGGGTCAGCGCCACATCTTCGGAACGTCTGGGGTCGACACCCACCACCACCACCTGGGGTTGTGCCTGAACACACAAGGCCTGTGTTTCGAGGTCATCGTCCGCCACACCCACCAGTTGAATATCGGAATGTGTTTTCAATACGGCGGCAATGCCATCGAGTATCACTTTGTGTTTACAAGACAACAGGACACGTGTCGACATGGGCTTACTCCACTGGTACATCCCTGCTGGGCAACTGTCGTGCAACCTTCACCGACCATGAGATTGCGCCGACTGCTTTTGATGCAAGTCTAGGCAAAACAGCGCAGTACCTCTGTGCGCACCAACACAAAGCAGGAGAGAAATGTTTTTGGGGTCATGTCAATGACTCCGCCAGACCACCGCTGGCTTGGCGGCCTCGCGGTTTGTCAGAGAAGGCGATAACAATTGCCCGGATTTTTCGAGGGCCTGGATCAGGCATTCATTGGCCGCCGCCGCATGTACACAGGACATGCGCGCGTGGTAGAGGGCTGCCTTGATGGCTCCCGCGCCATGGTGCCGTGTGGCTTGCTTGTTGCGCTGATAGGCCAGCAAGAGCTGCTGTGCGGCCGCGTGGTAAAGCTCTTCCACCGCCTGCGCATCTTGCGAGGCCACTTCGATAACGTCGTTTTTCATGAAGAACCTTGAATTTGAAAATCCTCAAACCTCTCAATAACCGTGCTGCTGCATGTAGAGCATCAGCCCCATGCGGCCCCGGCAATTGAGCTTCTGGTAAATGTGGTGCAGATGGAGCTTGGCTGTGCCTTCGCTGATCGACAGCTTGCTGGCGATCTTTTTGTTGGGCCAGCCTTCGGTGACCATGCGCGCCACATCCACTTCTCGCGGGGTCAAGAGCTGCGTGCCCTGATGGCGTACTTTCTGCCTATCCATGAGCATTGAAACGGTCTTCATCGTCAGATCCGGATCCAGACAGGGCTCGCCCGCATGCACCTGCCGGATGCAATGCTCCAGAGCCTCGTGCGGCTGGTGCTTGGCGACCAGGCCACGAATCCCCAAATCCAGCGCACGCATCAC
>CAYSIY010000270.1:0-2672 GCA_964431215.1 uncultured Limnohabitans sp.
TCGGACCCGCAGCTGCTGATCCTCGACGAGCCGACCTCGGTGCTGACGCCGCAGGCGGTTGAAAAACTCTTTGTGGTGCTGCACAAGCTGGTCGAGCAGGGTTGCAGCTTGCTCTACATCAGCCACAAGCTGCACGAAATCCGCGCCCTGTGCAGCGCCTGCACCGTGCTGCGCGGAGGTCAGGTGACCGGCGTGTGCGACCCCCGGGAAGAATCCAACGCCAGCTTGAGCCGCCTGATGATCGGGGCCGAGCCGGCCACCTTGGCACCCACACCGCGCAGCCCCGGCGATGTGGTGTTGCAGGTGCAGGGGCTGTCGCTGCCCAAGGAAGACCCCTTTGGCGTGGACCTGCAAGGCCTGGACCTGCAGGTGCGCGCCGGTGAGGTGGTGGGCCTGGCCGGTGTGTCGGGCAATGGGCAGCGCGAGCTGCTGTGGGCGCTCTCGGGCGAAGACCGGCGTGCCGCGCCCGACGCCATCCGTGTGGCCGGGCAGGCCGCAGGCCGCCTGGGGCCGGGGGCGCGGCGTGCCCTGGGCCTGCATTTTGTGCCCGAGGAGCGGCTGGGGCGGGGGGCGGTGCCCTCAATGAGCCTGGCGCAGAACCTGCTGCTCACCCGCCAGGAGGCGCTGGGGGCGGGTGGCTGGATCCGCACCGGTCCGCTGGCCGCGCAGGCGCGGGGCATCATCGAGCGCTTCAAGGTCAAGGCCTCCGGCCCGGAGGCGGCGGCGCGCTCGCTCTCGGGCGGCAACCTGCAAAAGTTCATTGTGGGGCGCGAGATCAGTGCGCAGCCCACGCTGCTGATCGTCTCGCAGCCCACCTGGGGGGTGGATGTGGGGGCAGCCGCGCAGATTCGCGGCGAAATCCTGGCCCTGCGCGACGCCGGTTGCGCGGTGCTGGTGGTCAGCGAGGAGCTGGAAGAATTGTTTGAAATCTCCGACCGCCTGCATGTGATCGCCAAAGGGCGGCTGTCGCCTTCGCTGGCCCGCAGCGAGGCGACAGTCGAGCGCATGGGCGAATGGATGAGCGGTCTGTGGCCCGCAAACCACGATGTCAAGGAGGCCCGGCATGCTGCGGCTTGAACCCCGTCCCCAGGCCTCCAGGGTCTGGACCTGGGCCTCGCCGCTGCTGGCGCTGGCCATCACCGTGCTGCTGGGCACCTTGCTGTTTGCGGCGCTGGGCAAGGACCCGGTGCGCGGCCTGCAGATGTTTTTCTGGGAGCCGCTCAAGAGCACCTATGCCATTGGCGAGCTGATGGTCAAGGCCACCCCGCTGCTGCTGATTGCGCTGGGGCTGGCGGTGTGTTTCCGCTCGAACGTCTGGAACATTGGCGCGGAGGGCCAGTTCGTCATCGGGGCGGTGTGTGCCGGTGGCGTGGCGCTGCTGGCCGACAAGACCACTGGCGGCTGGATATTGCCGGCCGTGCTGCTGGCCGGTGTGCTGGGCGGCATGCTCTGGGCCGGCCTGACGGCGCTGCTGCGCGACCGCTTCAATGCCAGCGAAATCCTGGTCAGCCTGATGCTGGTGTATGTGGCCATCATGGTGCTGAGCTATCTGGTGTACGGCCCCTGGAAAGACCCGGCGGGCTTTAATTTTCCGCAGACCAAGACCTTCGAGAAGGTCACCCAGATTCCGCGCCTGATGAGTGGCTCGCGGGTCAACCTGGGCTTGCCCATTGCCCTGGCCTGTGCGGCGCTGCTGTGGGTGTTTTTGTTCCGTACCCGCGCCGGTTTCGCCCAGCAGGTGGGCGGTCTGGCCCCGATGGCGGCGCGTTATGCGGGCTTTTCCTCGCGCAAGGCGCTGTGGCTGGCCTTGCTGGTGTCGGGCGGCGCGGCGGGCCTGGCCGGGGCGCTGGAGGTGGCCGGGCCGATCGGCCAGCTCACGCCCTATGTGCCGGCGGGCTACGGTTTTGCGGCCATCATCGTGGCCTTTGTCGGTCGCCTGCACCCGCTGGGCATGGTGCTTTCGGCGGTGCTCATGAGCATGTTCTACATCGGGGGCGAACTGGCGCAATCGCGTCTGGGGCTGCCCAAATCAATCACCGGCGTCTTCCAGGGCCTGCTGCTGTTTTGCCTGCTGGCCTGTGACACGTTGGTGGCTTACCGCATCCGCTGGGGGGCGGCTTCGGGCGTGAGCCAGAAAGGGCAGGGGGCCTGATGGAAACCTATGCACTCCTGTTGGCAGCCACGCTCAACGCGGGCACCGTCCTGGCGATTGCCGCGCTGGGCCTGCTGATCAATGAAAAAGCCGGGGTGGTCAACCTCGGGGCCGAGGGCATGATGCTGTGCGCGGCCATCGCCGGTTTTGCCGCCGTGGTGCACACCGGCAACGACTGGCTGGGCTTTGCGGCCGGTATGGGGGCCGGGGCCTTGCTGGCGGGGCTGTTTGGCCTGCTGGTCATCTGGCTGGGCACCAACCAGTACGCCACCGGGCTGGCGTTGAGCCTGTTTGGCGTGGGCTTTTCCGCCTTTGCCGGCATCCGCTACGTCCAGGAAAAGCTGCCCGAGCGGCCGCAGTTCGAGATTCCTTTCCTGGCCGATATCCCGCTGCTGGGCTCGGCGCTGTTCAAGCAGCATCCGCTGGTCTATGCCACCATGGCCCTGTGCATCGGGCTGATCTGGTTCCTCGACCGCACACGCACCGGTTTGGTGCTGCGCGCAGTGGGCGAGTCGCCCGA
>CAYSIY010000271.1:0-2649 GCA_964431215.1 uncultured Limnohabitans sp.
CGATCAGTACAGCTTCTTGGGCAGCTGCATGCTGCGCACGCGCTTGTAGTGGCGCTTGACAGCAGCGGCCTTCTTGCGCTTGCGCTCGGTGGTCGGCTTCTCGTAGAACTCGCGGGCGCGCAGATCGGTCAGCAGGCCCAGTTTCTCGATGGTGCGCTTGAAGCGACGCAGAGCGACGTCAAACGGCTCGTTTTCTTTTACGCGGATGGTGGTCATTGACTCAATTTTCCAGATTGTGCCGGTCGCAAGCTCAGGGAAGATCGGGCCGCTGAACTCCGACACCGGCGGGTTCCCCGTCACAGAACTAGTATTTGGCAGACAGGGGTTTTGCCAGCAAAGACCGCGATTATAGCGTTTTCAATGCGGCCTTCGGCCGCTTGCCTTCGGCCGCTTTCGGGCCGGTTTTCAGCTGATGCCACGCCCGCGTGCCAAGGCCTGGCCACAGGCGTGTGCGCTGGACCACGCCCACTGGAAGTTGTAGCCACCCAGCCAGCCGGTCACATCCACCACTTCTCCAATGAAATACAGACCCGGCTGCCTGGACTCCATCGTCTGCGAGGACAGGTCACGGGTGTCCACTCCGCCCAGCGTCACTTCGGCCTTTCTATAGCCCTCGGAGCCAGTGGGCACCAGACTCCAGCGTGAGAGGGCCTCGCCCAGCTGGCTCAGGGCCTTGTCGGGCACTTCAGCGACCGGGCGTTGCCACAGCGGATGGCGGCTGCTCCAGGCCTCGGCCAGACGGCTGGGCACCAGCTGGGCCAACGCATTGACCAGCAGCTTGCGTGAGCGCTGCTTGGCGTCCTGCAGGCGCTCGGACAGGTCCACATCGGGTGCCAGATTGAGCCGGATGGGCGCACCGTCCTGCCAGTAGCTGGAAATCTGCAGCACTGCCGGTCCGGACAGGCCACGGTGGGTAAAGAGCAGGTCCTCATCGAAGTGCATGCGGGCTTTCTTTTCGCCCGTTTCGATGCCCACGGCCAGGGCCAGTCCCGCCAATTGGGCGTAGGGTGCCCAGGCTTCGCCATCAAAGGTCAGGGGCACCAGACCGGGTCGGCGTGGGGCCAGCCGCAGTCCGAACTGGCTGGCGATGTCGTAGCCCCAGCCGCTGGCCCCGATCTTGGGAATCGACAGGCCACCGGTGGCCACAACCAGCGCATGTGTGCGCACGGTGCCACGGTCGGTGTCCAGTTCGTACAGGCCATCGGTATAGCGCACGGCCCCCACCCCGCAAGGCTGCCAGCGCGTCACGCCGCCCGCATCGCATTCGGCCAGCAGCATGCGGATGATGTCTTCGGCCGAATGGTCGCAAAACAGCTGACCCTTGTGTTTTTCATGAAAGGCGATGCCGTGCTTTTGCACGAGGGCGATGAAGTCCTGAGGGGTGTAGCGCGAGAGGGCCGAGCGGCAAAAGTGCGGGTTCTGGCTGATGAAGTGCTTGTGCGCCGCGGATGGGTCGAACTGGCGGTTGGTGAAGTTGCAGCGACCACCGCCCGAGATGCGGATTTTTTCGGCCAGCTTGTCGCTGTGGTCCAGCACCAGCACTTTCTGGCCGCGCTGGCCCGCCACGCCTGCGCAAAACAGGCCGGCAGCACCGGCACCGACGATCACTGCATCCCATGGCTTCATGCGCTCGAGTGTAAAGGGCTGCTGGCAACGTTCCGTGCACAGGCTGCCGGGCGGGCTGTGCGATGGTCACGGCGTGCACGTCATGGCATGGCCGGCGCCATGCCATGTTTGCGCTTGAGCGCATCACACGCGCTCGATTGCCAGAAGGCGAGCAGGGTGCGCATCGCCTGCGCCTGCTGGCAGGTGGCGGCCACGGAGCCGGAGAAGGGGGTGATGATTTCCACGGCCCGGGGCAGAGCGCCGACGATGGTGATGCCTGCGACGCCCAGCATTTCGCTCAGTTGCTGAAAGCCCAGTGCCACTTCGCCCTTGGCCACCAGCGCGCCCACCGGCACTCCCGGCTTGGCCTGCACGACGCGCGGGGCAATTTCTTCGGCAATGCCCCAGGTCTCGAACTGTCTGGCCAGTTGTACGCCGCTGGGGCCGGTCGAGTAACCGATCGTGGGGGCGGCCAGCACGGCCGCCTTGAGGGCGGCTTCGCTCGAAATGTCGGGCACCGGCGCACCTGCGGGAACCGCCACCGCCACACCCGACCACACGAGGTCGGTGCGGCTGCCGTCCAGCACATGGCCGCCGGCGATCAGTTTGTCGATGGCGTTGCTGGCCAGCACCACGCCGTCAAAGGCTTCGCCAGCTTCGACGCGTTTGGCCGCGTCCACGCCGCCGACGGATTCGACCTCGATCTGAACATCCTGTGCCTGGGTCTTGTAGAGCGCCACAAGGTCGGCCAGCAAGGGCTTGGTGGCCATCGAGGAAATCAGTCGCAGTGTGGTCATGGTGGGGTGTACGTGCAGTCGCACCTGGGGTCAAAAACGTTCGGGCGATTATGGCCAGGCCCGGCGCCTGCACCCATGCCCCACGTAAACTAGCTGTTATGCGAATTTTGGGGATTGAATCGTCCTGCGACGAAACCGGTGTGGCCCTGGTCGAGACCAGCGACAGGGCCTGGCCGCGCTTGCTGGCGCACGCGCTGCACAGCCAGATCGAGATGCACCAGGCCTATGGGGGTGTGGTGCCCGAGCT
>CAYSIY010000272.1:0-2639 GCA_964431215.1 uncultured Limnohabitans sp.
CCGCACTGCGATGGCCCGCTGTTCAAGGGCAAGCGCCCCGCAGTGATGGGTGGCGGCAACTCCGGCATCGAAGCCGCCATTGACCTGGCCGGCATCGTCGAACACGTGACGGTGATTGAATTCGCCGAGCAGCTCAAGGCCGACGCCGTGCTGGTCAACAAGCTCAACAGCTTGCCCAACGTGACAGTGCACACCAACGCGCAAACCACCGAAATCACCGGCGACGGTGGCAAGGTCAATGCCATCGTGCTGCGCGATCGCGCCAGCGGTCAAGACGAGACGGTGGCGCTGGAAGGCGTGTTCGTGCAGATCGGCCTGGTGCCCAACACCGAATGGCTCAAGGGCACGGTGGAATTGAGCAAATTCGGCGAGATCGTGGTGGACGCCAAGGGCCACACCAATGTGCCTGGCGTGTTCGCTGCGGGCGACTGCACCACGGTGCCCTACAAGCAGATCGTGATCGCCGCGGGTGAAGGGGCCAAGGCTGCGCTCAGCGCCTTCGATCACCTGATCCGCAGCTGATCACGACGCCGGCCTGAGCGCTCCCACCGCAAAGGCCAGCCACGCCAGGATGAAGGCCGTGCCGCCTGCCGGAACCCAGGCGCGCCCGGCTTCCCAACCCCACAGGACCCGGGCATCTATGTTCAAACAGAAGAAGACCATGCCCGCCAGCATCAAAGCGCCCGAGGCCACCAGCCAGAGGTTGGGCCGCTGGTGCATGACAGCACCCACCAACACCAGCCCCAGCGCGTGGAACTGATGCTGGTCCAGCGAAGCGGCCAATGCAGCGCCGCCCTGCTGGAGTGCAGGCACATGTGCCGCAGCAGCCGAGAGGGCCACCGACAGCGCGGCCAGCAAGGCGCCCAGGGCGATGAACAGACGGGACAGAACAGGCATTCGGAACTTTCAGAGCAAGGGCCGGCGGTAGCCGCCTGGCTCACCGCGCGGTGACAGCACCAGCTGCCAGAGCTGATTGTCTCGCGCCCTGAATGTACCCGCGCAACAAAGCAGGTAGTAGCGCCACATGCGGTAAAAACGTTCGTCGTAGTGCGGCTGCAGCCCGGGCCAGGCGGCTTCGAAACGTTGGTGCCAAGCCATCAGGGTCCGGTCGTAATCGGCCCCGAAGTTGTGCCAATCCTCCACCACAAAGTCCTCGACCGACTGGGCCAGTTCGGCCATCGAGGGCAACTGGCCATTGGGGAAAATGTATTTGTCGATCCAGGGGTCCGTCCCGGTGCCCGAACGGTTGTTGCCAATGGTGTGCAGCAAAAACAGGCCGTCGTCATGGAGACTGCGGCGGACCATGTCGAAATAGGCGCTGTGGTTCTTGTGCCCCACATGTTCAAACATGCCTATGGAGGCCACACGATCAAAACGCAGTTGGCCCAGAGGGTTGAAATCGCGGTAGTCCATCAGATCAAAGCGCACCGGCAGATCACCCGCCTGCACCTGAGCCCAGGCCATTTGCTCGCGTGAAACCGTCAGGCCAACGCACTGCACCCGGTGGTGGCGTGCGGCGTACAGCATCAGGCTGCCCCAACCACAACCAATGTCCAGCAGCGTCATGCCCGGCTCCAGCCGCAGCTTCTGGCACACCAGCTCAAGCTTGGCCTCCTGCGCCTGCGTCAAGTTAGCGGCATTCGCCCAGTAAGCACAACTGTAGGCCATGCTCGGGTCCAGCATGGCAGCGTAGAGCCCGTTGCCCAGGTCGTAATGCACGCGCCCCACATGCCAGGCCCGCGAGAGGGATTGCAGATTGGTCAGTCGGGCACGCAACAGGGTCCACCACCACAAGGGTCGGCCCACCTGCTGGTCAAGCCGGGCCTGCAGCACTTTGCAGAAGAATTCATCCAGGCGCTCGCAGTCCCACCAGCCTTCCATGTAACTCTCGCCCAGGCCGAGGCTGCCCCGACTGAGAACCCGATCGAGCGTGTCCGGGTGGTGGATCCGCATGTCCCAGGGCCGTGTCCCATTGATCATGATGTCGGCACGGGCCAGCAGCTCGCGGGCATGCTGGTCGCGGTCCAGCCGCTGCGGTCGCTCGGTGAGTGCCGTCGCCTTGAAAGGCATGTCCATATCTTCCGCTCCTTGCCTTTGCAGGCCTTGCGGGATGCTAGGAACGAGAGGCCCATACGGCCATATGCCCAAAGGGCTAGATCGCCGGATGGGCAGGCTCTGTCGGTGTTCTGGCCAGTGTTCATGCCCGTGTTCTGGCTTGTGCATAATTGACGTTAACGTCAACGTCAATTGAGGAGAGCGATATGGAAATTGCAGGCAAAGTATTCATCGTCACCGGCGGGGCCTCGGGCCTGGGCGAAGGCACGGCGCGCATGCTGGCGGCCCATGGCGGCAAAGTCGTCATTGCCGACATGCAGGTCGACAAAGGCCAAGCCGTGGCCAGGGAGATCGGCGGGGCCTTCGTCAAGTGCGACGTCAGCAGCGAAACCGACGGCCAGGCGGTGGTGGCCCAGGCGGTGTCCATGGGCAAGCTCATGGGCCTGGTCAACTGCGCCGGCATCGCCTCTGCCGAAAAAACCGTGGGCAAAAACGGCGCGCACAGCCTGGCCCTCTACACCCGGACCCTCATGGTCAACCTGGTGGGCACCTTCAACATGATCCGCCTGGCCGCTGAGGCCATG
>CAYSIY010000273.1:0-2627 GCA_964431215.1 uncultured Limnohabitans sp.
TGGCGCGCAACGGCATCCGCAACATGACGATTGCTCCAGGCATCTTCGGCACCCCCATGCTGTTTGGCATGCCCCAGGAGGTGCAGGACGCGCTGGCCGCAGGCGTGCCCTTCCCGAGCCGCTTGGGCACCCCGCAAGACTACGCCAAACTGGCCAAACACATCATCGAAAACGACATGCTCAACGGCGAAGTCATCCGGCTCGATGGGGCGATTCGGCTGGCACCGAAATGAAGTCAAGCGTAAGCCCCCCATGGTGTGCGTGCACCCCCGGGTGACAGGCCCCAGGGGCCTGTCGTCGTTTGAAGCGCTAGCAGGGTCCCCGAAGGAGAAACCATGCGCACAATCCTCAGCCTCATCACCCTGACCTTGCTGGCCGCCTGCAGCAGTCCGCCCACGGCAGATGCCTGGCGCTACAGCGTGCCCGAACAGCCCGAAGCCGCCAGCGGCAGCACCGACAAGCCCGGCTGGGCCTACCACCGGCAGGCGGTGGCGGCGGCCAACCCGCTGGCCACCGACGCCGGGCTGCAGGTGCTGCGTGCGGGCGGCTCGGCACTGGACGCCGCCATTGCGGTGCAACTGGTGCTGGGGCTGGTGGAGCCGCAGTCCAGCGGCATTGGGGGCGGCGCCTTTTTGCTGCACTTTGACGGACGCGAGGTCACGGCGCATGACGGACGGGAAACCGCACCCGCCGGTGCCCGGCCGGACATGCTGATGGGCGAAAACGGCAAACCCCTGCCTTTTGACGAAGCCGTGCAAAGCGGGCATTCGGTCGGCGTGCCTGGCACGCTGCGCATGCTCGAAGCAGCACATCGCCAGCACGGCCAGCTGCCCTGGGCGCAGCTCTTTGCACCGGCCATCACGCTGGCCGAACAAGGCTTCAAGGTCAGCCCACGGCTGCACACCCTGCTGCAAGCCGACCCGCACCTGCGCAAGGACCCGTTGGCGCTGCGGTTTTTCTACGGCGCCCAAGGCCAGGCCTGGCCGGTGGGCCATGTGCTGCGCAACCCCGAATACGCCCAGGTGCTGCGGCGCATCGCCAGCGAAGGCAGCCGTGCCCTGCATGAAGGGCCGGTAGCGCGCGCCATCGTGGCACGCACCGCCCAGCCGCCGCGCCCCGGCACCTTGAGCCTGAAAGACCTGCAGGGCTACCAGCCCCGCACACGGCAAGCCCTGTGTATTGACCACACTGCCCGGCTGCGCACCTACCGCATCTGCGGCTTTCCGCCCCCCTCCTCCGGCCAGATCGCCATCGGTCAGATTCTGGGCCTGCTGTCGCACACCACAGCGCAGGGCTCCGATTGGGAAAACGGCCAGCCCTCGGCCGATTTTGTGCACCGCTACACCGAAGCCTCGCGGCTGGTCTTTGCCGACCGCGCCCAGTACCTGGCCGATCCGGATTTCGTCCGTCCACCCGGCGGCGACTGGCGCAGCCTGCTCTCGCCCGATTACCTGCGCCAGCGCAGCCAACTCATCGGCGCACAGTCGATGAAGACCGCAGCGCCGGGCCAGCCGGGCATCATCAAGACCTCGTTGGCTCCCATGCCCGAGCAGGCCGAATACGGCACCAGCCACATCAGCGTGGTCGATGCCCGGGGCCGCGCGGTGGCCATGACCACCACCATCGAGGCCGGTTTCGGCTCGCGCCGCATGGTGAGCACCGACCCTTCGCGTCCCGGCGGTTTTTTGCTCAACAACCAGCTCACCGACTTCAGCTTTGTCCCGGCCGACGCGCAGGGGCGCCCGGTGGCCAACCGCATCGAGCCCGGCAAGCGCCCTCGGTCGTCCATGTCACCCACACTGGTCTTTGACCAGACCAGCGGCCAATTGCTGATGAGTGGCGGCAGCCCTGGCGGCGCGCTGATCATCCACTACACCGCCAAGCTGCTGCTGGGCACATTGCACGGGGGCCTGAACGCCCAACAGGCGATCCATCTGCCCAACTTCGGTTCGC
The DNA here is from genome assembly GCA_964431215.1 of uncultured Limnohabitans sp. Lineage (GTDB taxonomy): Bacteria > Pseudomonadota > Gammaproteobacteria > Burkholderiales > Burkholderiaceae_C > Limnohabitans_A. The sequence continues at coordinate 1,954 of CAYSIY010000273.1, forward strand.
TCAATGGGCCGACTTTGCTGGAAGCCGGAAGGTTTGGCCCCGGCATGCTCAGCGCATTGCAGGCCCGTGGCCATGAAGTGCGCGAGATGGAGATGACCAGCGGCCTGCAGGCCATCGAGCGCACACCCAGCGGCTGGTTCGGCGGAGCCGACCCCCGACGCGAAGGCGTGGTCCTGGGCGACTGAAAGCTTCTGCGCGGACAAGAATCCAGCTCCGAAAGCAAAACGGCAGCCAAGGCTGCCGTTTTGCATGGATGCCGGATCGAGTCCGGCATGACGAGGCTGGGGTCATCCTCGCGAAGGCGGGGAACCATGGATGCCCACTTTCGTGGGCATGACGGCGGAGCGCCCGGGCATGGCCTGCACGGAGGTCAGTACGCCTGACCCAGCTGGCTCAGGATGTGCGGGTTCTCCAGGGTGGAGGTGTCCTGGGTGATGGCCTCGCCTTTGGCCAGCGAACGCAGCAGGCGGCGCATGATCTTGCCCGAACGGGTCTTGGGCAGGTTCTCGCCAAAGCGGATGTCCTTGGGCTTGGCGATCGGGCCGATTTCCTTGGCGATGTGGTCGCGCAACTGCTTGGCAATCGCTTTGCCTTCGTCGCCATTGGGCAGCGGACGCTTGAGCACCACGAAAGCGCAGATGGCTTCGCCGGTGGTGTCGTCTGGACGACCCACC
>CAYSIY010000274.1:0-2622 GCA_964431215.1 uncultured Limnohabitans sp.
GGTCGATCAGGATGACCGAGTTGCGCTGGATCATGCCCATGAGGGCAATCACCCCGAGCAATGCCACAAAACCGAAGGGCCGGTCAAGCACCAGCAGGGCACCGGCCACCCCGGCCATGCCCAGCGGCCCCGTCAGGAACACCAGCATGGCGCGGCTGAAGCTCTGCAGTTGCAGCATCAGCAGGGTGAAGGTGATGAACAGCATCAACGGAACCCCGGCCGCGATCGAGGCCGAGCCTTTGGAGCTTTCTTCCACAGCGCCCGCCACCTCGATGCGGTAGTCCAGCGCGCCCTGGGCGGCCCAATCGGCTTCGAGCTTCCTGAGCGCAGGCAAGAGCTGGGCAGTCACGGTCGCCCCCTGCAGACCTTCCGCAATGTCGGACTGCACCGTGATGGCGTATTGACGGCCTTCGCGCCACATCACGCCCGGCTCCCAGCCAAAGGTGGGGGTCGCGATCTGCAGCAGCGGGATCGACTTGCCCGAGGCGGTAGGCACATACGACTGGGCAAAATCGGACAAGGTGTCGCGCTCGGACAGAGGCTGGCGCAGCACAATGTCGATCAGCCTGTCCCCCTCGCGGAACTGACCGACCGGGGTGCCCGAGAGCAGCGTGCGCGAAGCCTGGGCGATGGCCTGGCTGCTCACGCCCAGGGCACGGGCCTTGGCCTGGTCAATGACCAGACGGACCGTCTTGACCGACTCGTTCCAGTTGTCGTTGACGCCACGGGTGTTGGGGTTCTCGCGCATGACGGCCTTGACCGCATCGGCCCGCTCGCGCAGCGCTGCCGGATCGGTGCCCACCACACGAAACTGAACCGGGTAAGGCACCGGCGGCCCGTTGGGCAGCAGCTTGACGCGCCCACGCACCTCCGGGAACTCCTGCGCCAGCAGGGCGGGCAGCTTCACCCGCAGGGCCTCGCGGGTCTTGAGGTCGCGGGGCAGCACGATCAGCTGCGACACATTGGTCTGGGGGAAGACCTGGTCAAGGGGCAGGTAAAAGCGTGGCACGCCCGAGCCCACCCAGGTCGTCACCGAGCTGACGCCTTCCTCCTGCGCCAGACGCTGCTCGACGCGGCGGGCGACTTCTTCGCTGGCCGCGTAGGGCGAGCCCTCAGGCAACCACAGGTCCACCAGGATTTCGGGTCGGCTCGAATCCGGAAAGAATTGCTGCTGCACCTTGCCCATGCCCAGCAGGCCCAGCACGAACAGGGCAACGGTGATGCCGATGGTCTTCCAGCGGTGTGTCACGCACCAGGTCACCCAGGCGCGAAAGCGTCGGTAGAACGGGGTATCGAACAACTCGGCGGGCTCAGGGCTGCGAGGCTCTGGGGTGTGCCCCAGGTGGGATGGCTTGCGCAGCAGCCAGGCCCCCAGGTAGGGCACGAAATAGACCGAGGCGACCCAGCTCACCAGCAAGGCGATCACCGTGACCGCAAAAATGGCAAAGGTGTACTCACCGGTCATGGATTTGGCAATGCCGATCGGCAGGAAGCCCGCCGCCGTGATCAGCGTGCCGGTGAGCATGGGCATGGCCGTGAGCTCATAGGCAAAGGTGGCGGCGCGGAACTTGTCGTAGCCCTCCTCCATCTTGCGCACCATCATCTCCACCGCAATGATGGCGTCATCCACCAGAAGGCCCAGCGCAATGATCAGCGAACCCAGCGAAATCTTGTGCAGACCGATGCCGAAGTAGTGCATGGCCAGGAAAGTCACGGCCAGCACCAGCGGAATGGTGATGCCCACCACCAGGCCCGGGCGCATGTCCAGCGTCCAGTGGCGCCAGAACCGCCAGAGCGGCGCATCGGTGTGCGGCCGCTTGTGCAGCCCCAATGACAGGAAGCTGACCGCAAGCACGATCACAACGGCTTCAATCAGCACCTTGATGAACTCGCCCACCGATTGCGACACCGCACGCGGCTGGTCCTGCACCTGGCGAAGGACCAGGCCAGCAGGCAGCCCTGCCTCGATCTGGCGCGTGGTCGTGCGCAGCGCCTGACCCAGGGCAATGATGTCGCCGCCTTTGGCCATGCTCACCCCCAGCGCAATCACTTCCTGACCATCGTGACGCACCTTGACCGTGGGGGGATCGACGAAACCACGCGAGACCTGCGCGATATCGGCCAGCCGCAGCTGGCTGCCCGTCGCACCACGGATCGGCATGGCCCGCAGTTCGTCCAGTCTCTGGAATTGGCCGCCGATGCGCACCTGCACCACATCCTGCGGCGACTGGATTGTGCCGGCCGACTCCACCGCGTTTTGCTGGCTCAGCTGGGCCAGCACCGCATTGAAGTCCAGCCCGAGCTGGGCAATCTTCTTTTGCGAAATCTCGACAAAGACCTTTTCGTCCTGGACGCCAAAAAGCTCGACCTTGGCCACATCGGGCACCCGCAGCAGGATCTGACGCACACGGTCGGCCTCGGTTTTGAGCTCGGCAGGGCTGTAGCCCTCGCCACTCAAGGCGTAGATCACGCCGTACACATCGCCAAATTCGTCATTGAAAAACGGCCCCTGCACCCCCGCAGGCAGGGTGTAACGCATATCACCGATTTTTTTGCGCACGGTATACCAGACCTGCGCCACGTCGCCCGGGCGGGAGTTGTCCTTGATCTGGAAAATGATCT
>CAYSIY010000275.1:0-2615 GCA_964431215.1 uncultured Limnohabitans sp.
GCTTCCTTGTAGAAAATCCTCACGCAGTGACCAAACACGATGGGGTGAGAAACCTTCATCATGGTGGCCTTGACGTGCAGCGAGAACATCACGCCGGTTTTGCGAGCATCCTCGATTTCTTTTTCGTAGAAAGCCAGCAGGGCCTTCTTGCTCATGAACATGCTGTCGATCACTTCGCGGTCGAGCAGGGAAACCTTGGGTTTGAGCACGATGGTCTTGCCGGACCGGGTGATCAGCTCCATCTTGACGTCACGGGCGCGGTCCAGCGTGAGGGACTTTTCGCCGTGGTAGAAATCGCCCGCGTGCATGTGCGAGACGTGGGTGCGCGAGGCCTGGCTCCACTCGGCCATGCTGTGCGGGTTCTTGCGGGCGTATTCCTTGACCGCACGCGGGGCGCGGCGGTCGGAGTTGCCTTCACGAAGCACCGGGTTCACGGCCGATCCCAGGCATTTGCCGTAGCGGACCTTGATGGCCTTTTCTTCGTCGGTTTTGGGGTTTTCCGGGTAGTCCGGCACCGCATAGCCTTTGCCCTGTAGTTCCTTGATGGCGGCCACCAGCTGGGCCACAGAAGCACTGATGTTGGGCAGCTTGATGATGTTGGCCTCGGGGCGCAGGGTCAGCTTGCCCAGGTTGGCCAGATTGTTGGGAACCTGCTGCTCGGGCTTGAGGAACTCGGGGAATTCGCCCAGGATGCGGGCCGCGACAGAAATGTCGCTGGTCTCTACGGTGATGCCCGCAGGCTGGGTGAAGCTGCTGATGACCGGCAGAAAAGCTTCCGTGGCCAGACGTGGCGCTTCGTCGGTGAGCGTGTAGATGATCTTGGATGCGTCGGCGGAGGTTGTCATCGTGGTGCGTCTTTTTGCTGGATGAAATCGGAAGCCGTGATCTTAAACCAGTCCGCCCAACGCGGGCTGACGAAAGGCTTGTCCCGAACTTCCCGGGGCCATCGCGCCCGAGGTGGGCAAAAAGGCCTGAGACAATCGGGGCATGAGTGAAGCACAAGACGATTCAATGACCGCGGGCATGCCCGTGCCCGACGAGCTGCAGGAGGACTTGCCCGAGGGCTGGCTGCGTGTGAACGCCCTGGACATGGACGCCCAGGGCATTGCCCGTCGTCCGGACGGCAAGGTCGTATTCATCGAAGGGGCCTTGCCCGGGGAGCTGGTGGAGGTCAAGGTGGGGCGCAAGAAGAACCACTGGGAGCAGGGCACGGTCACGGCGATTCACCGTGAGTCCTCGCAGCGCGTGACGCCCGGCTGTCCGCATTTTGGCCTTCACCAGGGGGCCTGCGGCGGCTGCAAGATGCAGCACCTGGAGCCCGCAGCGCAGGTGGCGATCAAGCAGCGTGTGCTCGAAGACAACCTCTGGCACCTGGCCAAGGTCAAGGCCGAGACCCTGCTGCGACCGATCCAGGGCCCCGCCTGGGGTTACCGCTATCGCGCCCGTCTGTCGGTGCGCTATGTGGCCAAAAAAGGGGAGGTGTTGATCGGCTTTCACGAACGCAAGAGCCGCTACATCGCCGACATGCAGGTCTGCCCGATCCTGCCACCGCATGTGAGCGCCATGCTCTTGCCCCTGCGCAGCCTGATGGGCAGCCTGCAGGCGCGGGAAACCTGCCCGCAAATTGAACTGGCTTGCGGCGACGAGGTGACGGCGCTGGTGCTGCGCCATCTGGAGCCTTTGAGTGATGCCGACATGCAAAAACTGCGCGACTTCGCGGCCGAACGCGGTATGCAGTGGTGGTTGCAGCCCAAGGGACCGGACACCGTGCATCGGCTCGATGACGGGCCACAGCGCGAGCAACTGGCCTATGGTTTGCCCGATTTCGGCATCACCATGCCCTTCAAGCCGACCGATTTCACCCAGGTCAATCCTTTCATCAACCGGGTTCTGGTCAGCCGCGCCCTGCGCTTGCTGGCGGCACAAAAGTCCGATCGCGTGATCGACTGGTTTTGCGGTCTGGGCAATTTCACCCTGCCCATTGCCAGCCAGGCAGGCGAGGTGCTGGGCATTGAGGGCTCGGAGGCCCTGGTGCAACGCTCGCATCAGAACTACGAACTCAATCAACAGGGCCGCAGCCAGCCCCTGGCCCCCACCCGTTTTGTGGCCCGCAATCTGTTCGAGATGACGCCGCAGATGCTGGTGGCCGACGGCGTGGCCGACAAGTGGCTGGTGGACCCGCCGCGAGAGGGGGCTTTTGCCCTGTGCAAAGCTTTGGCCGAACTGCACCAGCAGCCCGAACTGCGCGGTGACTGGATACCGCCCAAGCGCATCGTCTATGTGAGCTGCAATCCGGCCACCCTGGCACGTGATGCCGGCCTCCTGGTTCATCAGGCGGGCTACCGTTGTGTGGCTGCCGGTGTGGTCAATATGTTCGCCCACACGGCGCATGTGGAGAGCATGGCGGTGTTCGAGCGGGCGTGAGTTGTGGTCTCTCTCTGTCATTGCCCGGCTTGACCGGGGAATCCATGGATCCCGGGTCAAGCCCGAGGATGACATCCAAAACAAAGGGCTCCCGTGGGAGCCCTTGCGCTTGGGAAAGAAACGCTTATTCGCGCTCACCGCCCATGATGCCCAGCAGGGCCAGCAGGCTCTGGAAGACGTTGAAGATGTCC
>CAYSIY010000276.1:0-2611 GCA_964431215.1 uncultured Limnohabitans sp.
CATCAGCCAGAGCCACCGCAACCGTCCGGCCGACATGGCCAGCGCCAGGCCGACGCCAAGCCAGATGATTGGCCAGGCCATGAGTGACAAGGCCGTGAGCAGCGGCAAGGTGACGGCGGCAGAAGTGGCGCAGAAGGTCTTTGACGCTGTGAGCGCCGGGCAGTTCTATATTTACAGCCACCCCAAGGCGCTGGGCAATGTGCAGCAACGCATGGAAGCCATCGTCATGGGCACCAACCCGCCCGATCCGTTTGCGTCCAAACCCGAAGTGGGCGAGGCTCTGCGCCAAGCCCTGCGCAGCCCGCAACGCTGAGTCCAGGGCGCGGACTGCCCGTCCGCCACCCGCACGTCCGGCTCTCGTCACCCCGGACTTGATCCGGGGTCCATCCCCGCCTGCCTGTGAACGCCTCATCGAGGTCAGTTCGAGGCCAGACAGAGGGCAGGGGCCTTGTGGCAAACTCCCCCGCTTTCTGTCTGACTCTGCGCTCCCCATGCAAAAAATCCTGGCCCAGTTGGCCACCGAAATCCAGATCCGACCCGAGCAGGTCAGGGCCGCTGTTGAACTGCTCGACGGCGGTGCGACCGTCCCCTTCATTGCCCGTTACCGCAAGGAGGTCACTGGCGGGCTCGACGATGTCCAGTTGCGTGAGCTCGAATACCGCCTGGGCTATCTGCGCGAACTCGAAGACCGCCGCGCCGCCGTTATCAAGAGCATCCAGGAGCAAGGCAAGCTCACGCCAGAACTGCTGGCCGCCATTGAGGCTGCGCCCACCAAGCAAGAGCTTGAAGACCTTTACCTGCCCTACAAGCCCAAGCGCCGCACCAAGGGCATGATCGCCCGCGAAGCCGGGCTGGAGCCCCTGGCCGACAAGCTGTTTGCCGCCCCCACGCTCGACCCGCACGCCGAAGCCGCTGCCTTTGTGCTGCCCGCCGGCGCGATGGAAGGTGCCGACTTCAGCACCACCGCAGCCGTGCTCGATGGAGTGCGCGACCTGCTTTCCGAGCGCTGGGCCGAAGACGCGTCTTTGGTGCAAACCCTGCGCGAATGGCTGTGGAACGAAGGCCTCTTCAAAAGCAAGCTGGCCGACGGCAAGGACGAAAACCACCCCGACGTGGCCAAGTTTCGCGATTACTTTGACTACGACGAGCCCATTGGCCGGGTGCCCAGCCACCGGGCGCTGGCGGTGTTCCGGGGTCGGGCGCTGGAAATGCTGGACGCCAAACTGGTGCTCCCGGTCGAACCCGAGCCGGGCAAGCCGAGCATCGCCGAGGGCAAGATCGCCCTGCATCTGGGCTGGAGCCATGCGGGCCGCCCCTCGGACGACCTGATCCGCAAATGCGTGGCCTGGACCTGGCGCGTCAAGCTCAGCCTCTCCACCGAGCGCGATCTGTTTGCCCGCCTGCGCGAGGAAGCCGAAAAAGTGGCGATCAAGGTGTTTGGCGATAACCTGCGCGATCTGCTGCTGGCCGCACCCGCAGGCCCCCGGGTGGTCATGGGTCTGGACCCGGGCATCCGCACCGGCGTGAAAGTGGCCGTGGTGGACGCCACGGGCAAGCTGGTCGACACCGCCACCGTCTACCCCCACGAGCCCCGCAAGGACTGGGAGGGCTCGCTCTACACCCTGGCCAAGCTGTGCGAGAAGCACGAGGTCAATCTGATCGCGATTGGCAACGGCACCGCCAGCCGAGAAACCGACAAGCTGGCCGGCGACCTGATCAAGCAACTGGCCAAGCTGCACCCCGAACACAGCATCACCAAGGTGGTCGTCAGCGAGGCGGGCGCTTCGGTCTATTCGGCCAGCGAATACGCCAGCCAGGAAATGCCCGATGTCGATGTCAGCCTGCGAGGTGCCGCCTCGATTGCCCGCCGCCTGCAAGACCCGCTGGCCGAACTGGTCAAGATTGACCCCAAATCGATTGGCGTGGGCCAGTACCAGCACGACGTGAACCAGAGCGAGCTGGCCAGGACGCTGGACGCCGTGGTCGAAGACTGCGTGAACTCGGTGGGCGTGGACCTTAATACCGCCAGCGTGCCGCTGCTTGCGCGCGTGTCGGGCCTGTCGGGTTCGGTGGCCAAGGCCGTGGTGCGCTGGCGTGAGGCCAATGGGGCCTTCCGCAGTCGTCAGGACCTGCTCAAGGTCACCGGCCTGGGGGCCAAGACCTTCGAGCAAAGCGCGGGCTTTTTGCGCATCCGGGGTGGCGACAACCCGCTGGACATGACCGGCGTTCACCCCGAAACCTATCCGGTGGTCGAGCAGATCCTGCTCAAGACGGGCAAGCCGGTGCAGGAGATCATGGGCCGCCCGGAGGTGCTCAAACCGCTCAAGCCTGAGCTGTTCGTCAGCGAAAAATTCGGGGCCATCACCATCAAGGACATTCTGGGCGAGCTGGAAAAACCCGGCCGCGATCCGCGCCCGGACTTCAAGGTCGCCCGCCTGGCCGACGGTGTGGAAGACATCAAGGACCTGAAAGAGGGCATGGTGCTGGAGGGCACGGTCAGTAACGTGGCCCAGTTCGGCGCGTTTGTGGACTTGGGCGTGCACCAGGACGGTCTGGTCCACGTGAGCCAGTTGGCCAACAAATTTGTGAGTGATGCCCGCGAAGTGGTCAA
>CAYSIY010000277.1:0-2592 GCA_964431215.1 uncultured Limnohabitans sp.
TGACGCTTGGTGGCAGGAGTGACCAATTGAAAGCCTTGCCGCCGCCGCCAAAACCCTCGACGTGGGCGTCGAGCAGGATGGCCTGGGCGTGGTGGTGAAGTTGCGCAAATTCTAGCAACTCGAAGCTGCCGGCGGCTTCCAGAGGGATTCGCGCCGCCTTGAGGTGCGGTCGGCCGGTCAGGCGGCTCATTTGTTCGCAATAGGGGGGGGGTTCGTCACCATGGAACTGCAGCAGGGCGCCCGGCACGGCGGCGCAGGCCGCCTGCACCTGTGCAGGGGTTTCATTGACGAACAGCAGCACCGGCGTGACAAATGCGGGCAGCAAGGCGGCCAGCGCGGCGGCGCGTTCGAGGCTCACCGCACGCGGACTGGGCGGGTAGAGCACGAAACCGATCGCGTCGGCACCGGCCTGCACAGCGACCTGAACATCGGCTTCGCGGGTGAAGCCGCACATCTTGATGCGGGTGCGGGAGAAAGTGCGTGTCGGATCGCTCATGGCAGCCAGTCAAATGCAGGGGTGGTGCTCGGCAGCCCCCATTCTGGCGCATAGACCGGACCGGCAAAGTACAGACCGTCCGGGGCAAAGGTGGGGGCTGCCGCGTCGCGGCTCCTGGCCTGCAGCACCTGGCGCATCCAGTCGGGCGCATGCACGCCACAGCCCACCAGGACCAGGCAGCCCATGATGTTGCGGATCATGTGGTGCAAAAAGGCGTTGCCCTCGAATTCGAAACGCCAATACCGCGCCATTTCCGGGCCACGCCGGTGGATGTCGATGCGGTGCAGCGTCTTGACGGGGCTCAGGGCCTGGCAGGCGCTGGCCCGAAAGGAACTGAAATCGTGCTCGCCCAGCAGGTGCTGCGCCGCCTCGCGCATGGCGGCCTCATTGAGCGGCTTGAACGACCAGCCCACGCGGCCCGACTCCAGGGCCGGTCGCACCGGCGATTCGAGCAGCACATACACATAGCGGCGAGCGAGAGCGCTGGCGCGGGCATGAAAAGTCCCGGGGACCGGCTGCGCCCACTGCACCGCAATGTCGGATGGCAAAAACCGGTTGGTGCCGCGCACCCACGAAAACGGCTCCCGATGCAGCTCGGTGTCCAGATGCACCACCTGCATCAGCCCATGCACGCCTGCATCGGTGCGGCCGGCACAGAGGGTGGTGACGGGCTGGGCGCAAAAATCGGAAAGGGCTTTTTCCAGCTGGTCCTGAACGGTCTGGCCCGAGGGCTGGCTTTGCCAGCCCAGATAGGGCTGGCCGTTGTAGCTGACCCCCAGTGCCAGTCTCACGGGCGGGGGTCCTGCTGTCCGGCCGGTCCGGAGGGTGGCCTGTCCAGGTTGAGGTCGATGCGGGCCATTTGGGGCGGGATGTCGATGGGGCTGGCCTGGGTGGGGGGTGACGTGCGACTGCCCCTGCGGATGGCCAGGGCCAGTACCAGCATCACCGCCAGCAACCCTGCTGTCCAGAGCACGGGCTCAGGCAGCGCCAACCCCGTGCCGGATGCCGACGCCGACGCCGGTTCGCTGGCCGTGCTGGATGCTTCGGCCACAGGTGCCGAAGCTTCCGATGCCGAGGCTTCGGGTGCCGAAGCCTCGGTCGTGGGGGGATTCACCGATTCCGATGCCGCCTCGCTCGCCGCAGTTGCGGCATTCACGGCACTTGCTGGAGTGCCCGGGCTGGAGGCCGATTGCATGGCCTGCAGGGTCTGGATGTTTTTTTCGAGCTGGGCCAGTCGGGTCTGGGTGTCGCGGCTCTGCTGCTCCAGCGCGTCCTTGATGGCCTGGGCCTCGGCCAGAGCATGTGCCCATTGGCTTGCGTCCAGGCCGGCCACGGATGCGCTGGCGGCAGCGGCTGGGGAGGGGTGTTGTTGCCGCACAAAGACCTGGAAGTTATCGACCTGTTCCACCACCAGGGCATGCGCCCGTGCGGGCGACAGGCTCAGGATCTGGCGTTCGCTTGGCACTTTCAGGGTGGCTCCCTGCAGCAGATGGTTGAGCTCACCGTGACCAAAGGCACGCGGATTGGCGCGCCACAGGGCGACTAGTGTCTGCTGCAGGGTGGCGCCCTCCGGACGCAGCTTCTGGGCCAGCGAGGTGGCGGTGTCGCCGGCCTCCACCGTCACGGTCTTGGGCACAGCCGAGGTGTCCCGCGCCAGCACACTCTGGCCGCAGGTCAGCACCAGCAGCAGGGCACCCAGGCACGTACGCAGCCTCATGCTCAGGCCTCCAGCAGGATGCGCAGCATGCGGCGCAGCGGCTCGGCCGCGCCCCACAACAGCTGGTCACCGATGGTGAACGCGCCCAGGTACTCGGGGCCCATGGCCAGTTTGCGCACGCGACCGACCGGGATGGTCATGGTGCCGGTCACAGCCACGGGTGTCAGATCACGGAGGGTGGCTTCGCGGGTGTTGGGCACCAGTTTGACCCATGCGTTGTCGGCGGCGATCATGGCTTCGATGTCGGCCACGGGCACGTCTTTTTTCAGTTTGAAGGTCAGGGCCTGGCTGTGGCAGCGCATGGCACCCACGCGCACGCAGAAACCGTCGACGGGAATGGCCGCAGAGCCAAAGCCTTCGCCCATGCCCAGAATCTTGT
>CAYSIY010000278.1:0-2589 GCA_964431215.1 uncultured Limnohabitans sp.
TTAACCGTTGCTTACACCGGCGACATTCAGCTCACCCTGAGTCAGCGTGTGCCGATGACCGGCGCGGTGATCGTGACCACGCCGCAGGACATCGCCCTGCTGGACGCCCGCAAAGGCGTGGCCATGTTCGAGAAGGTCGGCGTGCCGATCCTGGGCGTGGTCGAGAACATGGCGGTGCATGTCTGCACGAACTGCGGCCATGTCGAACATATTTTTGGCGAGGGTGGCGGCAAGCGCTACGCCGACGAAAAAGGCATTGATTACCTCGGGGCGCTGCCCCTGAACCTGCAGATCCGCCTGCAGGCCGACAACGGCAGGCCCACCGTGGTGTCCGATCCGGACGGCGAGGTCGCCGGCATTTACAAGGCGGTGGCGCGTCAGGTGGCCATCAAGGTGGCCGCCAAGGCCAAGGATTTTTCCAGCAAGTTTCCGAGCATCAAGATCAGCAAGGACACCTGAGCGGCAGGTCCGCAGGCCTTGGGCGGTCGCCTGCGTCCGCTCTGCCGCATGAAAAAAAGCGCCCTCGGGCGCTTTTTTTGAGGGGCTTTTTTGGCGGAAGCGGTGAGATTCGAACTCACGGACCCTTGCGGGCCGCCGGTTTTCAAGACCGGTGCAATCGACCACTCTGCCACACTTCCGAAGCCGCCATTGTAGCGGCAGGCCCTGTCCTCACTCGCCCTGCGAGCCGCGGTGTGCCCAGCCGGTGGTGTGCCTTTCGACGTAGCTGAAGAGCTCGTACATGACCATGGCCATGGCCCCCACCACCACCAGGCCTGCAAAGGCCAGGCCCATCTGCATGGCCGAACCGGCCGAGATCAGCAGGTAGCCAATGCCTTCGTTGGCGGCGGTCATTTCGGACACGGTGGTGCCCACAAAGGCCAGGGTGATGGCCACCTTGAGCGAGCCGTAAAAGTACGGCATGGAGCGCGGCAGCCCGACCTTGACCAGCACATCCCAGCGCTTGGCACCCAGCACCCGCAGCACGTCTTCGAGTTCGGGCTCGAGGGTGGCCAGGCCGGTGGCGATGTTGACCATGATGGGGAAGAAGCTGATCAGGAAGGCCGTCAGGATGGCCGGGCCGATGCCGATGCCGAACCAGACCACCAGAATCGGCACGAAGGCCGCCTTGGGCAGGGCGTTGAAGGCGGTCATCAGCGGGTAGACCGCCGCGTAGGCGATGCGCGAGCTGCCGATCACGAAGCCCAGCAGCACGCCCACCACGATGGCGATGCCAAAGCCGGCCATGGTGACCCAGAACGTGCGCCAGGCGTGGCCGGCGATCACTTCCTTGAATTCAATGAACTGCTGCCAGATGCGGGAGGGGCTGGGGAAAACAAACTCCGAGACGTTGAAGGCGCGGCACAGACCTTCCCAGATGAGCAGGGTGAACACCAGCAGGATCCAGGGGGACCAGCGTTCCAGGGCTTTCTTGTTCATGGACAGACCTCCGCTTACTGGTTGATCACGGCACCACTTTTGCGCATGGCCCCGATGTGGCCGCGCAGTTCGTGCACGATGTTGGTGAATTCGGGCGTGTAGGTGATTTCGAGGTCGCGCGGGCGCGGCAGGTCAATCTCTTTTTTCACCACGAAACGGCCCGGGCCCTTGCTCATCACGTACACGGTGTCGGCCAGGAAGACCGACTCGCGCAGGTCGTGCGTCACCAGGATGACGTTAAAGCGCTGCTCGGTCCAGAGGTCGCGCAGGATGCACCAGAGCTCTTCGCGGGTGAAGGCGTCGAGGGCACCAAAAGGCTCGTCGAGCAGCAGCATCTTGGGCTCATGGATCAGGGCGCGGCAGATGCTGGCACGCTGCTGCATGCCCCCCGAGAGTTGCCAGGGGAATTTGTCCTCGTAGCCGCCCAGGCCCACCGTCTGCAGCAGCTTGCGGGCGCGGGCCACGTACTCGTCCTTTTTCTGCTTGTAGTTCGAGCGGTAGGGCTCGACGATTTCAAGCGGCAGCAGCACGTTGTCAATGGTGGTGCGCCACGGCAGGAGCGAGGGGGCCTGAAACGCCATGCCGCTGATCTTGAGCGGCCCGGTGACCGGCTGACCATCGACCAGGATGCGGCCCTTGCTGGGCATCTTCAGGCCGGTGGTGAGCTTCATGATGGTGGACTTGCCACAACCCGAGGGGCCGACGATGGCGATGAATTCGCCCTGGCGTACCTGCAGGTTGATGTCCTCCACCGCAAAGTGGTTCTGGGCCAGCAACTCGTCGTTGTAGGCCAGCCAGACGTTCTGGAAATCGACAAAGGCTTCGGACATGGCAGCGATCCGGAAGTTGAATGTGTGCTGAAGTGTATACAGTTTTTGATCCAAAAAACGGCGATGCAGGGCACCGCCGTTTGAAGGATTACTTCTTGCCCTTGGGCAGGATGTCGAGCTCTTTGCTGGTGGGCAGCAGCGAGCCGTTCCAGATGTCGTCGACCTTGACGCGGGTCTTGGTGTTGAACGCGTCCGAGACCTGGGAGGCCATCAGCGACAGACGGCCGCCATTGATCTGGCCGAAGCCTTCGGCACGGGCGTCGGGGCTGTTGATCACGGTGTCGATGGCCAGCTTCAGGCGGCGGGTTTCGAGTTCGGTGTT
>CAYSIY010000279.1:0-2585 GCA_964431215.1 uncultured Limnohabitans sp.
CACGTCGGAGTCGGCACCAAAGACCAGGACCTTGACCGCGTTGTCGTAGGCCACGATGCCGTCGATGGGCAGGTAGCCACGCGGGGCGGGCTTGTCCATCATGGCTTTTTCAGCGGCTTGCACGCATTGCAGCAGGGGCAGCTTGCCCGCGTCGTCGAAGTACACGCCCACACCCAGGTTGACCTTGTTGGGGTTGGTGTCGGCAGCGTATTGCTCGTTCAGACCCAGGATCGGGTCGCGGGGGGCCATTTCGACGGCGGAAAAGAGGGACATGGGGGAGTTCCTGAAACGATGTTGAGGCGGGCGCATCTGCGCAATACATCCAGGATTTTAATGGGCTGAATGGCTATGCCTGAGTTGAGGAATCTATTTGACAGATTCTGTATCGCGGAACACAATGCCCGCATGATCCGTTCGTTCACTTGTCCTGACACGGCGGCGTTGTTCAGCAGCCGCAGTGTGCCCCGGTTCAAGAACATGGAGCGCGTGGCCAGACGCAAGCTTTTGCAGTTGCATGCGGCGACTGAATTGGCCAGCCTGAAGATCCCACCAGGCAACCGGATTGAAGCGCTTCAGGGTGATCGGCAGGGACAACACAGCATCCGGATCAATGACCCATGGCGCATTTGTTTCGTCTGGCATGACGATGGTGCCTACCAGGTTGAAATTGTGGATTACCACTAGGAGGTCAATGTGGCACTACTGCTCGATGAAATTCACCCCGGCGAGATCCTTCTGGAGGATTTCATGAAGCCCATGGGGATCTCGGCCCGCCAGCTTGCTGCGGACATTGACGTGCCGCCCAGTCGCATCAGTGAACTGGTCAACGGTCACCGTCCCATCACCGCCGATACAGCCCTGCGTTTGGGTCTTTTTTTCAACATGGAGCCTCGTTTCTGGATGAATCTGCAGACCGAATACGACATGCGGATTGCAACCCGCACCGTGCGCGAAAAAATCGCGTCCAGGATTCGTGTTTTTCAGCGTCCTGCTGCGGCTTGAGTCAAGTCATGCCCACCAACAACACCCTTGCCGAAGTCGTGTCTGAAGCCCCCCAAGGCCAGTTCGTCTCCTATCCAGGCTCGCCTTTCGAGCTGTTCCAGCCTTATCCGATGGAGTGTTTCCATGTTGCGATTTGAAGAAGCCCCCAAGAAAGCCACCAACCTGTCGCTCAACGCCGAAGTGCTGGCCATGGCCCGCGAACTGGGCATGAATGTCTCACGCACGGTGGACGCCTTGCTGGCCGAAGAGGTCAAGCGCCAGTATTGGGCGCGATGGAACGAGCAAAACAGCGCCGCCATCGAGCAGTACAACGAGCGCATCGAGCGCGAAGGCTTGCCGCTGGCCCAGTACCGGACTTTTTGACCATGGCGCAGTTTGATGTGTATTTGAATCCGGACCCGGTGCAGCACGAGCTCAATCCTGCCGTTGAGGTTGCAGGGCCAGGCCCTGGTACTGGACACGGCTGTTTTGGCGGCCATTCCAGGGCGAGGGCTGGGCCAGCCAGTGGTTTCCTTGCGCCCTCAGTCCACGGATGTGGTTTCAGCACTGGACGTGCTTTTTGGCGGTTATTGAGTCTGCCTGACCGGATATTTGAATGTCTGAACCCGTAACCCTTTCCGAAGTCGTGTCTGAAGCCCCCCAAGGCCAGTTCGTCTCCTATCCGGACTCACCCTTTGAGCTGTTCCAGCCTTATCCGCCTGCGGGTGATCAGCCCACCGCCATTGCCACGCTGGTCGAGGGCGTGCGCGATGGGGAGGTGTTCCAGACCCTGCTGGGCGTGACCGGCTCGGGCAAGACCTTCACCATGGCCAATGTGATTGCGCAGCTGGGGCGTCCGGCGATCGTGTTCGCGCCCAACAAGACGCTGGCGGCGCAGTTGTACAGCGAGTTCCGCGAGTTCTTCCCGAAGAATGCGGTCGAGTATTTCGTCAGCTATTACGACTACTACCAGCCCGAGGCCTATGTGCCCCAGCGCGACTTGTTCATCGAGAAGGACAGCGCGATCAACGAGCACATCGAACAGATGCGCCTGTCGTGTACCAAGAGCATTCTGGAGCGGCGCGATGTGGTGATTGTGGCCACCGTCTCGGCCATCTACGGCATCGGCAAGCCCGAGAGCTACCACCGCATGATCATGACGCTGCGGGTGGGTGACAAGTCGGGCCAGCGCGATGTGATTGCGCAGCTGATCCGCATGCAGTACCAGCGCAATGACCAGGACTTCAGTCGCGGCAAGTTCCGGGTGCGGGGCGACACGATTGATGTCTTTCCGGCCGAGCATTCGGAGCTGGCAATCCGCATCGAGCTGTTTGACGACGAGATCGAGAGCCTGCAGTTGTTTGACCCGCTCACGGGCCGCATCCGCCAGAAGATTCCGCGTTTCACGGTGTACCCGTCCAGCCATTACGTCACGCCGCGCGAGCAGGTGCTGGCAGCGATCGAGACCATCAAACTCGAACTAGACCAGCGCCTCAAAGAGCTGGTGGGCATGGGCAAGCTGGTCGAGGCGCAGCGCCTGGAGCAGCGCACCCGCTTTGACCTGGAAATGCTCAGCGAAGTGGGACACTGCAAAGGCATCGAGA
>CAYSIY010000280.1:0-2562 GCA_964431215.1 uncultured Limnohabitans sp.
CTTCCGGACTGAACTGCACGCACATGCTGTTGACTTTTTCAATGCCCACGCCATGCTCGCCCGTGACGGTGCCACCCATGGCCACACTGGTCTCCAGGATGTCGGCGCCAAACAGCTCGCAGCGGCGCAACTGGTCGGGATCATTCGCATCGAACAGGATCAGCGGGTGCAGGTTGCCATCGCCCGCATGAAACACATTCAGGCACTTGAGGGCGTATTTCTCTTCCATCTCGGAGATGGCCTGCAGGATGTCGGCCAGGCGCTTGCGCGGGATGGTCGAGTCCATGCACATGTAGTCGGGGCTGATGCGGCCCGAAGCCGGGAAGGCGTTCTTGCGGCCGCTCCAGAATTTGAGGCGCTGGGCTTCGTTCTCGCTCACCGCAATCGCAGTGGCACCCGCAGCCGTCAGCACCGCCGACATGCGACCGATTTCCTCTTGCACCTCTTCGGGTGTGCCGTCGCTCTCGCAGAGCAAAATTGCGGCTGCACTCAGGTCGTAGCCCGCATGAACAAAGTCCTCGACAGCGGCGGTCATGGGGCCGTCCATCATCTCCAGCCCGGCCGGAATGATGCCGGCCGCGATCACGGCGGCCACCGCGTCACCGGCCTTGCGCACATCGTCAAAGCTGGCCATGATGCAGCGCGCCAGCTGGGGCTTGGGCACCAGCTTGACGGTGACTTCGATGGTCACGGCCAGCATGCCTTCGCTGCCCACCAGCACCGCCAGCAGGTCGTAGCCGGGCGCATCGAGCGCGTCGCCGCCGAAGGTGATCGGCTCGCCTTCGATGGTGAAGCCCCGCACCTTGAGCACGTTGTGGACGGTCAGGCCGTATTTGAGGCAGTGCACGCCGCCCGAGTTTTCGGCCACATTGCCGCCAATGGTGCAGGCGATCTGGCTCGATGGATCCGGCGCGTAATACAGGCCGTAGGGCGCCGCCGCCTCGCTGATGGCGAGGTTGCGCACGCCGCACTGCACCACGGCCGTTCGGCTGACCGGGTCCACGCTTTTGATCTGGTTGAAACGCGCCATGGACAGCGTCACGCCCATACGGTGCGGCATGGCGCCGCCCGACAGGCCTGTGCCTGCGCCTCGGGCCACCACCGGCACCTGCAGCGCGTGGCAGCTGCGCAGCACGGCCTGCACTTGCGCTTCGGTTTCGGGAAGGGCCACCACCAGGGGCCGCTCGCGGTAGGCGGTCAGGCCGTCACACTCGTAAGGCGTGGTGTCTTCGGGCGTGTAGAGAATGCAGTCGGCCGGCAGCACGCGGCCCAGGGCCTGCACCACACGCTGTTGCAGGGCGGCGCGCTCGGCAGCGGCGGCGGTATCAAAAGGAATCGGGCTGTTCATGGGGGCTAACTGTACGCCCGCGGCTGGGTCTGTGCTTTGAAGAAAGTTTGAACCCGCCGTGAAAAGCAGGTCTGCTCAGGCCAATGCGCTTTTGAGCCAGTCGGCAAAAGCGGCGCATTCCCAGCGCTCCATGGTGCCGGCCCGCCAGCACAGGTAGTGGGCATGCGGGCTGGGCACGTTGCGCTCGAACAGGCGCACCAATTGCCCCGACTCCAGCCAGGGTGCCGCGAGCTTGAGCCGCACCAGACCGACGCCCAAGCCCTGCGCGGCCGCATCGCACATCAGACCGACGTCGTTGAACGAGGAGCCCTCGGCGGGCTCGGCCCAATCCAGATCGTGGGCAGCGAACCAGGTGCGCCAGGGTTCGAGCGGGCTGCGCAGCAGGGGCAGGCCCTCCAGGTCTTCGGTTGTCTTGAACGGGCCGTTTTCGCGCGCCCAGGCTGGCGAGGCCATGGGCGTCACCTCGTCCTTGATCAGACAGGTGTGCTCCACATCGGCGTAGCGGCCGGTGCCAAAACGCACCGTCAGGTCCGCGTCTTCGGCCACCACATCCAGCAGCGGAATGCTGACCTGCAGCGTGATATCGATTTCGGGGTAAGCCTCGAAGAAATGCTTGAGGCGCGGCATCAGGATGGACCGCGCAAAGGTCGGCGTGACGGCCACCCGCAGTTTGCGCCTGCCCGGTGTGGCGCCGGCCAGTGGAAAGCGCTGCAGCGAGGCCAGGCCTTCGCGAACATGGGCCAGGTACTCGATGCCTTCGGTGGTCAGAGAAAAGTCGGCCCGCCCGAACAGCTTGGTGCCGATGATCTGCTCGAGTTGCTTGACGCGGTGGCTGACCGCGCTGGGCGTGACGAACAACTCATCGGCCGCTTGTGTGACGCTGCGCAGACGGGCCAGGGCTTCAAAAGTCTGCAGGCACTGAATGGGGGGGATGCGCAGACTCATGGGGTCACTTAAAAATCACCGTTTTGTGGCCATTGAGAAGCACCCGGTGTTCGCTGTGCCACTTGACGGCGCGTGCCAGCACCTGGCTTTCGGTGTCGCGGCCCATGGCCGTCAGGTCTTCCACCGTCTTGCTGTGGTCCACGCGGGTCACGTCCTGCTCGATGATGGGGCCTTCGTCGAGGTCGGCCGTCACGTAGTGGGCGGTGGCGCCAATCAGCTTCACGCCACGGTCATGCGCCTGATAGTAGGGCTTGGCACCCTTGAAGCTG
>CAYSIY010000281.1:0-2559 GCA_964431215.1 uncultured Limnohabitans sp.
GAAGGCACGCAAGTACCTGCAGGCCCAAAACATCGTCTTCCAGCCCGGCGTCAACGAAGAACTCGCGGCCACAGCCTTGTGGGGCACCCAACAGCTGGGCTTTGCCCCGCCCGGCACCAACCGCTTTGATGGCGTGTTCGGCATCTGGTACGGCAAAGGCCCGGGGGTGGACCGCTGCGCCGATGTGTTCAAGCACGCCAACATGGCCGGTACCACGCCCTGGGGCGGCGTGCTGGCCGTGGCCGGTGACGACCATGTGGCCAAGAGTTCGACGGCGGCGCACCAGAGCGACCACATCTTCAAGGCCTGCGGCCTGCCGGTGTTCTTCCCGGCCAGCGTGCAGGACATCCTCGACCAAGGCCTGCACGCACTGGCCATGAGCCGCTTTGCGGGCGTGTGGGCGGGCATGAAGACCATTCAGGAAATCGTCGAGTCCAGCGCGACAGCCCATATCGACCCGGAGCGGGTGAACATCGTGCTGCCCGAATTCGAGATGCCGGCCGGTGGGGTGCACATCCGTTGGCCCGATACCGCTCTCGAACAGGAAGCCCGCCTGTTCGACACCAAGTGGTATGCGGCGCTGGCCTATGTCCGGGCCAACCGGCTCAACCACAACGTCATAGAAAGCGCGCACGACCGTTTTGGCATCATGGCCAGCGGCAAGGCCTGGAATGACACGCGCCAGGCCCTGCTGGACCTCGGGCTCGATGACGCCACTTGCCAGCGTCTGGGCATCCGCCTGCACAAGGTCGCTGTGGTGTGGCCGCTGGAGGCGCAGACCACGCGCGAGTTCGCCACCGGCCTGCGCGAGATCCTGGTGGTGGAGGAAAAGCGCCAGGTCATCGAATACCAGCTCAAGGAAGAGCTCTACAACTGGCGCAACGATGTGCGCCCCGATGTGCTGGGCAAATTCGACGATGTGGGCAGTGACCGGGACACAGAGGGGCCCTTCGGTGGCCGCGGCGGCGAGTGGTCCATGCCCAACCCCAGCGCCAACACCCTGCTGCGCGCCAACGCCGATCTGAACCCGGCCATCATCGCCCGCGCCATCGCCAAGCGCCTGAAGAAACTCGGCATCGATGCCGACACCACCGCCCGCATCGATGCGCATCTGGCGCTGCTCGATGCCAAGGAAAAGTCGATGCAGGCGCTCACCCTGGGCCCTGCGGCCGACCGCACGCCCTGGTTTTGTTCGGGCTGTCCACACAACACCAGCACCCGCGTGCCCGAAGGCTCACGTGCCATGGCCGGCATTGGTTGCCACTTCATGACCCTGTGGATGGACCGCAGCACCACCGGCTTCACCCAGATGGGCGGCGAAGGCGTGCCCTGGGTAGGTCAGCAGCCCTTCAGCACCACGCCGCACATGTTCGCCAACCTCGGCGACGGCACCTATTTCCACAGCGGCATTCTGGCGGTACGCCAGAGTGTGGCGGCGGGGGTGAACATCACCTACAAGATCCTGTACAACGATGCGGTGGCGATGACGGGTGGGCAGCCGGTGGGCGAACGCCCCGAAGGCCATTCGGTCGTGCAAATTGCGCAAAGCATGCGGGCCGAAGGCGTCCGGCGCATTGACGTGGTGACCGATGAACCCGAAAAGTACCGGGGCGTCGCACTGGCCGAGGGCGTGGCGGTTCACCACCGCGACGAACTCGACCGCATCCAGCGCGAGATGCGCGAGATCCAGGGCACCACCGTCATCATTTACGACCAGACCTGCGCGACCGAAAAACGCCGCCGCCGCAAGCGCGGCACCGTGGTCGACCCCGCCGTACGCGTGATGATCAACGAAGCCGTTTGCGAAGGCTGCGGCGACTGCGGCGTGCAGTCCAACTGCCTGTCGGTGGAGCCGCTGGAAACCGAGTTCGGCCGCAAGCGCACCATCAACCAAAGCACCTGCAACAAGGACACGAGCTGCCTCAAGGGCTTTTGCCCGAGCTTCGTCACCGTCGAAGGCGGACAGCTCAAGAAGAAAGCCAGATCACAGACCCCATCGCCTGCCGCCTTGGGCGAGCTGCTCGAGCCGCAGCAGGCCGGTCTGCAGCGTCCCTGGGGCATGGTGGTGGCGGGCGTGGGGGGCACGGGCGTGATCACCATCGGTCAGTTGCTGGGCATGGCCGCACACATCGAGGGCAAAGGCATCGTCACGCAAGACGCCGCGGGCCTGGCCCAAAAGGGCGGTGCCACCTGGAGCCACGTGATCCTGGCCCCGACCCAGGCCGAAATTGCCACCACCCGCGTGGGCATGGCCTCGGCCGACCTGATTCTGGGCTGCGACCCGATCGTGGCGGCCAGCAAGGAAACCTTGCTGCGCATGCAAGCAGGCCGAACCCATGTGGCGCTCAACACCCACAGCACACCCACCGCCGCGTTTGTGAAAAACGGCAACTGGCAAAACCCGGCCGAACAATGCGTGGCGGAAATCACACGCCAGGTCGGCCAGGCCGGCGTGAGTCTTTTCGATGCCGACCACATGGCCAGACAGCTTTTGGGCGACACGATTTACGTCAATCCGATGATCCTGGGCTACGCCTGGCAAAAAGGCTGGGTGCCGCT
>CAYSIY010000282.1:0-2556 GCA_964431215.1 uncultured Limnohabitans sp.
GCGTACGTCCTTCAATTCGGAGACAAGCATGAAACGCATCTTCATCAAGACCCTGATCGCATCCGTGGCCCTGGCGGCCGCTGGCGTGTCGATGGCACAGGACAAGACCATCAAGTTCGCCACCCAGAACCCCAAGGGCCATCCCATCGTGATGGGCATGGAGAAGTTCAAGGAGCTTGTCGAGTCCAAGTCTGGCGGCAAGATCAAGGTCAATTTGTTCCCCGGTGGCACGCTGGGCAATGACCAGGCCAATGTCTCTGCCCTGCAGGGCGGCACCCTGGAGATGGTGTCGATGAACTCCGGCATCCTGGCCTCGCAGGTCAAGGAATTCGCGATCTTTGATTTCCCCTTCATGTTCCCCAATGAAGCCGTGGCCGATGCCGTGGTCGATGGCCCCTTCGGTCAGAAAATGCACGCCCGCCTGCAGGACAAGGGCCTGGTGGGTCTGGGTTATTTCGAGCTGGGCTTTCGCCAGATCACCAACAGCAAGCGCGCTGTCAACAAGGTCGAAGACCTCGAAGGCCTCAAGCTGCGCGTGATCCCCAACCCGATCAATGTGGACTGGGTCAGGGCATTGGGGGCCAACCCCACGCCGCTGCCTTTCCCCGAGGTCTACTCCGCGCTGGAGCAAAAAGCCATTGACGGTCAGGAAAACCCCCTCACCGTGATCAACGCCAACAAGTTCTTTGAGGTGCAGAAGCACGTGGTGATTTCCAACCACCAGTACAACCCGCAGTCGGTGCTGATCAGCAAGAAATTCTGGGACGGTTTGAATGCCGACCAGAAAAAGATCGTTGCCGAGGCTGTGGCCGCTTCGTCCAGGTACCAGCGTGAGCAGGCGCGCGGTCTGGTGGCTTCCGCCCTCGACAACATGAAGAAAAACGGCATGCAGGTGAGCCAGTTCTCTGACGCCGAGCTGGGCAAGCTGCGCGACAAGCTGCGCCCGGTGACCGCCAAGTACGGCGTGACCGTAGGCCAGGACCTGGTCAAGGAACTGCAGGGCGAGATCGAAAAAGCCGCCAGCAAGAAGCCTGGCAAGTAATGGCCACGAACACCGCAGCGCTGACGCCTGCGGTGTTCCTCGGCCCGCCCATGGGCCAGCCCCAGCACCTTTTCCCCGGACCTGCCTGAGCCCGTCATGATCAACGGCCACACCGAAATCATTGCCCACATCGGCTACCCGACGCACACCTTCAAGTCGCCGATGATCTACAACCCCTGGTTTGAAGCGGCGGGGATCAATGCGTTGGTGGTGCCCATGGGCTGCAAGCCCGAGCACTTCCCGGCTTTCCTCAAGGCCATCTTTTCGCTCGAAAACACCCGGGGTGCGCTGATCACCATGCCGCACAAGGTCGCGGTGGTGGACCTGCTCGACGAGGTCACGCCCACGGTGCGCGTGGCCGGAGCCTGCAATGCCGTCAGGAAGCTGGCCGATGGCCGCCTGGTGGGCGACATGTTCGACGGCGCGGGCTTTGTGCGGGGCGTGCAGCGCAAGGGTTTTGACTTGAGCGGCAAGCGTGCGCTGGTGGTGGGCACCGGTGGCGTGGGCAGCGCGATTGCCGCCTCTCTGGCAGGCGCGGGCATTGCCGCCATCAGCCTGTTTGATGTGAATGCCGACGCTTGCCAAGCCTTGGCAAAGCGCCTGCAGAAGCACCATCCGCTCATTGCGGTGCAGACCGGATCGAACGATCCCGCTGACCACGATCTGGTGGTCAACGCCACCCCCATGGGCATGAACGAAGGCGACCCCTTGCCGATGGACGTCACGCGCCTGTCACCCGAGACCTTCGTGGGCGAGGTGGTGATGCGTACCGAGACGACCGCCTTTTTGGCCGCCGCGCAGGCGCGCGGCTGCCCCACCCAGGTGGGCGCTGACATGCTCTTTGAGCAGATCCCGGCCTACCTGGAGTTTTTTGGCTTGCCCAGCACCACGGCCGAAGCGCTGCGGCGTTTGGCCCAACTGAGTTACTGATGCCCCAAGGAGCTGGTCATGAACCTGCGCAACGTCGACCGTGAAGCCGTTCCTGAGATGCCCAACCGCCTGGGCATTGCCGGCATTGAGTTCATCGAATACGCCACCAGCCGCCCGCAGGCCCTGGGCCAGGTGCTGGAGAACATGGGTTTTCGCCCGGTGGCCCGCCACCGCTCGCGCGAGGTCACGCTTTACCGCCAGGGCGACATGAATCTGGTGGTCAATGCCAGCCCTGACGATGCCCGCGTGAGCGATACCGTTGCCGGGCAACCGGTGATCTCGGCGGTGGCTTTTCGGGTGCAGGACGCCCTCAAGGCGCACACCCGCTGCCTGGCGCTGGGGGCCTGGGGGGTGCCCAGCCAGGCACAGGCCATGGAGCTGCACATTCCGGCCATCCATGGCCCGGGCCGCAGCCGCTTTTATTTTGTCGACCGCTGGCAGGAGTTCTCGATCTACGACATCGACTTCAAGCCCATCCCCACGGTGGACCCGCACCCGCCCGCGCTCTCGGGCATGGGCTACTTTGGCCTGGTGCAATACATCGGTGCCGGTCGCAGCGCCGACTGGCTGACCTATTACGAACA
>CAYSIY010000283.1:0-2546 GCA_964431215.1 uncultured Limnohabitans sp.
CGAAGGTCAGCAGCACCTGGTCGAGGTGGTCGCGGTGGTAGAAGTGCCTGAAGAGCAGTTTTTCCAGCAGCAGGCCGAAAACCACGGACAGGGCCGTGCCCGCGACGACGGCCAGGGTGAAGCTGCCGAGCATGGAAGACAGCGACCAGGCCAGGTAGGCGCCCAGCATGTAAAAGCTGCCGTGCGCAAGGTTGACCACGCCCATGATGCCGAAGATCAGCGTCAGGCCGGCCGCCAGCATGAACAGCAGCAGCCCATACTGGACGCTGTTGAGCAGCTGGATGAGGAAGTTGATGAAGTCCATGCAGGGCAATGAAAAATGATCCGGTGCCTGGCCGCACCGACATGACGCGCATCGCGCATGAAAGAGGTTTTGGCAGGCGCGCACGGCGCACTGCCAGTCATGAAGTCGCCTCAGGCGACGAGGTCATGGCACACCGTGCCAGTCATCCTGATGCCTCACAGGCGGCAGCCCGTACCCGGATCGGCCAGGGCCTTGGCGGCGACGCCGATGACCTTGTTTTCCTTGCCCACGACCTGGCGCAGATAAATGTCCTGAATCGGGTTGTGGGCCTTGCTCATGGTCCATTTGCCGCGCGGGCTGTCGATGCTGGCACCTTCCATGGCTTTGTAGAGGGCGGCCTTGTTCGAGAGATCGCCCTTGACCGCGTTGGCGCCATGAATGAGCAGCAAGCCGGTGTCGTAGCCCTGTACCGCATACACATCGGGCTGCATCTTGAAGCTCTTGGCGTAGTTCAGACGGAATTCGTTGTTGCGTCGGGTCTCGATGCTGTCGCCGTAGTGCAGGGTGGTCAGCACCCCTTCAGCGGCCGGACCCGCTGCTTCGAGCACGCCTTCGGTCAGGAAGCCCGAACCGTACAGCGGGATCTTGTCCTTGAGTCCGGCGGCCGCGTAGTCCCGGATGAACTTGGCCGCGCCACCACCGGCAAAAAAGCAGGCCACGGCATCGGGCTTGAGGGCGGCGATTTCCGTCAGCAGGGCCTGGAACTCGACATTGGGGAAGGGCAGGCCGAGCTCCTTGACGATGGTGCCGCCGGCTTTGGTGTAGCTGTCCCTGAAGCCTTCAAAAGCCTCATCACCCGCCGCGTACTTCCAGGTGATCCACACCGCTTTCTTGTGGCCGCGCTTGACCATGGCTTCGCCCAGCGCCATGGTGGGCTGGCTGTTGGAGAAGCTGGTCCGGAACACATTGGGGGCGCACTGCTGCCGGGTGGCAATGTGCACACCGGCGTTGGGGATCAGGTTGAGCACACCGCTTTCGCGGGCGACACGGTGGATGCCCATCTGCACGCCCGAGTGGACGGTGCCGATCAGCACATCGACCTTGTCACGCTGCACCAGCTTGTTGGCGTTCTCAATCGCCTTGGCCGGTTCGGATTCGTCGTCCACCTTGAACCATTCGATCTCGCGGCCGCCGAGCTTGCCCCCCTGTTCGTTGATCGCCAGGCGCACGCCGTTCTCGATGGCCACCCCCAGTTGGGCAAAGGTGCCGGTGTAGGGCAGCATCAGGCCGACGCGGATCTTGCCGCTTTGCGCCAGCACGTGCTGAGGCAGCAGCAGGCCGCATGCGGCGGTGCCCATCAGGGCGGCACCCTGGCTGAGGATCTGGCGGCGATGAAGGGGGGTGTGCATCACGGTCTC
Source organism: uncultured Limnohabitans sp. (assembly GCA_964431215.1). Taxonomy (GTDB): domain Bacteria; phylum Pseudomonadota; class Gammaproteobacteria; order Burkholderiales; family Burkholderiaceae_C; genus Limnohabitans_A. The sequence continues at coordinate 1,663 of CAYSIY010000283.1, forward strand.
CTGGTGTGTGTTTCCAATGTCTTGTCCACGTTCCGGACAGCTTCAGCATACCGAAGCTGACGGGCCGGTGTATGCATTATCTTGCTTGTTTTTGCTGGGGTGCACTCAGGTAAATCCCTGATACGCTTTCATTCATGCAAAAAAAGACATATTCCCGGCGTGTTGCCGCACACCTTGAACGCGGGGGATCTGATCGAAAGATCAATGGCCAGCAGCAGGACCGGTGCCGACAATCGTCGCATTCCAGACCCTGTTCCGGGTTCCGGACTTTTTCCTTTCAGGAGCAGCACATGATGAGCACCCCAGATCTCCAGGCCATGCAGAAAGCCAGCGTTGGTCAATGGTTCGAGATGGCCGATACAACACTCGACGAACTCGCGAAATGGATGGACACGAACCTGCAGGTTGGCCGTGAGTCGATTGAGGACATGGCCCATTGTTGCCAGGCGGCCTGCGAGGTGCGCGATCTGGCCAGCGCCATGCAGTGGCAAACCACCGCGTTCAAACCTTTTGCGGAACGATCAGCCGAATACGGCGCGCGGCTGGCGGGTCTTGCTTCCGGGACGGGGCTCGATGCAGGGCGTTTGTTTGAGGCGCAGTGGGAGAGTCTGGGCCGTCAGATGAATGCCTGGATGGGGGCGTCGTCTCCAGCCCTGGCGGGTCATCCCGGGGACGCGATGGCTTACCTGCGCAATGCGATGCAGGCCTTTGACAGCGTGTGGGGGGGGATGCGCCAGAACATGGCACGCGCACAGCAGGTGGCCACGGCCCCGGCAAGCCCGGGCAAGTCTGCGGCCCGAGCGTCAGCGGGCAAGAGCCAGCATTGAGGGGGTGGCCTGTCCGGAGGGAATCGAACCCCCGACCCACAGCTTAGAAGGCTGTTG
>CAYSIY010000284.1:0-2544 GCA_964431215.1 uncultured Limnohabitans sp.
TCCAGATCCACATTGCCCTGCTCGTCGCATCGGGTCACCACCACCTGCATGCCCGCCATCTGGGCGCTGGCCGGGTTGGTGCCGTGCGCGCTGGAGGGGATCAGGCAGATGTTGCGGTGGCCCTGGCCCCGGGCGCGGTGGTAGGCGGCAATGACCAGCAGGCCGGCGTATTCGCCCTGGCTGCCCGCATTGGGCTGCAGGCTGATGCCCTGGTAGCCGGTGGCCTGGCACAGCCAGTCGCGCAGTTGCTGGTCCAGCTCGGCATAGCCCTGCAACTGGTCGGCCGGCGCAAAGGGGTGAATCTGCGCGAACTCGGGCCAGGTGATCGGGATCATCTCGCTGGTGGCGTTGAGTTTCATGGTGCACGAGCCCAGCGGGATCATGGTGCGGTCCAGGGCCAGGTCCTTGTCGGAGAGCTGGCGGATGTAGCGCAGCATGCCTGTCTCGGAGTGGTAGCGGTTGAAGACCGGGTGCGTCAGGAAGGCGCTGGTGCGGCGCAGCGACTCGGGAATGAGCGGGGCGATGCCTTTTTCGAAGCGCTCGATGTCGGGCAGCGCCTGCCCCGGGCTGGCGAACACCTCCCAAAGACGCTGGATGTCGTCGCGGGTGGTGGTTTCGTCGAGCGCCAGACTGACATGGTCGTCCCACATCACGCGGAGGTTCATTCCGCGCTGCACCGCGCCTTGCGCCAATTCGCGCGCACGATCGGCCCCCACTTGCAGGCTCAGGGTGTCAAAGGCCTGCGCGTGGACCAGCGTGTAGCCCATCTGCTGCAGCCCGCTGGCCAGCACCGCGGTGTAACTGGCGATGCGCTGCGCAATCCGCTGGAGGCCTTCGGGGCCGTGGTAGACCGCGTACATGCTGGCCACAACGGCCGGCAGCACCTGCGCGGTGCAGATGTTGGAGGTGGCCTTTTCGCGGCGGATGTGCTGCTCGCGGGTCTGCAGCGCCAGGCGATAGGCCGGCTGGCCGTGCGCATCCACGCTCACGCCCACCAGGCGGCCGGGCAGGGAGCGTTTGTACTCATCGCGGCAGGCCATGAAGGCCGCATGCGGACCGCCGGCCCCCATGGGCATGCCAAAGCGTTGGGTGGTGCCCACCACAATGTCGGCACCGTGGGCACCGCCACCGTCCCACTCGCCCGGGGGCTTGAGGAGGGTCAGCGCCAGCAGATCGGCCGCCACGATGTAAGCGGCCCCCTTGGCATGCACCCGGAGGGTGTCACCGGTGTCCTGGCCCAGCCGCCCCGAGGTGGAGGGGTATTGCTCCAGCACCGCGAAATAGTCGTCGCCCTGCAGCAACTCGTTCCAATGCGCTTCGCTCTCGGCCAGCACCACCTCGATGCCCAGCGGCTCGGCGCGGGTCCGGATGACCTCGATGGTCTGCGGATGCGCATCGCCCGCGACGATGAAACGCTGCCCTTTGGCCTTGACCGAGCGCTTGGCCAGCGTCATGGCTTCGGCGGCGGCGGTCGCTTCGTCGAGCATGGAGGCGTTGGCAATGGCCATGCCGGTGAGGTCGCAGACCATGGTCTGGAAGTTGACCAGCGCTTCCATGCGGCCTTGCGAAATCTCGGCCTGGTAAGGCGTGTAAGCGGTGTACCACGAGGGGTTTTCGAGGATGTTGCGCAGGATGACGCCGGGCGTGTGTGTGCCGTGGTAACCCTGACCGATGAAACTCTTGAAGAGTTTGTTCTTGCGTGCAATTTGCTTGAGCTCGTCCAGCGCGGCGGCTTCGGTGACCGGCGCGGGCAGTTGCATGGCCTGGCTGCGGGCAATCGAGCGTGGCACGATGGACCCGATCAGGGCGCGGCGCGAGGCCTCGCCGATGACGCTGAGCATGTGCATCTCGTCCTGCGCGCCGATGCCGATGTGGCGCGCGATGAATTCGGACGGGTTTTCAAGATCCCCAAGGGGGCGGTGGGCAGACATCAGCATGGCGGTCTCCGTTTAAAACATTCGGCAGGTGGCACGGCATGCCACCCACCCAAGGCTTTTGGGGTGTCATTTCCGCGAAAAAGCGTCACCCCCGCGTAAGCGGGGAGCGGGCATCCCTGGATTCCCGCTTTCGCGGGAATGACAGTTCATCGCATGGAAATTACAGCGCTGTCAGGCGGCGGTGAACTGCTTGTAGGCCGTCTCGTCAAGCAAGGCATCGACTTCGGCGGGCTGCGTCAGCTTGACCTTGAAGAACCAGCCCTGGCCCAGCGGGTCGCTGTTGGCCAGGGCCGGGTCGCTGCGCAGGCCCTCGTTGACCTCGACAATCTCGCCGGTCACGGGCATGTAGACGTCGGCGGCGGCCTTGACCGACTCGACCACACCGGCCACATCTCTCTGGGCAAAGGACTGGCCCACTGCGGGCAGGTCCACAAACACCACATCACCCAGCGCGTCCTGCGCATGGTGGGTGATGCCGACGACGGCGACATCGCCCTCGACGCGGATCCATTCGTGGTCTTCGGTGTACTTGATCATGCTGAGGCTCCTGGTTAATTGGTTCATTGGGGTCAGATCCCGATTGTTCCGATGCTTGAGGGTCGTTGAA
>CAYSIY010000285.1:0-2530 GCA_964431215.1 uncultured Limnohabitans sp.
ATTGAAAACTCCAGAAAAAGTGAGTGATGACAAAAACGGAACAACTGTCAAGTGTACCCTCGAAAACCCTCAAGGGTCAATTTGTCTTATGTCTTATATAAGATATGATCTAGCGAGCGACACGGCCCGGATCGGGCATCACCAACCCAGGAAAACACATCGATGACGATGGAGACGAGCACCCTGGACCAGGGCACCCCGGCACCAGCGTTCAGCCCGCTGTACCAGCAGATCAAGGGCCTGATCCTGCAAAGCCTGCAATCGGGCGAGTGGAAGCCCGGCGAGGCCATTCCCAGCGAAACCGAGCTGGCAACCCGCTACCGGGTTAGCCAGGGAACGGTGCGCAAAGCCATTGACGAGCTCGCCAGTGACAACCTGCTGGTGCGCCGCCAGGGCAAAGGCACTTTTGTGGCCACCCATGCCGAGCACCATGTGCAGTACCGCTTCCTCAAGCTGGTGCCCGACAACGGCGATGTGGCCAGCGAAGGCCCGGCCCAGCGCCGCATCGTGGATTGCAAGCGTCTGCGCGCCAACGCCGAGATTGCCCGTACTCTGGCCCTGCGCTCGGGAGACGCCGTGCTGCAGGTGCGTCGTGTGCTGTCATTTGCCGGCGTGCCGACCATCCTGGAAGACCTCTGGCTGCCCGGCAGCGCCTTCAAGGGCCTGACCGCCGATCGGCTGGACGCCTACCAGGGCACCATGTATGCCCTGTTCGAGACCGAATTCGGTGTCCGCATGGTGCGGGCCGAAGAGAAAATCCGTGCCGTTTTGCCCGATGAAACGCAGCAAGCCTTGCTGGAAGTCACCCCCGGCACGCCGCTGCTCAGCGTGGAGCGGGTGGCTTACACCTACAACAACACCCCGATGGAGCTGCGCCGTGGCCTCTACCGCACGGACAGCCATCACTACCGCAATGCGCTGGGCTGAAAGCGCAATTTTCAGGCACCGGATCGATGCCAGGCCGTCACACCCTGTTGCGGCTGCACCCGGGCCCTGAAATGCTCATGTCAGATTGTTGCGTTGCAATAGAATGCTGCGGTTTGTCCAGAAGAACGACAACCCCGTGACCCACGAGAAAGTACCCACATGACTGAACTCGCCAAAAAGCGGCCTGAATTCCGCAACATCAATGCCCTGAGCGATCTGCCCACCTACCGCCTGCCGGCTGCCGGCTGGGTCTCCATCATGCACCGCATCAGCGGATTGCTGATGTTCCTGCTGATGCCCTTGATCATCTGGATGTTCGACCACTCGATCAGTTCCGAGATTTCGTTTGCCAAATTTTCTGCCGCTTTCAATGTGGGCCTGGGCTTTGTGCCGGGCTGGTTCATGAAACTCGTCGCACTGGCCCTGATCTGGGCCTACCTGCACCACTTCATCGCCGGCCTGCGCCACCTCTACATGGACGCGTGTCATGCCGTGAGCAAGGAATTTGGTAAATCGTCGGCCATCGTTACCCTGGCCCTGAGCCTGGGATTGACGGCGGTGCTGGGTGCCAAATTGTTCGGTCTTTACTGATTCATCCAAGGAGCAAGCAAACATGTCCGTCAACTACGGCTCCAAGCGCACCGTCGTCGGTGCAGGTTATGGTTTCCGCGACTGGCTGGCCCAGCGCGTCACGGCCGCCCTCATGGCCCTGTTCACCGTGGTTCTGCTGGTGCAGGTCCTGTTCACTTCCGGCCCCATCGGCTACGAAGAATGGGCCGGCATTTTTGCCGCCCAATGGATGAAATTCCTCACGTTCGGCGTCATCCTCGCGCTCTTGTGGCACGTCTGGGTCGGCGTGCGCGACATCTGGATGGATTACATCAAGCCCGTGGGCGTGCGTCTGGTGCTGCACGTCTTCACCCTCGTCTGGCTGGCCGGCTGCGCCGGCTGGGCCATTCAAGCCCTGTGGCGCCTGTGATCACCGGTGCGGAACTCTGAAACAAGATTCAAGACCATGAGCTATACCAAAGACCAAATCGCCACCCGCAAATTCGACGTCGTGATCGTCGGTGCCGGGGGTTCGGGCATGCGCGCCTCGCTCCAACTGGCCCGTGCCGGCCTGAATGTGGCGGTGCTCTCCAAGGTGTTCCCCACCCGTTCGCACACCGTGGCGGCGCAGGGCGGCATCGGTGCCTCGCTGGGCAATATGTCCGACGACAACTGGCACTACCACTTCTACGACACCATCAAGGGCTCCGACTGGCTCGGCGACCAAGATGCGATCGAATTCATGTGCCGCGAAGCGCCCAAGGTCGTCTACGACCTCGAGCACATGGGCATGCCATTTGACCGCAACCCCGATGGCACCATTTATCAGCGCCCCTTTGGCGGCCACACCGCCAACTACGGCGAAAAGCCGGTGCAGCGTGCCTGCGCCGCGGCCGACCGCACCGGTCACGCCATGCTGCACACCCTCTACCAGCAGAACGTGGCCGCCCGCACCACCTTCTTTGTCGAATGGATGGCGCTGGACCTGATCCGCGATGCCGAAGGCGATGTGGTCGGCGTGACCGCACTGGAGATGGAAACCGGCGATCTGCAC
>CAYSIY010000286.1:0-2528 GCA_964431215.1 uncultured Limnohabitans sp.
TGCCGCGGCGCGAGATCATCGCCAAAAGCCTGAGCGACCGGGGGGCCATGATTCTCACGCGCAACATGGAAGAGGCCTGCGCCATCAGCAACCGCATCGCCCCCGAGCACCTGGAGGTTTCCAGCCGAGACCCACACCGCTGGGAGCCGCTGCTGCGGCACGCCGGGGCCATCTTTCTGGGCGCGTTCACCAGCGAAAGCCTGGGTGACTACTGCGCCGGCCCCAACCATGTGCTGCCCACCAGCGGCACGGCGCGCTTTTCTTCGCCCCTGGGCGTGTACGACTTCCAGAAACGCAGCAGCCTGATCGAGGTGAGTGAGCAGGGCGCACAAAGCCTGGGTCGCATCGCCGCCGAACTGGCCTACGGCGAAGGCCTGCAAGCCCACGCCCGCGCCGCCGAGCTGCGCCTGAACCCTGTGCCGCCCGCCCGCGAATAAACGCCATCCCCGCAAAATCGTCATCCTCGCAACACCGTCATCCTCGCGAAAGCGGGGATCCACGCCCCCCAACAACCGTCATGCCCGCGAAAGCGGGCATCCATCTTCCGGAGCCTGACCCCACCATGAACGCTCAGGACTTCGGCACCCTGGCACAAATCCGATCCGACATGCAGGCTCGGCCTGCCAGTGACTCGACTCAACGCGCCATTGAAGAAGCCATCGGCCTGATCGAGCTCAAAACCGGGCAGAAAATCGCGCCTGCGGCAGTGCGTTGACAAAGCCAGCCATTTTGACAAGCAAAGCCATGTTCAGTACCCGTTTTGCCCGCCCCGTCGTCCTCACGCACCATGCCCGCCAGCGCATGGACGAACGCAGCATTTTGCATGCCTTTAGCTTGGAGGATTGAGCCGTGAAAACAACGTACTTTGAAGACGACGACATTTTGGTGATCCACCTGTCGGGCAAGCCCATCGTGCGCGAAGTCTCGCAAGACTGGCACACCCACATCAGCTATGCGCAAGACGGCAGCACGGTCGAGGTGGTCCTGCTCGATGCCAAAGCCCTGGGGGCCTACCCGCTGGAGCTGGCACCGACCCAAGCCGCAGGCTAAGGCCGGCATGCCCCTCCACCACCATCATCCCCACCAGAGCGTCATCCCCGCCGCGAAATCGTCATCCTCGCGAAAGCGGGGATCCATGGATGCCCGATCGGGCCGGGCATGACGGTAAGCGATGGATGCCCGGTGTCATCCTCGCGAAAGCGGGGGACGGGCATGACGAAGACATGGCACCGCATAAAATCTGCCGCTGCGACTGACCATTTTTTTGAAAGCGTCCATGACCTTGGGTACCCCCGATTTGCGCCGCATCCTCCGCCAGGACGTGCAGTCCATGCAGGCTTACGCCATCCAGGATTCGGCGGGCATGGTCAAGCTCGACGCGATGGAAAACCCCTTTGGCCTGCCGCCCGATCTGCAGCAGGCGCTGGGCGAGCGTCTGGGCGCTCTGGCCATTCACCGCTACCCTGGCGAACGGGTCAACGATCTGCGCACGGCGCTGGCGCAGTACGCGGGCATGCCGGAGGGCTTTGACCTCATGCTGGGCAATGGCTCGGACGAGCTGATCTCGCTGCTGGCCATGGCCTGTGACATTCCGGGGGCTTCCATCCTGGCCCCCGTGCCGGGCTTTGTCATGTACGCCATGAGCGCCCAACTGCAAGGTCTGGCCTTTCATGGCGTGCCGCTCACCGCCGACTTCGAGCTCGACGAAGCGGCCATGCTCGCCGCCTTGGCCGAACACAAGCCGTCCATCGTGTACCTGGCCTACCCCAACAACCCCACCGGCAACCTCTGGAACGACGCAGTGATCGAAAAGATCATCGAGGCCCAGGGCGCGCAGGGCGGCCTGGTGGTCATGGACGAGGCCTACCAGCCCTTTGCCAGCCGGAGTTACGCAGGCCGCCTGGCCCGACATTCGCATGTGCTGCTCATGCGCACGCTCTCCAAGTTTGGTCTGGCCGGGGTGCGCTTGGGCTACATGATCGGCCCCAAGGCCCTGGTGGCCGAGGTGGACAAGGTGCGCCCGCCCTACAACATCAGCGTGCTCAATTGCGAGTGCGCCCTGTTTGCGCTGGAGCACGCCGAAGTCTTTGCGCAGCAGGCCCGGACCCTTCGCGAGGAACGTGAGCGCCTGCAGCGCGAACTGGCGGCCTTGCCGGGGGTCCAGCCCTACCCGAGCGAAGCCAACATGATCCTGGTGCGCGTGCCCGACGCCGCCCAGGCCTTTGACGGACTGAAGGCGCGCAAGGTACTGGTCAAGAACATTTCTAAAATGCACCCCTTGCTGGCCAATTGCCTGCGCCTGACGGTGGGCACACCGCAGGAAAACACCCTCATGCTCGCCGCACTCAAGGAAGTCTTATGAACCGCACCGCCGAAGTCACCCGCAAGACGGCCGAGACGAACATCCGTGTGGCCGTCAACCTGGATGGCACGGGGCAGTCCAAACTGTCCTCCGGCATCGGCTTTCTGGACCACATGATCGACCAGATTGCGCGTCATGGCCTGATCGACCTGGACATCCAGTGCGA
>CAYSIY010000287.1:0-2510 GCA_964431215.1 uncultured Limnohabitans sp.
CCGACCTGCCCGCCACCTTCATGTACGCCACCGCCTTCACGCGCGGCCAGATCGGCCTGGGCGCAGCCAGCGCCACCGTGATGCTGGCCACCGTGGCGGCCATCGTCGTGCCTTATCTGTATTCCGAACTCAGGAGCAAGCGATGAGCCGCCTGAACGTCCACCGCCTGATCCTGTGGTCACTGTTGCTGCTGTTTGCCGTCTGGTTCCTCGCGCCCCTGTATGTCATGGTAGTCACCTCGCTCAAGGACGCCGAGCAAGTGCGCAACGGCCACCTGCTGAGCCTGCCCACCGACCCCACCCTGGCCTCGTGGGCTAAAGCCTGGGGCAGCGCCTGCACCGGGATCGAATGCCGGGGCCTGCAGCCGTTTTTCTGGAATTCGGTGCTCATGGTGGTGCCTGCGGTGCTGGTCTCGACCTTGCTGGGCGCGCTCAACGGCTATGTGTTGTCCAAATGGCGATTTCGGGGCAGTGAAACCCTGTTTGCATTCATGCTGTTTGGGGTCTTCATGCCCATGCAGGTGGTCTTGCTGCCCATGAGCCAGGTGCTGGGCTGGCTGGGCATCGCCAGTTCGATCTGGGGTCTGATCGCCGTGCATGTCATCGCCGGCTTGCCCACGACGACACTGTTTTTCCGCAATTACTACGTCGGTCTGCCCGACGAACTGATCAAGGCCGCCATGCTCGATGGGGCAGGTTTCTGGCTGATTTTCCGGCGCATCGTGCTGCCCTTGTCCTTGCCGATCATGGTGGTCACGCTGATCTGGCAATTCACGGCCATCTGGAACGATTTTCTGTATGGCGTGGTGTTTTCCGGGGCCGACAGCAAGCCCATCACTGTGGGCCTGAACAACCTCGCCAACACCTCCAGCTCGGTCAAGGAATACAACGTGGACATGGCCGCGGCCCTGATCGCCGCCTTGCCCACGCTGTTCGTTTATGTGGTGGCGGGCAAGTATTTTGTGCGCGGGCTCACGGCCGGCGCCGTCAAGGGATAAAAGGATTCAAGCATGGGCGCACTTTCCATTCAGGGCATTCACAAGACCTACAACCGCAACACCCACATCCTCAAGGGCATCGATCTGGAGATCGAGGCGGGCGAGTTCCTGATCCTGGTCGGTCCTTCGGGCTGCGGCAAATCGACCCTGCTGTCCATGATCGCCGGTCTGGACCACCCCAGCGAAGGTCGCATCCTGATCGGCGATCGCGATGTGACGCACCTGCCCAGCAAGGACCGCGACATCGCCATGGTGTTTCAGAGCTACGCCCTCTACCCCAACATGAGCGTGGCGCAGAACATCGCCTTCGGCCTGGAAATCCGCAAGGTCCCCAAGGCCGAGCGCGAAGCCGCCGTGCAGCGCGTGGCCGCCATGCTGCAAATTGGCCATTTACTGGACCGCAAGCCGGGCCAGCTCTCGGGCGGCCAGCGCCAGCGCGTGGCCATGGGCCGGGCCTTGGCGCGCGACCCCAAGCTGTTCCTGTTTGACGAACCCCTGTCCAACCTGGACGCCAAACTGCGTGTGGAAATGCGCGCCGAGATCAAGCAGTTGCACCAACGCACCCAGACGACCACGGTGTACGTCACGCACGACCAGGTCGAAGCCATGACGCTGGGCGACCGCATTGCGGTCATGAAGGACGGTCAGGTACAGCAGTTCGGCACGCCCGCCGACATCTACAACCGCCCCGCCAACCGCTTCGTGGCCGAGTTCATCGGCTCCCCCGCCATGAACATGGTGGACGTGTTGCGCCAGGAGGGCGGCGTGTCCTCACACGGTTTGCATCTGGCTTTGAACGATGCCCAGCGCCAGGCCGTGCAAGCGCATGCCAGCAACGATCTGGTCTACGGCTTGCGTCCTGAATGCCTGTCGTTTGCTGCCGATGGCCTGCCCGGCACCCTGTCGATGATCGAACCTACCGGTCCCGAAACCTACGCCACCGTGGACACTGCTGTGGGCAAGCTCACCGCCCGTGTGCCGGGCGTGCTGAGCGCCCAGGTCGGCGAAACCGTGCACCTGCAATGGACGCCCGAGCAGGTTCACCTGTTTGACCGCAGCAGCGGCGTGCGGGTAGGCTGAACGACTGCACAAAGAATCCGGCCCGGGGTTCCGGTGTCCCGTCCGCCTCATGCTGCGGGGGTACGCAGAAATCGGCGGCCAGGACACCGGAACCCCGGGCCTGCGTCATGGCTTATTTAAGCTGGCTTCAGCCCAGCAGCGCGTTGACCCGCTTCACATAGGCCGCCGGGTCTTCGGGCAAACCGCCCTCGGCCAGCAGCGCCTGGTCAAACAGGATGTGCGCCAGGTCGTGGAAATGCACCGAGCCGTCGAGCTTTTTCACCAGGCTGTGCTCGGGGTTCACCTCCAGCACCGGCTTGACCTCAGGCGCTTTCTGGCCAGCGGCCTTGAGCATGCGCGCGAGCTGCAGGCTCATGCCGCCCTCGTCTTTGACCACCAGACAGGCCGGTGAATCGACCAGACGGCTGGTCACGCGCACGTCTTCGGCCTTGTC
>CAYSIY010000288.1:0-2510 GCA_964431215.1 uncultured Limnohabitans sp.
GAAGACATCGCCGCGCTGCGCGACGCCGTGCGCGATTTCGCGCAAGCCGAAATCGCCCCCCGTGCTGCCGAGATCGACAAAAACGACCAGTTTCCGATGGACCTGTGGCGCAAGATGGGTGACCTCGGCGTGCTCGGCATCACCGTAGGCGAGGAGTACGGCGGCGCGGGCATGGGCTACCTGGCCCACATGGTGGCCATGGAAGAAATCTCCCGCGCCAGCGCTTCGGTCGGCCTGAGCTATGGCGCGCACTCCAACCTGTGCGTCAACCAGATCAAGCGCAACGGCAACGACGCGCAGCGTGCCAAGTACCTGCCCAAGCTGATTTCGGGTGAGCATGTCGGCGCACTGGCCATGTCAGAGCCGGGCGCCGGCTCTGACGGGATCAGCATGAAGCTCAAGGCTGAAGACAAGGGCGGCTACTACCTGCTCAACGGCTCCAAGATGTGGATCACCAACGGCCCGGACGCCGACACCCTGGTGGTGTACGCCAAGAGCGAACCCGAGCTGGGTGCCCGCGGCGTGACCGCCTTCTTGATCGAAAAAGGCATGAAGGGTTTCAGCATTGCGCAAAAGCTCGACAAACTGGGCATGCGTGGCAGCCACACCGGCGAGCTGGTGTTCAACAACGTGGAAGTGCCTGCAGAAAACATCCTGGGTGGCCTCAACAACGGGGCCAAGGTGCTGATGAGCGGCCTGGACTACGAGCGCGCCGTGCTCACCGGTGGCCCGCTGGGCATCATGCAGGCCGTCATGGACAACGTGATCCCCTACATCCACGACCGCAAGCAGTTCGGACAGAGCATCGGCGAGTTCCAGCTCATCCAGGGCAAGGTGGCCGACATGTACACCGTGCTGCAGGCGGCGCGCAGCTTTGCCTACACCGTGGCCAAAAACCTGGATTTGCTGGGCAGCGATCACGTGCGACAGGTGCGCAAGGACTGCGCCAGCGTCATCCTCTGGACCGCCGAAAAAGCCACCTGGATGGCGGGCGAGGGCGTGCAGATTTTTGGCGGCAACGGTTACATCAACGAGTACCCGCTGGGCCGCCTCTGGCGCGACGCCAAGCTCTACGAAATCGGCGCGGGCACCAGCGAGATCCGCCGCATGCTGATCGGCCGCGAGTTGTTTGCCGAAACCTGCTGAGGCACTGTTCATGCAGACCCTGCTTGCCAAAAACCGAGAATGGGCCGCGCGCATGGTCCGCGAGGACCCCGAATTCTTCGCACGACTGGCCAACCAGCAAAGCCCCCGATTCCTCTGGATTGGCTGCTCGGACAGCCGGGTGCCCGCCAACCAGATCACCGGGCTCGACCCTGGCGAGGTGTTCGTGCATCGCAATGTCGCCAATCTGGTGGTGCACTCCGATCTGAATGCCTTGTCGGTCATTCAGTACGCGGTGGATGTCCTCCAGGTCGAGCAGATCATGGTGGTTGGCCATTACGGTTGCGGCGGGGTGCTGGCCACTTTGCGCGGCATGCGGGTGGGGCTGGCCGACAACTGGCTGCGTCATGTGCACGATGTGAGGGTGCGGCACCGTCGGCGACTGGACCATTTGCCGGTGGCCGAGCAGGAAGACGTTCTGTGCGAAATGAACGTGATCGAACAGGTGGGCAATGTGGCCTTGACGAATGTGGTGCAGGACGCCTGGGCGCGTGGCCAGAAACTCAGCGTGCATGGCTGGTGCTACGGCATCAAGGACGGGCTGGCCAAAGACCTGGGGGTGAGCATGAGCCAGCCGGGTGATGTGCTGGAGGTGTTCCGCAACGCGCTCAAGCGCTACCCCAGAGGAGGATGACACGATGGGCCTGGCAGAAATCCTGGAACTGGGCAGCTACGCGGTGACCGTGTTTGGTCTGCCCTACGCTGCCTGGGTGTTCTGGGTCGAACAACGCAAGGAGCGCGAGAACGAGGAGGAAGAGGCCTACCAGCACCTGTCGGATGCTTACAACGACTTCCTCAAGGTGGTGCTCGATAACGCCGATCTTCAGCTGCGCACGACCCAGGCACTGCCCAATCCGACGCCCGAACAAACCGAACGGATGATGATCATCTTTGACATGCTGATTGCCCTGTTCGAACGGGCTTACCTGATCGCCTTTCGCGAGGCCATGAGCGCCACCGAACAGCGGCGCTGGAACTCCTGGGACGACTATATGCGCGAGTGGTGCCGCCGCGACGATTTCCGCCATGCCCTGCCGCTGCTGCTGCGTGGCGAAGACCCCGGCTTCGTGGCTTACATCCGACAGCTGGCCGTAGAAGAAAGCGGCGAGCACCTCATCATTGCCGATCTCCACACCTGAAAGGACGCCATCATGCAAGACCCCATCGTCATCGTCAGCGCTGCCCGCACGCCCATGGGCAGCTTTCAGGGCGATTTTTCTTCGCTCGCCGCCCACGACCTGGGGGGCGTTGCCATCCAGGCCGCCGTCCAGCGGGCCGGCATTGACCCCGAGCTCGTCAGCGAAGTGCTGTTTGGCAACTGCCTGATGGCCGGCCAGGGCCAGGCG
>CAYSIY010000289.1:0-2467 GCA_964431215.1 uncultured Limnohabitans sp.
TGGCTCATCCACAAAATCAACTCTTCGCTGAATCGGCTGATGTGCACCATGCACAGGCTGGCGGCGGCGGTGAACTCAATGGCGAAGTCGCGGTCGCTCACGCCGTCCAGGCTGTTCTGGCTGACCTGCGGCTGGCCTTGGGCATCGACCATGCCCAGCGTGCGGGCCACGCGCTCGCGGTCGAGCGGGTAGGTGGTGCCGGCCAGCGCGGCGCTGCCCAGCGGCAGCCGGTTGGTGCGGCGGCGCACGTCGGAGAAGCGCTCGGCATCGCGCGCGAACATCTCGACATAGGCCAGCAGGTGGTGGCCGAAGCTGACTGGCTGCGCGACCTGCAGGTGGGTGAAGCCCGGCAGGATGGTCTCGACGTTCTGCTCGGCGATCTCGACCAGCGCCTGCTGCAGCTCGGTCAGCAGGCCGCCGATGACATCGATCTCGCTGCGCAGCCACAGGCGCACGTCGGTCGCGACCTGGTCGTTGCGGCTGCGGCCGGTGTGCAGGCGCTTGCCGGCATCGCCCACCAGCTGGGTCAGGCGGGCCTCGATGTTGAGGTGCACGTCTTCGAGGTCGAGCTTCCATTCAAAGGCGCCCGATTCGATCTCTTGGGTGATCTGCGCCATGCCGCGCTGGATGTCGGCCAGATCGGCGGCCGTGATGATGCCTTGCGCGGCCAGCATGTCGGCATGGGCCAGCGAGCCCTGGATGTCGGCCTGCCACAGGCGCTTGTCAAAGAACACGCTGGCGGTGTAGCGCTTGACCAACTCGCTCATCGGTTCGGAAAAAAGCGCAGACCAGGCTTGGGATTTTTTGTCGAGTTGGTTCGTCATGGTGCGCCGATTTTATCGGGCGGGATCGAGCGCCTGATACGGCCGCATGCTTATCGGGCAACTGCGCGGTGCGGTAGACCGCGTTGCGGTCGCGTTTGCCCACCGCCATCACGATCACCAGCACTTGCTCATCCCTCACTTCGTAGACCAAGCTGTAGCCGACGGTGCGCAGCTTGATCTTGTGGCGATCAGGATGGCCGCTGAGCTTGGCAGACGGGACACGCGGGGCTTGTAGCCGCTCGACCAGCTTCTTTTTCAGCGGGGTGCGGATGCTGTCGTCCAGCTTGCGCCATTCGGCCAAGGCCTCTTCCAGAAAGGCCAGCTCAAAGCTCATCGAGCGACACCGGGATGATCTTTTGGCTTTGGCGGGCGTTGGCGATCTGGTTGAGTTCGATGTCTTCCAGCTGCGCCATCATGGCTTCAAACCAAGCAGCAGGCACGCAATAGAAAGCGGGCTCGTTGCGGTTGAGGATGGCCACCGGAAAGCCATCGCCCGCAGCCACGGTGCCCATGGGCTTGCGCTTGAGCTCGGAAATGCTGGCTGCTGTTTCAGACAGGATTTGGTGTGTCATGAGCTTTTAAAGGTGCTTTTAAAGGTATTTATCATGTCGCTCTGATGATTTGGCCTCAGTGATGCAGGTTGTAAAAAAGGCATGACGGCCTATTTGGATGGAGTCACCATGACTGCTGACAGGGTGGCCACCGTGAAAGAGGAGCAGTTATGACCAAGACACCAGGCCCGTTGACGGACGCCGTGCACCAGGCCGCCCGGCGCAGCGTGCTGTGCTGGCTGGCCACCGTGGACGCCGAGGGTCAACCCAATGTCTCGCCCAAAGAGGTCTGGGCGATTGCCGATGACCGGCATGTGGTGGTGGCCAACATCGCCTCGCCCGTGACCGTGCGCAACATCGCGCAGCAGCCGCAGGTGTGCCTGAGCTTTGTGGATGTGCTGGTGCAAAAAGGCTTCAAGCTGCAGGGCCATGCCCGGGAGCTGCTGCCTGGCGATGCCGATTACGCCCACTGGGCCGCACCTTTGCTGGCCATGGCGGGCGAGCGCATTCCGGTACGCAGTGTGTTGCTGATGACGGTGCAGTCGGTGCAGCCCATCGTGGCCCCCAGTTACTGGCTGTTTCCGGACACCACCACCGAGGCTTCGCAAATCGAGGCCGCCCGGCGCAGCTATGGCCTAGGCTAGTCGGCTCATTCAAAGGAGCTCGGCGTGGACGTCATTGCTTCAGCCGGTATTGCGCAAGCCCGCCGCGATCCCGTTGATGCTGATGTGGATGCCGCGCTGCACGCGTTCGTCGGCCAAGCCTGCCCGGTAGCGGCGGATCAGTTCGACCTGCAGGTGATGTAACGGGTCGATGTAAGGAAAGCGGTGGCGGATCGAGCGGGCCAGGGCCGGGTTGCTCTGCAGGCGGTTTTTTTCGCCGGTGATCTGGGCCAGCGCGTCGACCGTGCGGTGCCATTCGGCTTCGATGGCGGCAAAGATGCGCTGGCGCAGCCGTTTGTCAGTCACCAGCTCGGCATACAGCGAGGCCAGGGCCAGGTCGCTCTTGGCCAGCACCATGTCCATGTTGGACAGCAGGGTGCGAAAGAACGGCCACTGGCGATACATCTTTTGCAGGAGCGCCAGTTGCGCC
>CAYSIY010000290.1:0-2443 GCA_964431215.1 uncultured Limnohabitans sp.
GTTGCCTTCCATGCCGAAGTCGGTGCAGCGGTGTTCGACGAACATGTCCCACTCTTCGAAGGTGCCCTCGTCGAGCAGCACCTCGATGCGCTCACGGGCGGTGAGCTTGCCCTTGCTGTGCTGGGCATCAATGCGCTTTTGACCGCCGCCCAGACGCGCCGCAGCGCGCTTTTGTTCGAGTTGTTCAATGATGTCTTGCATGGTGGTTTCTCTCTTGCTCCATGGGAAAAGGGTTCAGCCCAGCGGACTACGGATTCATGTAGACGCCAAGCAACTGCCGGGCGGCGGTGGACGCGGCCACCTGCCCCCCGCTGACTTGTTGGGTGAGCTGCGGCAGCAGCGCCTTGACGCTCGGCTGCGCACGAAAACTCTGCTTGAGCCCGGCATCGATGCGTTCCCACATCCAGGCCAGGGCCTGCCTTTCGCGGCGCTGGTCGAGTTGGCCATTGGCGCTTTGCAAGGCCCTGAATTCACTGACGGCCGACCAGAAGGCGTCCACGCCCTGCCCCAGCAAGGCGCTGATCTGCACGACCCGGGGCGCCCATGTTTTTTCGATGGGGTGGCCGTGCAGCCCCAGCAGGCGCAGGGCGCTGGTGATCTGCGCCTCGGCGCGGGTGGCGGCGGCGGCGTCGATGTCGGCCTTGTTGATGACCACCAGATCGGCGATTTCCATCACGCCTTTTTTGATGGCCTGCAAATCGTCGCCCGCATTGGGCAACTGCAGCAGGCAGAACATGTCGGTCATGTTGGCCACGGCGGTTTCGCTCTGGCCCACGCCCACGGTCTCGACGATGACCACGTCGTAGCCGGCGGCTTCGCACACCAGCATGGCTTCGCGGGTTTTTTCGGCCACGCCGCCCAAGGTGCCGCTGCTCGGGCTGGGCCGGATGTAGGCTTGGGGGTGCACCGAGAGGTGCTCCATGCGGGTCTTGTCGCCCAAAATCGAGCCGCCTGACACGGTGGAGGACGGATCGACCGCCAGCACGGCCACGCGGTGCCCCTGCTGGATCAGGTACAGGCCCAAGGCCTCAATGAAGGTGGATTTGCCCACGCCCGGCACGCCGCTGATGCCCAGGCGAAACGATTGGCCTGTATGCGGCAGCAAGCCCGTCAACAGCTCGTCGGCCAACAGGCGGTGGTCCGCCCGGGTGGATTCGAGCAACGTGATGGCTTTGGCCATGGCGCGGCGCTGCACCGCTGCGGTGCCGTGCAGCAGTCCATCGAGCAGTGAGGCGGGGGCCATGGACATCACAAAATCTCAAAGCTGCGCCCGTCGGGCAGGCGGTAACGCGAGAAGTCGCGCACATCGATGGTCATGACGTTCAGGGTGTTGGTGTCCTGCGCCAGCCAGACCAGAGAGGCATCGGCCAGGTCCATTTCGGTGCGGGGGGGCTGGGTGTAACGCGCCATGAGTTCGGCCAGATCGGGCAGGTTCGACACATCCAGCGGATAGACCACCACCGCACCCTCGGCCACCCAGCGCAAAAATCGCTGGACCGCATTAGCCCCCAGAAAGTGACACACCTCGACCACGCAGGGCCAGGTGGTGGTCAGTTGCCAACGGCCTTGCGCCAGCAGACCGGTGTAGTGCGCATGCGCCACATCGCGGGCATCGAACAATGCCACCATCGCGCCGGTGTCGATCAGGGCCAGGTTCACGCTGCGTCCGCTGGCGCATCGGGCGCCGTCCAGGCTCGCCCCTGCTTTTTGGCATCCTGAAAGGCCTGCCAGTCGGCCTGGCTGGCGGCGTGTTTCGCCTGCAGCCTGGCGCGAATGGCGGCCTTGGTCGGCGAGGGCTGCAACTGTGCCTCGGGCAAAGGCTCACGCAGTTCCGATTGCACTTTCTGCAGGAGTTCGTAGGGGTCTTTGCGGCCCAAGGCCCGTTCCAGGGCCGAAACGATGAACTGCGATTTCGTCACCCCCATGCGCTTGGCGGTGAGCTCCAGCTCTTTTTCGAGCATCGGTTCGAGTCGGACGGAAACAGCCATGGCGGACTCCTGTGCTTGAGTGTGAGTACGGTATTACTGTACTACAACACTCAGGCCATCGCCTTGCGGATCTGTTCCAGCACATCCTTGGCGCTGGCGACGATGGGGGTGCCGGGGCCGTACACCCCCTTGACGCCCGCTTCAAACAGGAATTCATAGTCCTGGCGCGGGATCACACCGCCCACAAAAACGATGATGTCGTCCGCGCCCTGCTTTTTGAGTTCGGCAAGGATGGCGGGCACCAGCGTTTTGTGGCCCGCCGCCAGGGTGGATACGCCCACAGCGTGCACATCGTTTTCAATCGCCTGGCGGGCACACTCTTCGGGCGTCTGGAACAGCGGCCCCATGTCCACGTCAAAGCCCAGGTCGGCGTAAGCCGTGGCGACCACCTTGGCGCCCCGGTCGTGGCCGTCCTGGCCGAGCTTGGCGATCATCACGCGCGGGCGGCGGCCCTG
>CAYSIY010000291.1:0-2433 GCA_964431215.1 uncultured Limnohabitans sp.
GATGAACACCAACCTGGACTCGATGTTCAACGTGACCAAGCAGGTCGTGCCCGACATGGTCGAGCGCGGCTGGGGCCGCATCATCAACATCAGCTCGGTCAATGGCGAAAAAGGCCAGGCCGGCCAGACCAACTACTCGGCGGCCAAGGCCGGCATGCACGGCTTCTCCATGGCGCTGGCGCAGGAGCTCGCGACCAAAGGCGTGACGGTCAACACCGTCAGCCCCGGCTACATCGCCACCGACATGGTCAAGGCCATCCGTCCGGATGTGCTCGAAAAGATCGTGGCGACCGTGCCGGTCAAGCGCCTGGGCGAGCCCAGCGAGATCGCCTCCATCATCGCCTGGCTCGCCAGCGAGGAGGGCGGTTATGCCACCGGTGCCGACTTCTCGGTCAACGGCGGCCTGCACATGGGCTGATTGCGTCGCCATCGCGAATCCGAACCCCGCCCCGGCGGGGTTCTTTTTTGGGGCTGGGATAATTGGCGAATGCCCGAAATTTCTCCCGGATTCAGCCCTTGGCGCCTGTCGGTGGCCCCCATGATGGACTGGACCGATCGCCACTGCCGGTTCTTCCACCGCCTGCTCTCGCGCCACACCCTGCTCTACACCGAGATGGTCACCACCGGTGCGCTCATGCACGGCGATGTGCAGCGGCATTTGCGATTCAATGCCGAGGAGCACCCGGTGGCGCTGCAACTGGGGGGGAGCGAGGCGGCCGACCTGGCCCGGGCCGCCCGGCTGGGCCAGCAGTGGGGCTACGACGAAATCAACCTCAACTGCGGCTGCCCCTCGGACCGGGTCCAGCGCGGGGCCTTTGGTGCCTGCCTGATGAAGGAGCCGCGCACCGTGGCCGATGGCGTCAAGGCCATGCGCGATGCGGTGGACATTCCGGTCACCGTCAAGCACCGCATCGGCATCGACCGCATCGAAAGCTATGACTTTGTGCGCGACTTTGTGGGCACCGTGAGCGAGGCCGGCTGTACGGTGTTCATCGTGCATGCCCGCAACGCCTGGCTGGACGGGCTCTCACCCAAGGAAAACCGCGAGATTCCACCCCTGCGCTACCCGCTGGCCTATCGCCTCAAGCAGGACTTCCCTGGCCTCACGATTGCCGTCAACGGCGGCATCAAGACCAACGCAGAGATGGCGGCCCACTTGCAGCATGTCGATGGCGTGATGCTTGGCCGCGAAGCCTACTACAACCCCTGGCTGCTGAGCACCTGGGATGCGGCCTTCTTTGATGATCCGCACCCGGTGCCCACCCGCGAAGCGGTGGAAGAGGCCATGGTCGATTACATGGAGCGCGCCCACGCCGAAGACGGCTGCCCCTGGTACGCGATCGCCCGCCACATGCTGGGCCTCTACCACGGGCAAAGGGGAGGGCGGCTGTGGCGGCAGGTCTGGAGCAACCACCGCCTCAAGCCCTTGCCCCCCCGCGAGGTGTGGCACCAGGCACGCGCCGCCCTGGAGCGCGGCGGGTCATCCCTGGCCTGAAACCCCGGCGCTGGCCAGGCCAGCGCAGACCGGTCTTACTGGATGGTCAGCTCGCGCGTGCTCGAAGGCGAGGACTTGGGCAAGGTCAGGCTCAGCCCCCCGTGCTCGTAATGCGCCTGGGCCTGCTGGCTGTTGATCGGCGAGGGCAGGGTCAGGCTGCGTGAGACCGTGCCGTAGTAACGTTCGCTGCGCAGGAAGGACTCCCCGCTGTGCGAAGACTCCTGTTTGACTTCGGCCCGCAATGTCACCGTGTGCCCGTCCACCGTCACATGGATGGCCTCCTTGGGTACGCCTGGTACCTCGGCCTCGATCGTGTAGGCGTTGCCCGACTCCTTGACATCCATGCGGATCTGGCCGGGATTGGGCAAGACATCGCCCTGCAGGGGCTTGACGAAAAAGCCTGGCGTGAAGTCCTTGAAGAAATCGTCGAACAGGCCGGTGCGGCTGATGAGGGAACTCATGGTCAACTCCTTGAATGAACAGATGCGGTGCAATTCACCGACCACCAATGTGCATTGCGGACCCCGGCACGAACAATATCGCCATGGGTGTAGCCCGCTGTGCATGACGGGGCGCTGACACACCCCATCAAAAAGCCACTTCTTGCAGTGGCTGGTGTTCTGACTCCCTGACCTGGGCTTGAGCCGGGGGTGGAACTGGGAAACGTCGCATAAGCCAGCCTTTACGACGACGTTCATCAGCTATGAGTTCGAGGACTTCCTGAGCCAGCTCACCCCCAAGCGTTTCGAGCTCTTGCGATTGGCCAGCAAAGGACGCCAATCCATCGCGGACCTTGCAACTGCGTCCCACCGTGACCAAAGCGCCGTGTCGCGGGACGTTGTCAAGCTGAGCCAGTTGGGCTTGGTCAAGGTGGAAGTGGTGACTGTTGAATCACATCCAAAACTGAGCCACTTTCCGGGCTGTTCACGTTGAAATTT
>CAYSIY010000292.1:0-2412 GCA_964431215.1 uncultured Limnohabitans sp.
GAAGATAGGTATGGTATCACTCGGGTGCACTACTGATAGTCAATAAAGACTCTCCTAAGGGCATGCGTCGACCAAGTTGGCCTAGGTCGTCTCTTCAGGCTCCATCCCTGGCAAAGACAGGTTCTGCCCCTTCTTTGGCATGATCTGGTCAACCATGCCCATGAATTTGGTCCAGCCCCAGCCGTTGGCGACGCAGAGGCGCTGAAGTGTCAGGATGGATTGGAGTTGGCTTGCCAGCATTGGGTCGCCGACATCCTCGCTGAGCCATTGGTGCAGCTTGTTTCCTCGATTGCCCTTTTCGTCCATCGGGCTCTTTGATTCCAAGTCCTTCAACAGGCCTGGCGCCATCCGTTCGTAGACTAGATCTTTGGTGTAGTGGGCAACTACGCTAAAGCGGTTCTTGCCCATCCCTGGCCAAACCCATCCGCGAAGTCGGTAGATGTTCTCGTAGAACTCGTCTGGAAACTTCTTTGCCCATACCGCAAGCTCCTTGCGCACTAGCAGCTCAAGGTAGCGCTGAAGTGCATCCTTCGGCCTCTCGGCTTGAAAGCCGGTGGCTTCGTCAACCAAGGCAACGATGCCGACTGTCGCGAATCCTTTGTAGAGGATTCGAACCTTGTCGGCGATGTGTTGCTGCGACTTTTGCAGCCCCCCTGCACGCTCCGCATCGATGAAGACGTCGCAGATCTTGGGGAGCAGGTCGGCAAGGAACCCAAAGGCCACTTGACCGTTTAGACCGATAAATTCGATTCGGCTGGACGTCAGCCGTAACTCGTTGTCAATGAACGGTTTTAGGTTCTTTGCCTGCAAGAAGGCTGGCAAGTTGACGTCAGCATCAAAGTAGCCGCGCCCCTTCACTTGTCGGCTTCGCCCCAGGACGATCATGACGTCGCTTTGCGTCAGCACACGGCGCCCGTCTTCCAGCACGGCGCAACGCAGCCCCAACGCTTCAACCTTGCCCTCCCTGATCGCCTTGGGGAGTGTCGGGGCGCCTCCGTCAAGCTTCTTCTTGCGAGCGATCGCACCCATTTTGGCGATCTCGCTGCGGCGTTCCGGGGACAGCTTTTCCCTGCGCGCATGCCCGCCGGCTTCGCGTCCTGGCTTTTTCTGAGACTGAGCGAAATCGCTCGGGTCGTCGGCATCTTCCTTAGGATCGTCCTGCATGCAAGCACTCCGTTTACAGTGAGCTTGCATTATCCGCATGCGATGCTTCAAATGCAAGCACGCGCTAATAAAGTGCTTGCAATTGGCAGTCTAGCCAGCCAAGGCCGCACCCGTACCCTCTGCGTCCTGCGCTACTGAGAATTAAAGACGTCCCAAAGCGCAGGGGGCAAAAAAAGCCCACCGGGATGGTGGGCGTTAGGTGTGTTTTGCGGGCGCCTCCCTGGGGCGGCGCTGCGTTAGACCAACTCCCCGTGCGGGGCTGGTTGGTCTAATTGGGGTTAGGCCTCAAAGCCGGCCAGACAGACGGGCAGCAGTGGTTTCGTCGTCGACTTCCATTGCCCACATGAGCACGGATTCGTGGTCTGGGAACTTGTCAAGCATGTTCAACAAGAAGGCTGCGGGGTGCTGGTCGCTGACCCCATTGGCCTCCACCCATCGGTCGCTGCCGTGGGCACGCTGCTTGTAATAGACAATCCATCGCTTCATCTTCGCGCTCCTGTCCGGCCCGCTTTGCGCGCCTCTGAATCAAAAGCTCGGCCTGGCGGCCCAGCTTGGTGTGGTGGTCATATTGTGGCTTCGCGCCACACGCCTAACCGAGCGTTGCACGCGGACGCCCACAAGTGGGCGCCGGTGAACTTAGGGGTTAGGCCTCACCACGCGTTGCGCATGTCGTGGCTCATCGCGGTGGTGCCGCAACGTGAGCACGTCACGCTGCTCGCAAGGCCATCGTCGCTGACCCACTCGTCACCATCCCACTTGTGCTCGCATGGGCCACCAGTCCCGCACGCGCAGTAGCACGCGGCCGGGTTGAAGTTGGAGCGCATGCTTTGCAGCGGCACGCCCATCTCTTCGGCCAGCTTCTTGTGGGCGTCCATCACCTGGCGGTTTCGCTCGGCCCGCAAGGCCTCAAAGTCGGGCGTGCTCATGGTCAGGCCTCTTCCTTCAGCGCGCGCAAGTGCACGGTGTGCGGGCGGCCAAAGCTCATCGTGCTGCCGTAGTTTTCGAGCACGGCCTTCTCATGCGGGCACACGGCCTCGCAGCACACAAACAGGCCGCCCGTCTGGTCGTCGTTGATCACGCCGCCCATGCTGATCTTTCCGCAGTCGCCGGTGCAGTGCTTCTCGAAGGCAGCCTTCTGGATCAGGGCGGGCACGCCCCAGACGATGATGGGCTCGTGCACGCTGGGGTCTGCTGGGTCTTCGTTCGTCATCACGGTCATGGTCTTCCTTTGCTCGCCGAACCATCGGC
>CAYSIY010000293.1:0-2411 GCA_964431215.1 uncultured Limnohabitans sp.
GTTCATGCCTTCGATGGCAGCTTGCGCTTCGGCATCGCTGCCCATCTCGACAAAACCGAAGCCTTTGGAGCGGCCGGTGTCACGTTCCATCATGACTTTGGCGCTGGTGACGGCACCGAAAGCGCCGAAGGCCTGTTCCAGATCGCCGTCACGCACCGAGTAAGGCAGGTTGCCGACGTAAAGTTTGTTGCCCATGAAGGGACTCCTCAAAACAATAAGACAAGCGATGGAGTCCCGAAAGCGCCTTCAACAAACCTGAGAACACCCGGATGGGAAGCGAAACTGACCTGGTCACCGCAGACAATGCCCCGCAAAAAATGCGGGCCGAAACCATTATGCGCGATAAATGCGGCTTGCCAAGCTCGGGCGATCCCTGCATGGCGCAGAATGACCGGGCTGCGTGAGGCAGTTCACCCTAGCCCATGACCCGCCCACTTCATGGTGCGGCACCCATTCGGTGCGCTTTCAGGCCTGCCCCGCCAGGGGGGTGTTTATGATGGCCGACCTCATGGAAGCTTTTCTCATCTCCACCGGCATCGTCGCCCTGGCCGAAATGGGCGACAAGACGCAGCTCTTGTCGCTGGTACTCGCCGCGCGATTTCGCAAACCCTGGCCCATCGTCATGGGCATTCTGGTGGCCACGTTGGCCAACCATGCGCTGGCTGGCGCTGTGGGCAGCTGGGTGACCGCCTTGCTGGGGCCGACGGCCTTGCGCTGGGTGCTGGGTCTGTCCTTTTTGGCCATGGCGGTCTGGATGCTGATTCCCGACAAGCTCGACGATGAAGAGGGCGACCCGGCCCCGCGCATGGGGGTGTTCATGACCACGCTGGTGGCCTTTTTCCTGGCCGAGATGGGTGACAAGACCCAGATTGCGACCGTCATGCTGGCGGCGCAGTACAACGCCTGGTTCTGGGTGGTGGCGGGCACAACGCTGGGCATGATGCTGGCCAATGCGCCGGTGGTCTGGCTGGGCGATGCGATCACCCGGCGCGTGCCGATCGCGCTGGTGCACAAGGTCTCGGCGCTGATTTTTGCCGTGCTGGGCGTGATCGCCCTGGCCGGCTGGGCCTGATCACGCATTGGGCTGGCGCAGGTAGATCGTCCAGTAGACCCCCCCGGCCAGCCCGGCTCCGCCCACCAGATTGCCCAGAATCACGGCCCCCCAGTTGCCCAGCATGGCGTCCAGCGTGAGGGCCGGGCCATCGGCCAGAACCCCGGAGGCTTGCAGCCACAGGGCCTGGGGCATCAGGTACATGTTGGCGATGCTGTGCTCGAAGCCGGCCGATACAAAGGCCATGACCGGAAACACCACGGCCACCGCCTTGTCCGTCACGCTGCGTCCGCCCATGGCCATCCAGACGGCGGTGCACACCAGAATGTTGCACAGCACCCCGCGCAGGAAGGCGCTCCAGAAAGGCAGGGCCTGCTTGGCCAGCGCGATCTCCACCACTTTCTGGCCGACGGCCCCTGCGTGGAGCTGGGTGTGGCCGCTGGCGAACACCAGCCAGGCCAGGCCGACCGCCCCCACCAGATTGCCCAGGCAGACGATGAGCCAGTGGCGCAGCACCTGGGCCGCAGTGATGCGCTGGTCGGCCCAGGCCATGACGATCAGGTTGTTGCCGGTGAAGAGCTCGGCCCCAGCCACCACCACCATCAGGAGACCCAGCGAAAAAACCAGCCCGCCCAGCAGGGTGCTGGCGGCAAAACCCAGGCTGGCGTCGGCCTTGACCATGACCGAGAGCATGGCACCCAGGCCGATGAACGCCCCCGCCAGCACACTGAGCATGGACAAGGGCAGCAGGGCCATATGCGCCTTGGCTTCGCCCGCGGCCTCGACGCGGCGGGCGATCTCGGCGGGGCTGTAGGCATTGAGGCTGTCGTTGTCAGGCATGCTGCGCTCCTGGAGACCAGGACTTATACTAATGCCTGCGCCGATTTGCTCCAGCTTGCGGGCGCGGGAGTTTGATCAATCCCAAGAAATGCTGCTAAAGAGGCCGATTCCCCGGTTCCGCTTCTTTGGCGTCACCGGGTTTTTTGTTTGCAGACATGAGTTTTCTGGCCACCCCACAGTCCATGCCGTTTGATGCCCCGCTGCAGCTGCAAAGCGGTGCGCAGATCCGTGGCTATCAACTGGCCTACGAGACCTATGGCACGCTCAATGCCGACCGGTCCAATGCGGTGCTGATCTGCCATGCCCTCAATGCCTCGCACCATGTGGCCGGCGTCTATGCCGACCAGCCGGGCAACCTGGGCTGGTGGGACAACATGATCGGTCCGGGCAAGCCGGTCGATACCGACAAATTCTTTGTGATCGGCGTCAACAACCTGGGCTCGTGCTTTGGCTCGACCGGCCCGATGCACCTCAACCCCGACACCGGCAGGGTGTACGGTGCCGACTTTCCGGTGGTCAC
>CAYSIY010000294.1:0-2363 GCA_964431215.1 uncultured Limnohabitans sp.
TCGCAGCCCGGCTGGTTGGGGTTGACGATGACCTCGGCGGCAGGCAGTTGCTCGGCGGGCAGATGGTGGTCGGTCACCAGCACCTGCAGGCCCAGTGCCTGCGCCGCAGTCACCCCCTCCATGCTGGCGATGCCGTTGTCCACCGTGATCAGCACGTCCGCACCGAGGGCTTTGACGCGCTGCGCGATCGGGGCGGTCAGGCCATAGCCGTCGACCACGCGGTCGGGCACCAGGTAACTCACATGCCGTGCCCCGAGCATGCGCAGGCCGCGCACCGCCACCGCGCAGGCGGTGGCGCCATCGCAGTCGTAGTCGGCGACGATGCACAGGTGGCGCCCGGCGGCCATGGCATCGGCCAGCAGGCGGGCCGCATCCCCTGCGCCCTTGAGCCCATCGGGGGGCAACAAATGGGCCAGGCTGTCGTCAAGCTCGTTGGGGCTGTGCACCCCACGCGCTGCATACAGGCGTGCCAGCAGCGGGTGCACGCCCGATTGCTCCAGCGCCCAGGCGCTCCGTGGCGGTACGTCGCGGGTCAGCAGTTTCATGCGGTGATCAGCGCCCGCAGGGCGGCTGGGGTGTCGTGTGATGAAAAAGCATGCCGCAAGCGCGTCAGCCAGTTTTGTGGTTTTGACTGCCAGCGGTGGGCTGCTGATTCGCTGCACAGCGTCAGTTCCAGGCCGGGTGTGGCGGCGTCGGGCAATTGGGCGTCGAGCGCCTGCCAGGCCGCACGCCAGCCCTGCACATCGGCGCGCAGCGCAGCCGGACGCAGGCTATCGAGCCATTGCACGGGGCGGGCAGCGGGTTCCGGCTCCGGCATGCGGCCCGCACCATGCACCCAGAAGGCATTGACCGGCAACTGGCCACGCGCCAGACGGGCATCGTTGACCGGGTGGTTGTAGGCCAGCATCTGCATTTCGCTTTGCAGCCGCACCAGGGCGCTCGGGATGCCTGCCGTGATCCAGGGGCGCACATTGGCTCCGATCACCCTGTCCAGGGAAGGGGCCTGCCAGCCGTCCAGCAAGGGGCCGCAGGCATGCCAGTGCAGGGCGTCCTGCCAGCGCACCTGCAAGCCGTCTTCCTGCAAATAAGGGTGCAGCAGCTCCAGCAGGCTGCGGGATTCTTCGTCGCGAAGCTGCAGTGCGCCCGGATCGAGCATGAAGACCTGGTCCATGCCAATTTGCCAGTGGCAGGGGGTGATCCAGGCCTGCGGGGCGGGGTCTGTGCTGCGGGTTTTCCAGGCGGCCCAGGGCAGCGGCACAGCTGGATTCCAGCCCAGTGCGCAGGCCAGGGCGCGCTCATGCGGCATCGTCGCAGGCGGTCGCTCGCCCTGCGGGTCGAGGTCCTGCCCGGCGGCTTGCAGCGTTTTGAGCAGGGCAGACAGACGGGGCAGGTGCAGACCTTGCAGGGCTTCGGATGGCAATCGGGCGCTGGCGGCGTAGGCAATGATGCAGTGCATGGCCTGTGATTGTCGCAGGCTGCGGCAGCCCTCTGTCCGGGATTCGTCACAATAGGGGCATGTCGTTTTTCCGCTCCTGGCCTTACGAACTCGTCCTCGGCTGGCGTTACACCCGTGCAGGCCGAGCTACACGCCGTAACGGTTTCATCTCCTTCATCTCCGGGGTGTCCATGCTGGGCATTGCCCTGGGGGTGGCCGCGCTCATCATCGTGCTGTCCGTCATGAATGGTTTTCAGCGCGAGGTGCGTGACCGCATGCTGGGGGTGGTCTCCCACATCGAGATTTACGCCGCAGGCGGCGCGGCCCTGCCTGACACCGAGGGCCTGCGAGCGCGTTTGCTGGCCCACCCGCAGGTGCGCGGGGCTGCGCCTTTCATTGTGGCGCAGGCCCTGCTGGCCCGGGGCGAGGACATGAAGGGCGTGCTGGTGCGCGGCATTGACCCGGCGCTCGAACCCCAGGTGAGTGACTTGCAGGGCACGCAGTCGGGTGTCTTGCAGCGGCTGGTGCCCGGGCAGTTCCAGTTGGTGGCCGGGGCGGACCTGGCGATGGCCATCGGTGCTTTGCCTGGCGATCCGGTGACGCTGATCTCGCCAGCCGGACAGGTCACGGCTGCGGGTGTCCTGCCTCGGCTCAAGCAGATGCGGCTGGCGGGCCTGTTTTCCTCCGGCCATTACGAATACGACTCGGCCCTGGTGCTGATGCATCTGGAGGACGCCGCCAGGCTGTTCCGCCTCGAAGGCCCGACGGGCATGCGCATCAAGCTCAGAGACCTGCACCAGGCGCGTGAGGTCGCTGCGCAGTTGCAGCAAGAGCTGGGCGGCGGCTTTCATGTGCGCGACTGGACGCAGCAAAACCGCACCTGGTTTGCCGCCGTGCAGGTTGAAAAACGCATGATGTTCATCATCCT
>CAYSIY010000295.1:0-2362 GCA_964431215.1 uncultured Limnohabitans sp.
ATGCGAGGCTGGTGGCCAGCATGGGCAAGGAAACCCAGTTCCTGTTCATCAGCCATAACAAGATCGCCATGGAAATGGCCGAGCAACTGATCGGGGTGACCATGCAGGAGCAGGGCGTCTCACGCATAGTGGCGGTGGACATGGAGTCGGCGGTCGGTATGGCCGAAGCCTGAGGAAAGCCACAAGATGAGTTCACTGCAGATCAGTTTGCTGGTGGTCGGTGGCCTGACGCTGCTGGCGGTCGCCGCCTACAACCATTGGGTCTCGCGCAAGAGTGCGCCGCGTCAGGCAGACAGGGTTGCTCACGAGCATCAGCAGGCTGGCCAGGTGCCGGATCGACTCGATCCGATTGAGCCGGTGCTGCAGGACGAATTCGAGCATCTGCCGCAACCCGAGCGCAAACCCGTGCTGGACGCCCTGATCGATGCCATTGCCTCCATCGAAGTGGATCAACCGGTGTCAGGCGATGCGGCCCTGGCCGCATTGCCACCGACGCGTCGTGTAGGCACGAAACCTTTTCACATTGAAGGCTGCAGCGAGCTCAGCGGAGAGTGGGAGCCCCTGGTCCCGGGCCGTCGGTACTCGGCTTTTCAGGCGGGGGTTCAACTGGCCAACCGCATGGGGCCGCTCAATGAAATCGAATACTCCGAATTCGTGGTCAAAACCCAGAGCTTTGCCGATGCCGTGGGGGGCACGCCGACATTGCTGGACATGCTCGAAGAGGTCGCGCGTGGCCGGGAGCTGGACCAGTTTGCCAGTGCCCATGATGCCCAGCTGGCTTTGACGCTCATGGCGCGCCAGTCGGCCTGGAGTCCGGGATACATCCACCAGCACGCCGCCCGCCTGGGCTTCATCCCCGGGTCCATTCCCGGACGCATGGTCTTGCCCGGTCCGACGCAAGGCATGCCCCCGCTTTTGTCCCTGACCTTCGACAGTCAGGCGGCCATGGCCGACGATCCGGCTCTCAGCGCGGTCCGGGAGTGCGTTCTCAGCCTGGATGTGCCTCAGGTGCCGCGCACCGAGCAGCCATTTGCACGACTGCAGCAGGCGGCCCAGACGCTGGCCCAGCAGATGGACGGCCACATCACCGACGGTGCGAACCAGGTGCTCGCCCCCGAGCTCATGCAGCAGATTGGCCTGGACCTGGAGCAGCTGTATGACGCGCTGGATCAGCGCGAGCTCTCAGCGGGTTCGCCTCAGGCCCGCCGGCTTTTTTCCTGAGCGGGGGGCGGGCAATGTCCACGCAGGATCTGTTGGGGGGCGCGGCGCCAGAGCCTGTTGCCGAGCCTGCCCAGGCGCGTGCGGCCTGGCTGCGCCAGCAACTGCATCACCATGCGCACCTTTACTACACGCTGGATGCGCCCCAGATTCCGGATGCGCAGTACGACCGCATGTTCCGCGAGCTGCAGGCAATTGAGGCGGCGCATCCCGAATGGCTGACCGCCGATTCACCCACACAGCGCGTGGGTGGGCGGGTGCTCGAGGCCTTTGTGCCGGTCCAGCATGCCCTGCCTATGCTGAGTATTCGCACCGAAACCAACACCGAAGCCAGCGGTGCCGAGGCCTTTGATGCCCGCATTCGCCGCGAGCTGGGCCTGGCCGAGAGCGATCCGCCTGTGCGCTATGTGGCCGAACTCAAGTTTGACGGCCTGGCCATGAGCCTGCGCTACGAGCACGGTGTGCTGGTGCAAGCGGCCACGCGGGGTGACGGTGAGACCGGCGAAGACGTGACGCACAACGTGCGCACCATAGGGCAGGTGCCGCTGCGTTTGCCCGCCGGTGTACCCGCCGTGCTGGAGGTCCGCGGCGAGGTGTACATGCGCCGGGACGATTTTGAGGCGCTCAACGAGCGCCAGCGCCAGCGCATCGCCGCTGGGGCCAAGGGCGAAAAGACCTTTGTGAACCCGCGCAACGCAGCGGCGGGTGCCGTGCGCCAGCTCGATTCGAAAATCGCCGCCGACCGACCGCTGAGTTTTTTTGCCTACGGTCTGGGCGAAGTCAGCGCCGATCCAACGCCTTGGCAAACCCATTACGAGTTGCTGATGCAGCTCAAGGCCTGGGGCTTTCCGGTGGCCGAGCAAACCGCACGGGTGGAGGGGGCGCCGGGCCTGGTGGCGTTTCACCAAAGCATTGCCCAGCAGCGCGACAGCTTGCCTTTTGACATCGATGGCGTGGTCTACAAGGTCGATGACCTGGCCTTGCAGCAGCAACTGGGCTTTGTGACGCGTGAGCCGCGTTGGGCCGTGGCCCACAAATACCCGGCGCAAGAGATGATGACCGAGGTGCTGGCCATTGACGTGCAGGTGGGCCGCACTGGCAAGCTCACGCCCGTGGCCAAACTGGTGCCCGTGTTTGTGGGCGG
>CAYSIY010000296.1:0-2357 GCA_964431215.1 uncultured Limnohabitans sp.
GCCAGCCGAGGGAGGTGTCGAAGGCCGTGTAGCCGCCGATCTTCGGCGGGACGCGCGGCAAGGAGAACGGCGCGCGCGACATGCTCTCGACGCCGCCGGCGATCATCAGCTGCGCCTCGCCGCTGCGGATGGCGCGGGCGGCGGTGCCCACAGCGTCCAGACCCGAGCCGCACAGGCGGTTGATGGTGGCACCGGGCACATCGATCGGCAGGCCCGCCAACAGACTGCTCATGTGGGCCACGTTGCGGTTGTCCTCGCCAGCCTGATTGGCGCAACCATAGAGCACATCGGTCAGGGCAGCCCAGTCCACGCCCGGGTTGCGGGCCATCAGTGCCTTGAGCGGTAGGGCACCCAGGTCATCGGTGCGCACGCTGGACAGGGCGCCACCGTAACGACCGAAAGGCGTGCGGATGGCATCGACGATGAAAGCATGGGTCATGGAAGTCTCCGGATCTCGATTGCATGAAATTTGGATAAGATATGCATTATGTTGCATGTTATGGGCGGATGTCCAGGATGCAGACCATTTTCGGTGACGCTCGCCACTGGGCGACAATCCGGCCATGCTGATTCAACCGTCCCAGGCCGATGTACGGCGCTTTTTTTGTGGTGTGTACACCAAGGCCCGTTCGGGTGCGCCTCTGGAGCCGATGGAGTTGCTGGTGAGCCAGTGGATCGACGAGCACCCCGAATACCATGCCACCCTGGCCGACCTGGACGGCGCACTGCGCGACATGGCGCGGGTGGACCCGAACGCCGAAAACCCGTTCTTGCACCTGTCGATGCACCTGTCGATCAGCGAGCAGTGCAGCATCGACCAACCGCGCGGTATTCGGCAGGCGGTGGAATTGCTCACGCACAGATTGCAGTCGTTGCACCAGGCGCACCACCAGGCCATGGAGTGCCTCGGACGCATGGTGCATGAGAGCCAGCGCGCCGGCCGCATGCCCGACGGCGAGGCCTACATTGCCTGCGTGCAGCGCCACGCCACCCGCGACTGAACAGCGCGCTGGCGCGTATCGGGCCACTCATCGCCGCACCACCAGCAGACCCTTGAGGTATTCACCTTCAGGAAAGGCGATCGTCATCGGATGATCGGGTGCGCCCTGCAGGCGCTCGCTGATGAAGCCGTCCACCCCGGCATCGGTCCCGGCCGACGCCACGATCTTGTGGAACAGGTCGGCACTGATGCCGCCCGAGCAGGAATAGGTGAACAACTCGCCGCCCGGCGCCAGCAGCTTGAAGGCCAGACGATTGATGTCCTTGTAGGCGCGTGCGGCACGCTCGGCGTGGGTCGCCGTGGGCGCGAACTTGGGCGGATCAAGCACGATGGCGTCGAAGCGCTCGCCACGCTCAATGAACTGGCGCAGGCTGGCATTCACGTCGGCATCCATGAACGCAGCACGTGAGTCATCCAGGCCATTGAGCCGCACATGGGCGCGGGCACGCTCAAGCGCCGGGCCGGAAGAGTCGATGGAGGTGACATGCCCCGCCCCGCCGGCCAGGGCTGCCACGGTAAACCCCCCGGTGTAGCAATAGCAGTTGAGCACCTTGCCAAAGCGACGGTGACGGGTGTGCTCGAAAAAGCGTCGGCGGCTGTCGCGCTGGTCCAGATAGAAACCGGTCTTGTGACCGGTGGCAATGTCGAGCGTGAGCCGCCAGTCATGTTCGCGGATCGTCAGCTCGGTCGCCCCCTGACCGCGCAGCCAGCCGGTCACTTCGGGCAGGCCCTCGAGTTGGCGCACGCTGGCATCCGAGCGCTCGTACAGGCGCGTGAGGCCCGTCACCTGCAGCAATGCATCGGCCATCACTTTCTTGAACTTTTCGGCACCGCAACTGGTGAACTGCGCCACCAGGGTGTCACCGTAGCGGTCCACAATCAGGCCGGGCAGGCCATCGGCCTCGCCATGGACCAGTCGCACGCCATCGCTTTGAATGTCAAACCAGGCGCGGGCGGCAACGGCCTGCGCAATGCGCTGCTGGATGAAGTCCGCATCGATGCGCTGCGCTTGGTCAAAGCTCCAGATGCGGGCCTTGATGCGGGAATCCGGACTGAACGCAGCCCAGGCCAGAAACTGACCTTCGGCAGACTCCACACGCACCGTTTCACCCGCGTCGCCACCGCCCTTGGCGATGGCAGAGTCAAACACCCAGGGGTGGCGGCGCAGCAGGGATCGCTCTTTGCCGACTTTGAGTCGAATGGTTTTCATACGGCCTATTGTCGGCTCTGCGGGGTCGGCTCTGCGGGATAATGCACCGGTGAAGTACGCCAGACCGCCGCTGGTGCATCGGCCGAAAGGCTGCACTGGAGGAACGTCCGGACTGCACAGGACAGCGCAGGAGGTAACACCTCTCCA
>CAYSIY010000297.1:0-2357 GCA_964431215.1 uncultured Limnohabitans sp.
GGCGTCGCAGCCGGTGCCGCTCCCAGGTGGCCGCATGGGCCACCTCGTGGAGCACGATCACGGGGATCACGGGGGCGTCCTGCATCACCTGCAGGGCCGTCCATTTCGATGCAGGGGTCACAGCCATGTGCAGGCTCCTTCTTCAGCCCTGAGCGCGTGTCGGCGCAGGTTGGCAAACAGTTCGCGGCCCAGGCCCTGGCCGTTGGCGGCACGCTGCGCCTCGGGCATCTGCGCGAGTGACCGGGCCTGCCACTCGGCATCGCTGACCCGCACCTGCAGGGTGCCGGCCAGAGCATCCAGACGGATGAGGTCACCATCGCGCACCTTGGCCAGGGGACCACCGGCAGCGGCCTCGGGCGAGACATGAATGGCCGCAGGCACCT
The DNA here is from genome assembly GCA_964431215.1 of uncultured Limnohabitans sp. GTDB lineage: Bacteria > Pseudomonadota > Gammaproteobacteria > Burkholderiales > Burkholderiaceae_C > Limnohabitans_A. The sequence continues at coordinate 384 of CAYSIY010000297.1, forward strand.
TGCCCGAGGCGCCGCTCATGCGGCCATCGGTGACCAGCGCCACCCGAAACCCCTTGTCCTGCAATACCGCCAGCGGCGGTGTGAGCTTGTGCAGCTCGGGCATGCCATTGGCTTGCGGGCCTTGCCAGCGCACCACGCACACAACATCCCGCTCAAGCTCGCCGGCCTTGAAGGCCGCCTGAAATTGCTCCTGCGAATCGAACACGCGGGCCGGGGCTTCGATGGTGTGGCGGTCTTCGGGCACTGCCGAGACCTTGATGACGCTGCGCCCCAGGTTGCCCTGCAACAGCTTGAGGCCCCCCGTGGCACTGAAGGGGCGCGAGGCCGGCCGCAGCACCGACTCATCGCGGCTCGCGCCCGCATCACGCCAGACCAGTTGGCCCTGCTGCAACTCGGGCACACGGGTAAATTCGCGAATGCCGCCAGCCACCGGGCCCGCGCGCACCGTGAGCACGTCCTCATGCATCAGGCCGGCGTCGAGCAATTCGCGGATGACAAAACCCGGGCCGCCCGCAGCCTGGAAATGGTTCACATCCGCGCTGCCGTTGGGATAGACCCGGGCCAGCAGCGGCACCACTTCTGACAGGGCGGAAAAATCGTCCCAGTCGATGACGATGCCCGCGGCCCGGGCCACCGCCACCCAGTGAATCAGGTGGTTGGTCGAACCGCCGGTGGCCAGCAGGGCCACCATGGCATTGACGATGCAGCGCTCGTCCACCACCTGGCCGATCGGGGGCGGTTGTTTAAGCACTGTGCGCACCGCCTCACGGGTCAGTTCGGCACGCACCCCGTCGCCAGGGTGGATGAAGGCGGTGCCGGGCACATGCAGGCCCATGGCTTCGAGCAGCATCTGGTTGCTGTTGGCGGTACCGTAAAAGGTGCAGGTGCCTTCGCCATGGTAGGCGGCCGATTCGGCGGCCAGCAGCTCCTCTCGGCCCACCAGTCCCTGCGCGGCTTTTTCGCGGACCTTGGCTTTCTCACTGTTGGACAGGCCGCTGCTCATGGGCCCGGCGGGCACGAACACCGTGGGCAGATGGCCAAACTGCAGCGCACCGATCAGCAGGCCCGGGACGATCTTGTCGCACACGCCCAGCATCAAGGCCACATCGAACACGTCATGGCTGAGCGACACGGCCGTGGCCATGGCAATCACGTCACGCGAGAACAGGCTCAGCTCCATGCCCGGCGCGCCCTGGGTGACGCCGTCGCACATGGCCGGGACGCCACCGGCCACCTGCGCGGTGGCGTCCCGCTTGCGGGCTTCGTCCTTGATGAGCTCGGGGTAGTGCTGCAGCGGCGCATGGGCCGAAAGCATGTCGTTGTAGGCGTTGACGATGGCGATGTTCAGCGGTCGCTGCGACACCACCGCGATACCGCCCAGGCCACTGGCTTTTTGCTTGTCGGCAGCGGGCATGGCGGCAAAGGCGTGCGCGAGGTTGGCGCAGCCCAGCCGTTGGGCACCAGGGGGGCGGGCAGCCCAGGCCTGGACCTGCTGGAGGTAGGCCGTGCGGGTGGTGCGGCTGCGTTCGACAATGCGGGCCGTGACGGCGGCGATGGCGGGATGAAGACTCATGGGCAAGGCATCCGTGACGTAACAAAATTACAAACCGGATGGTAACCGCCTTCCGGCCGGTCAGCGACATGGGCGAGTTACACGAGGGGTACCAAATGCATCGGACCCACGCCAGCGGCGCGGCCACATGCTGCGCCGCTGGCGCGCAGGCCGATACACTGGCGACATGAACATCGCCGACCTCCGAAAAAGCTACGAAAAAGCCGAACTCAATGAGCAGGCCTCGCACGCCGATCCGCTGCAGCAGTTTGCGCAGTGGCTGCACGAAGCGCTGCAGGCCCAGGTGCCCGAGCCCAACGCCATGACACTGGCCACCGTGGCCAGCGACCTGCGCCCGAGCACCCGGGTGGTGCTGATCAAGGGCTACGACGCTCGCGGCATCGTCTGGTACACCAACTACG
>CAYSIY010000298.1:0-2354 GCA_964431215.1 uncultured Limnohabitans sp.
CCTTGGTGTAAATGTCGTTGGTGATGGCGATCAGGTCCCATTTGTCGCGCATCTGCTTGCACAGCATTTCCAGCAGGGTGGTCTTGCCGGAGCCGACAGGCCCGCCAATGCCCACGCGCAGGGGCGGCAGTTTCTTGGTGCGGTTCGGGATGTGGTGAAGGGCGGTGGCAGTCATGATCGGAAGAGTCGTGAATATTGGGTTTCGTGGCGCGAGGAGAGGATGGCCAGCATGGGGCTGAAGGCCTGGCGCGTCTCGTCGGTGCGGGTGAGGGCGGTCTGAACCGCCTCAGGAATGGTGCGGGCCAGCACCGCCAGCATGCGCTGGCCGCTGCTCTGGCCCAGCGGCACCGCCTTGAGGGCGGCCTGAGTCATGTTCTCGGCCCAGCCAAAGGCGTAGGCCTGCAGGGCCTGCTCGAGCGGGGCCTGCGAGCAGGCCAGGGCCAGCGCATAGGCCAGCGGCCAGGTCGGGGGCAGGTCGACCAGGCATTGCAGGGCCTGCGGGCTGGCCGGGCCGTGGCTTTGCAGGCTGCGCAGCCACTCCAGCAAGGATTTGCCCATCTGCACCGTTTGCAGTCGCAGCTCGCTGCTTTCACGGGTGGCCAGCACCCAGGCGTTGAGCGTCTGCAGCCGCGCCGTGTCCATGGCCTGCCAGGCGGGCACAGCCTGAGCGATGGCCGCCATGTCGCCGCGTGCCTGCGTGAGCAGCAATTGGTCGGTCAGCCAGGCGGTGCAACTGGCTTCGTGGTGCACCAGGCCCTGGTCGATGGCGGCTTCCAGGCCTTCGGAATACGAGAAGCCACCCACCGGCAGTGCGGGCGAGGCGAGCCAGATCAGTTGCAGCAGGCCGAGTGCAGGAGCGGTCTCCGAGCGCGATAAATGGCCTGTTAATGCATCGCGGTCGGAGACCGCTCCTACATGGGGGACAAGGGTGTCGCGGTCGGAGACCGCACCTGTGGGGTCAGTGCGCATGCGGGTGTCCGTGCCCATGCCCGTGGTCGTGGCCCATCATGGCGTTGTCGCCGTAGGCACCGCCCTCGGGCTCGAAGGGTTCCTGCACCTCGGTCACGGTCATGTGCATGCTGCGCAGCAAGTCGGCCAGCACATGGTCGGGCTCGATCTTGAGGTGGTCGGGTTTGAGCTCGATCGGCACATGTCGGTTGCCCAGGTGGTAGGCGGTGCGCATGAGGTCAAACGGACTGCCATGCGTGGCGCAGGCGGTGATGCGCAAAACCGCTTGCGCCGCGGCCTCGACCCGAATCAGGGAGCCGTCCTCGGCCACCAGCACATCCCCCCCGCGCACCACGGTGCCGCGCGCCAGAAACACCCCGATCTGGCGGCCGCTGCTGTCGGTGGCGTCAAATCGGCTTTTGCAGCGGGTGTCCCAGTCCAGCGTGACCGAGGGCGCGCGCTGGATCAGGACTTTGGCCAGGCCCTTGGCTTGAGAAATTCTTTTGGAGCAGATGATCATGGCTGTAGGAGCGGTCTCTGACCGCGATCCTCATGGAAGTTCAATCGCGCTCAGATGGCGCTCCTGCGGAGACATCGGAATGAATGATTCAGAACAAAAAGTAGCGTTGGGTCATGGGCAGGCTGACGGCAGGCTCGCAGGTCAGCAGCACGCCGTCGGCACGTACGGCATAGGTTTGTGCGTCGATCTCCATGTGCGGCAGCCAGGCGTTGTGGACCATGTGCTGTTTGCGGATGCCCCGGATGTTGTGGGCGGCGCTCAGGGTTTTGGCCAGGCCGTAGCGCTCGCCCACCCCCTGGCGTAGACCCGCCTGCGACACAAAGGTCAGCGAGCCTTTGGCCAGCGCGCCCCCGAAGCTGCCAAACATGGGGCGGTAGTGCACCGGCTGGGGTGTCGGAATCGAGGCGTTGGGGTCACCCATGGCGGCCAGGGCGATGAAGCCGCCCTTGAGCACCAGTGCGGGCTTGACGCCAAAGAACGCCGGTTTCCAGATGACCAGATCGGCCCATTTGCCGACCTCGATGCTGCCCACCTCGTGGCTGATGCCGTGCGCAATGGCGGGGTTGATGGTGTATTTGGCGATGTAGCGCTTGGCCCTGAAGTTGTCGTTGCGGCGGTCTTTTTCGGTGGCCTCGCTGCGACCCGCTTCGGGGCTGAGCCAGCCGCGCTGGGCTTTCATTTTGTCAGCGGTTTGCCAAGTGCGGATGATGACCTCGCCCACGCGGCCCATGGCTTGGCTGTCGCTGCTCATCATGGAGATGGCGCCCATGTCGTGCAGCACGTCCTCGGCGGCAATAGTTTCTTTGCGGATGCGGCTTTCGGCAAAGGCCAGGTCTTCGGCAATGCCCGCGTCCAAGTGGTGGCAGACCATCAGCATGTCCACATG
>CAYSIY010000299.1:0-2354 GCA_964431215.1 uncultured Limnohabitans sp.
GATGTGCTGCAGGAAATCCGCATCCGCGTCGAGCGGCGCGAGCGGGTGCTGATCACCACGCTGACCAAACGCATGGCCGAGCAATTGACCGACTACCTCGGCGACAACGGCGTGAAGGTGCGCTATCTGCACAGCGATGTGGACACGGTCGAGCGGGTGGAGATCATCCGCGACCTGCGCCTGGGTGCGTTTGATGTGCTGGTGGGCATCAACCTGCTGCGCGAGGGGCTGGACATTCCGGAGGTGTCGCTGGTGGCGATTCTGGACGCCGACAAGGAAGGCTTTTTGCGCGCCGAGCGCAGCCTGATCCAGACCATTGGCCGGGCGGCCCGCAATGCGGGGGGCAAGGCCATCCTCTACGCCGATGTCATCACCAAGTCCATGAAGAAGGCGATGGACGAGACCCTGCGCCGCCGCGAAAAGCAGATCGCTTACAACGAGGCGCATGGCATCACCCCGCGCACCATCATCAAGCAGGTCAAGGACCTGATCGATGGCGTTTACAGCGAAAAGTCCGGCCAGGAAGCCGAGCGGCTGGAGCAGGCGGCCCTGCAAAGGGCCAAGGCCCAGGACATGAGCGAGAAAGACATCGCCAAGGCCATCAAGCAGCTCGAAAAGCAGATGATGGAACACGCCCGCAACCTCGAATTCGAGAAGGCCGCCCGGGTACGCGATCAGCTGGCCATCCTCAAGCAGCAGACCTTTGGCGCGTCCGGCGGCGACAAGGTCGCGGCCTGAGCGTCCTTCCCTGGCTCCTACTGCCCGTCATTCCCCGGCTTCATTCACCCGTCATTCCCCGGCTCCTACTACCCGTCATTCCCCGGCTTGACCGGGGAATCCATGGATCCCCGGGGCAAGCCCGAGGATGACGCTGTTGGGCTCGAGGATGACGCTATTGGGCCCGAGGATGACGGGTGCCTGGCCCGGGATTGACGGTTTACCCGTTCCTTGATCGCGGTCGGAGACCGCTCCTACGAATGCATCGCTCCTGCGAATGCCTTGGTGTTGCGACTTTCACCTTTGCAGAGGGCAAAAGCTGGGTACCCGAGCAATTTGATCGGGAATGGTCTATACTTGAGCACCTTAGTCGGGAAATCGGGACATTCCCGGTCCGACCCGGTTGGGCCCAAACCAGGAGCTAGCCATGAGATTGACCACCAAAGGCCGTTTTGCCGTCACCGCCATGATCGATCTGGCCTTGCGCCAGCAAGCCGGTCCCGTCACCCTGGCCGCGATCAGCCAGCGCCAGCAGATTTCCTTGTCTTATCTGGAGCAGTTGTTTGGCAAGTTGCGCCGCCATCAGCTTGTCGAGTCCACCCGTGGGCCGGGCGGCGGCTACACCTTGGGCCGCAAGGCCGATGACATTACCGTGGCCGACATCATTCTGTCGGTGGACGAGCCGCTGGATGCCACCAGTTGCGGCGGCAAGGAAAACTGCCACGGCGGCGAGAGCCGCTGCATGACGCACGACCTGTGGGCCTCGCTCAATGCCCGCATGGTCGAGTTCCTCGATTCTGTTTCACTCCAGAAACTGGTGGACGACCAGATTTCCAGGGGGGTGGTGATCGAAGCCAAACCCACGATCAGGCGGGCGATTTCCTCGACCCCGGTGGTCAAGCCGATCCGTGTGACCGGCCCCAATTCCGTTTTTGACCTGGGCAATGTGTTTGCCAAGACCTGACCTGCAGCAAAGAAGTACCCCCATGAGCACCACTCCGCATTTCCCGATCTACATGGACTACGGCGCGACCAACCCGGTCGACCCGCGCGTGGTTGACGCCATGATTCCCTGGTTGCGCGAGCATTTCGGCAACCCGGCCTCGCGCAGCCACGCCTGGGGCTGGGAAGCCGAAGAAGCCGTCGAGAATGCCCGCAAGAACGTCGCCGACCTGATCGGTGCCGATCCGCGCGAGATCGTCTGGACCAGTGGCGCGACCGAATCGAACAATCTGGCGATCAAGGGCGCAGCGCAGTTCTACAAGTCGCGTGGCAAGCACCTGATCACCGTCAAGACCGAGCACAAGGCCGTGCTCGACACCATGCGCGAGCTTGAGCGTCAGGGCTTTGAGGTGACTTACCTGGACGTGCAGGCAGACGGCCTGGTGAGCATGGACGCGCTGCAGGCCGCGATCCGCCCCGACACCATCCTGATCAGCGTGATGTTCGTGAACAACGAGATCGGCGTGATCCAGGACATTGCCGGTATTGGCGCAATGTGCCGCGCAAAAGGCATCATCTTCCATGTGGACGCGGCGCAAGCCACGGGCAAGGTGGCGATTGACCTGAACACCCTGCCGGTCGACTTGATGAGCCTGGCCTCGCACAAGACCTATGGCCCCAAGGGCATTGGTGCC
>CAYSIY010000300.1:0-2350 GCA_964431215.1 uncultured Limnohabitans sp.
AAAAGGCCGCGTAATCGTCGGGCTAAGAGCTCCGTACAACAGGGGCAAGGTCAGACCCACATGTTGCCTGCTTCGGATGATCTTCGGATGATCTTCGGATGATTTGCGGATCATTTGAATTTTGTAAGTTATTGATTTGATTTGACTTTCTTTCTTGTGCTGCCATGAGTGCGGATCTTTCGGATCAAATTAAACGGACGTTTTTACTGAACACATGACCCCCCTCAAACGCGCCTTGATCGAAAAAGCCGGCCACGACCATGGCTTTGAGCATGTGCTGCCCGCTGACAGCCGTGTGGTCAACATGGCTTCGGCCCGGCACCCGGCGCGGGTGGCGGTATCACTGCAGCCGCAGGGCTACGCCGTGGCCTTGGTGCAGGGGCCGCCGACCTTGTTGCCCGAGCTGGAGCGCAGCTTTGCCCCCTGGCCGCGTGACGGCGCCGCGTTTGTGGCGACCAATGACGCCGAGCTGGCCCGCTGGCTGCGCCGGGCGTCGGCTTTGGCGCAGTCACTGCCCAACCAGGCGGCGGTGGACTTTGACACCCAGGTGCAGCAGGCGCTGGCTGCGCTGCCCGCCACCGACACCCAAAGCACCGAGGTGCAGCGCCTGGTGCGCCAGCGTGTGGGCCAAGACCGTTACCGCCAGGCCATGCTGGCGTATTGGAGTGGCGCCTGCGCCGTCACGGGCCTGACCTTGGCCCCGGCACTGCGCGCCAGCCACGCCAAGCCCTGGGCCGACTGCAGCACCGACGCCGAGCGGCTGGATGTATTCAACGGTTTTCTGCTCAGCGCCAATCTGGATGCGCTGTTCGACAAGTTCCTGATTTCATTCAGCGATGCGGGTGACATGCTGATGAGTCCACAGCTGTCGTTGGCAGACCGTCAGCTGCTGGGTCTGGAGGGTGCGCTCAAGCTGCGCTGGGTGGCACCAGGGCACAGGCCGTATCTGGCGTTTCACCGGGATCGTTTCGGTCATGTGTAACGCTTGGAACCATGCACCGAGCTGCACATGCGGTTGGGGTGGCGAGGGTCACCTGGGGCGCAGGGGGGCAGGCGATTTCTTGTGGCCACGCATATCTATATCCAGCCTGTTGCGAGATATCTCCAGGGGATATGTGAATCCTAATGCCCATTGTCCAGCGTGCGGGTACAGTGTTTTCTTTTATCAGTCACCGGAGGGTGGGCGGGTTTTTTTCGACTCGCTCGGCCCGCCGTGGCCCAAACATCCGTGTACAGACAATGGCCGACCAATCCAACGCCAGTTGATGCAGACCCATGGAATCGAGACAAGCGATACATCGGTGGAGGTATTTCAAATCAAGGATGGCTGGGAACCATTTTTGCTAGAGGACATTTCTCCAACCAGCATGCCGAATGTGTTTCGCCTGCTGGGCCTGTACCAAGGGCACCGACGCGAGATTTTTACCCTTCAAACCGGGTTGCAGGTGCGGGCCCCCTATTTCATCCGTGCGATGGATGACTTGAGCTTTGAGCTTTCCACGTATCGGTTAACCAGCGCGGAGTCAAATGAGTTGTGCTTTGTCGCCAGACTCTATTTGTCGGATTTTGGGGCCTTGCAGCCACTTCGCAGTGAAGGCGTCAGTGACGGCCGGGTCCAACGCTTGCAGCGAGCAGATCGACCTTCACTGACCAAGTCAGCGTTGCCCAGGAAACAGGGGAACAAGAAACTCTCTGACGACCATAGGGCCAAAAAATTTCGTGAAGATGCCAAACGCTTGGCCAAGAGTGGTCCTCAAGCGGGCAACTCGTCCTTGAATCCGCCGTCCAGAAAGAACAAAAGACAGCCTAAGAGTGCGTCCACGATGGCCCAGAAAACCAGCTCTTTGGGGCCGACTGCGATGCAACTTGCGTATGAAAGAGCGAAAAAGACAGGAAGTGAATGACCTGGCGTCTGCCCGTAAAGGGGTTCGGCAGCGCGATGGCATTGGCACTTACCTCCCGAGTTCGACACGAAGTGCTGTAAGTCCTTGATTTCATTAGAAACCGCTTCAAAGTTTCCACTACAGCAGGGTCAACTGGGTGTCCGGTTCGGGCTTTCTGATGTTCATGGCCGCCAGCAGTTCGGGCTTTCTGATGTTCATGGCCGCCAGCAGTTCGGCCTGCTCGCGGTGGATGTTGGAGATGCCGGTGATCGGCACCCCCTGGTTGATGCAGACGCTCTGGCGTTGGATTCTTCGCAGTTGAGCCAGGGCCGTTTCTGGCGAGGCACTGTGACCGGCGGCTTTGAGACGCTGGCGCATCACGCGGTAGAGGATCAGCGCCATGAAGCAGATGCAGTAAGCGTACGGCGACCACCCTTGTTGCCTGAAGCAAGGCAAGCGGGCATCGT
>CAYSIY010000301.1:0-2343 GCA_964431215.1 uncultured Limnohabitans sp.
ATGAAGGTGTTGGCAATGCCGCCGCCCACGATGAGCTGGTCCACGTTGTTGGCCAGACTCTTGAGGATGGTCAGCTTGGTGCTGACCTTGGAGCCCGCCACGATGGCCGCCAGCGGGCGCTTCGGGTTGGCCAGCGCCTTGCTGATGGCGTCGATCTCGGCGGCCAGCAGCGGGCCGGCACAAGCCACCGGGGCAAACTGGGCGATGCCATAGGTGGTGCCCTCGGCGCGGTGCGCGGTGCCAAAGGCGTCGTGCACAAAGATGTCGCACAGCGCGGCCATCTTGCGGGCCAGTTCTTCGTTGTTCTTCTTCTCGCCCTTGTTGACGCGGCAGTTCTCCAGCAACACCACCTGGCCAGGCTGCACCTGCACACCCTCGACCCAGTTGGACACGAGGGGCACCTGGCGGCCCAGCAACTCGCCCAGGCGTTGGGCCACCGGGGCCAGCGAGTCTTCGGGCTTGAACTCGCCCTCGGTCGGACGCCCCAGATGGCTGGTGACCATGACCGCCGCACCGGCCTGCAGCGCCATCTCGATGGCCGGCACGCTGGCACGGATGCGGGTGTCTTCGGTGATTTCACCCGCCTCGTTTTGCGGCACATTGAGGTCGGCACGGATGAACACGCGCTTGCCCTTGGCTTGTCCTTGGGCGCAGAGGTCGGAAAAACGGATGACTTTCATGGGGCTTGGGGGCTGGCTGATCAACAAGCGCCTGATTTTAGAAGCCCGGTCTGACGGAGCCTGACATCGCCCCGTCATCCTCGGGAATGGATTCCCGCCCCCGCTTTCGCGGGGGTGACGTTCTTTCGCGGGAATGACGAGGAGGGGAGCGGCGGGAATGACAGATCAGCGGGGGCAGGCCTGGCCCAAAATCGGCTCGACCGTCTTCAGCGCGTGGTTTCGGTCTCGTGCATCCAGGCGGCGTGGCGGGGGGCGCGTTTGGTTTGGGCCCATTCGTTGAGCATGTCCCACTTGCACGCGTCGAGCCTGGCGTACATATCGGGCGTGCCCACGTCGGCGGCCAGTTCCAGGCGGTGGCCGTTGGGGTCGAAAAAGTAAATGCTTTTGAAAATGGTGTGGTCGGTGGGGCCGAGCACGTCGACACCGTTGGCTTGCAGGCGGGCCTTGGCCTCTTCCAGCGCTTGCAGGGTGCCCACCCTGAAGGCGATGTGCTGCACCCAGGGCGGGGTGTTTTCGTCCCGGCCCATCTCGGGTGAGTTGGGCAGCTCGAAGAAAGCCAGCACGTTTCCGCCACCAGCGTCCAGAAACACATGCATATAGGGGTCGGGGGCTTTGGTCGAGGGCACCCGGTCTTCGGCGATGGCCAGCACAAAGTCCATGCCCAGGTTCTTCACGTACCACTCAACGGTGGCTTTGGCGTCCTTGCAGCGGTAGGCGACGTGATGAATGCGGTCGATTTTCATGGGGGTCTCCTGGTTGGAACGGATTGGGGGATCGCGGTCAGAGACCGCTCCTACGGTGGGGGTGGGGGATCGCGGTCGGAGACCGCTCCTGCGCTGAGGGTGAGCGCCTCGCGCAGCACGCGCAGGTCGCCAATGTGGTTGGCCAGCAGCAGGATCAGGCGGGCATTGAGCGCCTCGCTCTGTTCGTCACTCAGACCATGGTGCGCCTCGATCAACGCCTCGTAAAACTCGTCGCCGGGCGAGAAGTCGCGAAAGAAGCGGCGGCCGGGTTCGTGGAAATTCGGATCGGTCTTGAGCAGGGTGGAAGGCATGGTGGTCTCTTCAAGCGGTTGGTGACAGAGCTGAAGATCTGTCACACAAGGTCATCGGATGTGCAGATGGCGCGGGCCAGGGCTTGCTGCAGGCTGGCCGCGTCGAACTGCCGCCAGCGGGCCGCCACATGCTGGTCAGGGCGCAGCAGGTAGCTGGTGCCACTCTGGCCGTCATAGCGTTTGGCCACCAGGCCCTGTGCATCGACGATGACGTTCATGCCCGGCAGATCGAAGGGACGCGGTGCGACGATCAGCGGCGTGACGGGCAAGGGTCCGGATGGCGCGGCCCGCAGCTGCGCAAGCACGTCGGCAGAGGGCGGCGCATCGGCAAACAGCAGCAGCGCAAAACCCTGGCCCACCTGGTCGAGCAGCCAGGCGTCTTGCCAGTTCACTTGCACCGGCGCGTCGTCCATGGGTGCGCCGGGCAGCATATTGCCCTCAAAGGCCTCGGTGTCGGGCGTGTTGAGCAAGGACTGCGTGAGGAAGGACGGCACCGACAGGCGGCCCGAATTCACCAGCTTGCGCGCAAACGGGTGGTGCCTGGCCAGCGCCAGCACCTGGTTGCGGAAGGTTTTGCTGGTGCGGCTTTTGGGCGTGATGAAGTCGGTC
>CAYSIY010000302.1:0-2339 GCA_964431215.1 uncultured Limnohabitans sp.
TTGAGCGCGCCCAGCACCTCGTCGAGCATCTTCTTGGCGTCGCCAAAGAGCATGCGGTTGTTGTCCTTGTAGAACAACGGGTTGTCCACGCCGGCATAGCCGCTGGCCATGGAACGCTTCATGACGATGGAGGTGCGGGCCTTCCAGACTTCGAGCACCGGCATGCCGGCGATCGGGCTGGTCGGGTCGTCCTGCGCAGCGGGGTTCACGATGTCGTTGGCACCGATCACCATGGCCACGTCGGTGTCAGCAAAATCGTCGTTGATTTCGTCCATCTCCAGCACGATGTCGTAGGGCACCTTGGCCTCGGCCAGCAACACGTTCATGTGGCCCGGCATGCGGCCTGCCACGGGATGAATACCAAAGCGCACCGTCACACCCCGCTCGCGCAGCGTGCGGGTGATCTCGTTGACGGTGTGCTGCGCCTGCGCTACCGCCATGCCGTAGCCGGGCACGATGATCACGCTCTTGGCATCGCGCAGCAGCTCCGCCGTCTCGGCGGCGCTGACCGGCACCACCTCGCCTTGCGGCTCGGTGCTCGCGCCATCGGCCTTGGCTGCCGGCGCGCCCGCACCGCTGCCAAACCCCCCCGCAATGACGCTGATGAAGTTGCGGTTCATCGCATTGCACATGATGTAAGACAGGATGGCCCCGCTGGAGCCGACCAGCGCGCCGGTGACGATCAGCAGGTCATTGCCCAGCATGAAGCCGGTGGCCGCTGCTGCCCAGCCCGAATAGCTGTTGAGCATGGACACCACCACCGGCATGTCGGCCCCCCCGATGGCCATGACCATGTGGATGCCGAAAAGCAGGGCCATGACCGTCATGATGATCAGCGGCGTCATGCCGCTTTGCACATCGGGCGCATTCACAAACTCCCGGCCAAACCAGATCACCACCAGCAGCGCCAGCAAATTGAGCCCGTGGCGGGCGGGCAGCAGCAGCGGCTTGCCGCCAATCTTGCCGTTGAGCTTGCCAAAGGCGACGAGCGAGCCGGAAAAAGTGACCGCGCCGATCAGGATGCCGATGTAGATTTCGACCTCGTGGATCACTTTCTCGGCACCGGTGTACTGGATGGAGGTGTCCACATAGCTGGCAAAGCCCACCAGGCAGGCCGCCAGCCCGACCAGGCTGTGCATGAGCGCCACCAGTTCGGGCATCTGCGTCATCTTGACGGTTTTGGCAGCGTACAGGCCCACGCCGCCGCCAATGAGCAGGGCCGCCACGATCCAGGGAATCCCGGCCGCCGCCACACGCGGTCCGACGATGGTGGCGAGCACCGCCAACGTCATGCCCATGACGCCGTAGAGGTTGCCGCGACGCGAGGTTTCCGGGTTGGACAAGCCACCCAGGCTGAGGATGAAAAGAATGGCAGCGCCAAGGTAGGCCACTGTGGCCAGGCTGGAGGACATAAGCGTCTCTTTCTTGTTGCTTTATCGGTTGGGGACAGAGCTGAAGATCTGTCCCCGAAGTTATTATTTTCGGAACATGTCGAGCATGCGGCGGGTGACGGCGAAGCCGCCGAACATGTTGATGGCGGTGAGCACGATACCGGCAAAGGCCAGCCACTGGATCAGCATGTCGGGTCGGCCGTTGCTGCCCGCTTCGGGTGGCCATATTTGCACCAAGGCCCCGATGACGATGATGCTGGAAATGGCATTGGTCACGCTCATGAGCGGGGTGTGCAGCGCGGGCGTGACGTTCCAGACCACCATATAGCCAATAAAGCAGGCCAGCACGAAGACGGTGAAGTGGCCCAGGAAGGCGGCAGGGGCATACGCCCCGATGGCCCAGAAAGCCAAGGCCCCCAGGCCGAACACCACCGCGAGCGTCCTGGCCGGCAGCGGGCCGCTGCTGCCGTGGCCATGCCCCCCTTTTTTCTCGGCGGCTGCGGCGACGGGCTTGGCCGCCGGTTTGGCCGCTGCCGGTGCCAGCGGCGGCGCGGGCCAGGTGATTTCGCCGTCCTTGATGACCGTCAGACCCCGGATGGCGTCGTCGCTCATGTTGACGTTGATCTGGCCGTCCTTGGTCTTGCACAGCTCTTCGGTCAGGCGAAACAGGTTGGTGCCGTACAGCGTGGAAGACTGCCGCGCCATGCGCGAGGCGAGATCGGTGTAACCGACGATGGTGACGCCGTGTTTGACCACCGCCTTGCCCGGCTCGGTCAGTTCGCAGTTGCCGCCTTGCTCGGCGGCCATGTCCACGATGACGCTGCCGGGCTTCATGCTGCGGACCATCTCGGCCGTGATCAGCTTGGGCGCCGGTTTGCCAGGAATCAGGGCCGTGGTGATGATGATGTCCACCTCGCGGGCCTGCTGCGCATACATCTCGCGCTGCGC
>CAYSIY010000303.1:0-2331 GCA_964431215.1 uncultured Limnohabitans sp.
CATGTGCAGCGTGCCGGTCACGTTGGGCGGGGGCAACTGGATGGCAAATGAAGGCGCATCGGCCGATGCGGCACCGGTGCCCCGAAAACCGGCCACCCCGTAGCCGCGCTTTTCCCATTCGGGCCCCCAGTGGGCCTCCAGGGCGGCGGGTTCGAAGGACTTGGACAGGCTCTCTAAGCCGGGCTGGGCGGGGGTGGTGCTCATGGTGGGCGTCTGGAAATGTGGCTTGCAGCACTGAAGAAGCTGCAGGGAATCGGGCTGAATCCCCTAAGCGGCTGATTTTACTGACCCGGGTCGGCTCCGACCGGGGCAGGGGCCGATCGCCGGAGGTGATCGGCAGGGTGTCTTGCGGGTTATCCCTTGTCAGCATTGGCCGCGTCAATCGGTCGCATTGCCACGTCCAATTGGACGCAGCTCGGCCATTTTTCTTATGGTTGCTTTCTCTGGCCATTCCGCCAGGGTTTCGCAATCTCATTCAACCCAAGGAGATATTCATGGCAGCACTCAAAGGCTCGCGCACCGAGCAGTGCCTGAAGGAAGCCTTCGCAGGCGAATCGCAGGCCAACCGCCGTTACCTGTACTTCGCGAACAAGGCCGACATTGAAGGCCAGAACGACGTGGCCGCGCTGTTTCGCTCCACCGCTGAAGGTGAGACCGGCCACGCCCACGGCCATCTGGAGTTTCTGGAAGCCGCAGGCGACCCCGCCACCGGCCTGCCGATCGGCTCCACCCGTCAGAACCTCGAAGCCGCTGTGGCGGGCGAAACCCACGAGTACACCGACATGTACCCGGGCATGGCCAAGACCGCTCGCGAAGAAGGCTTTGACGAAATCGCCGACTGGTTCGAGACCCTGGCCAAAGCCGAGCGTTCGCACGCCAACCGCTACGCCAAGGCGCTGGCCGAGCTGCAGGACTGATTGAGCCCTGTGTGTTGGGCGCTGCTTTCAGCGCCCAATGCAGAGCACTCCACCGCAACATCACCAGGAGATATCCATGGCCCGAGAAGGCAATCTGGAAGCCCCCACAAGACACCCGCTGGACTGGCAGAACCCCGACTTCTACAACGAGGCATCCTGCCTCCAGGAAATGGAGCGGATCTTCGACATCTGCCACGGCTGCCGTCGCTGCGTGAGCCTGTGCGGGTCTTTCCCCACGCTCTTTGACCTGGTCGACGAGGGCAAGACCGGCGAAGTGGATGGGGTGGACAAGAAGGACTACTGGAAGGTGGTGGACCAGTGCTACATGTGCGACCTGTGCTACATGACCAAGTGCCCCTACACACCGCCGCACGAATGGAACCTCGACTTCCCGCACACCATGCTGCGGGCCAAGGCGATCAAGTTCAGGAAGGGCGAAGTCGGTCAGGCCGAGCAGTTCCTGGCCTCAACCGACAAGCACGGCTCGCTGGCCGGCATCCCGGTGGTGGTGCAGGTGGCCAACGCGGTCAACAAGACCAAGACCGCACGCAGCATCATGGAAAACCTGCTCGGCGTGGACAAGGACGCCTGGCTGCCCGAGCTGGCCACCCAAAAGTTCCGCTCCAGTGCCCCGGCCGCCCAAGCCAGCCAGGTGGTCGACGGTGAAAAGACCCCCGGCAAGGTGGCCATCTTCTCGACCTGCTACATCAACTACAACGAACCCGGCATTGGCCACGACCTGCTCAAGATCCTCGACCACAACGCCATCCCCTATGTGATCGTCGACAAGGAAAAATGCTGTGGCATGCCCAAGCTGGAGCTGGGCGACCTGGATGCGGTGAAAGAGGCCAAGGAGGCCAACATCCCGGTGCTGGCCCGATACGCCAAGGACGGCTTTGCCATCCTGGCCGCCGTGCCCAGTTGTGCGCTCATGTTCAAGCAGGAAATCCCGCTCATGTTCCCCGACTGCGCCGACACCCAGCTCGTCAAGCAAGCCATGTGGGACCCGTTCGAGTACTTCATGGCCCGCAAGCGCGATGGCCTGCTCAAGACCGAATTCCCGCAGCCGCTGGGCAACATCAGCTACCAGATTCCCTGCCATGGCCGGGTGCAGAACATCGGCCGCAAGACCGAGGAAATGCTCAAGATGATTCCGGGCACCGAGGTCAACACCATCGAGCGTTGCTCGGGCCACGCCGGCACCTATGGCGTCAAGACGGCCTCGCACCAGAAGGCGATGAAGATCGGCAAGCCGGTGTTCAAGGCCATGGCCCGGGACGAGCCCGACTTCATCAGCAGCGACTGCGCGCTGGCCGGCCACCACATCGCCCAGGGCATGCAGCAGGCGGGCACTCCGGCCAAGGCGCTGCAGCACCCCATCAGCCTGGTGCGCATGGCCTACGGCCTGTGAACC
>CAYSIY010000304.1:0-2330 GCA_964431215.1 uncultured Limnohabitans sp.
TTCACATGCCCACGCTTGGTGGGCGTCACCTCGGCCGCATAGCGGCGCAGCGCATCGCGCAGGGTGTGGCGCATGGCCAACGGCACCGCAGCGGCGCCGCGCAGCTCCAGCACGCGCGCGTCACGCCAGGCAATGGCCTCGCGCCGGGTGGGCAGCGTTTTGCTGTCGCGCTGGCCATTCACCACCACAAACACCCGCCACGTCCCCTGGGCGGTCTTTTTCGGCTCTGCCATCGTGCGGGCTCCCGTGCGGAATTCGTGCGCACAGCTTGTGCAAACCTGTGCAGCGCCTGCACTTTAGCACTTTTGGCGGTGGTGTAAGCCTTTGATTTGTTTGCGTTTGTTGGATTGACGCACAACGGCAAACAATGGGATGGTGCCTCGGGCCGGGGTCGAATGCCCATATAAATCAACGGCTTGCGCTGATTCGTGCGGATTTTGTGCGGTGGTGTTGCTGGAATCGCGCACGCCCGTGGCGGCTGGCGGTGATTTTACGCGCCCCACGGCTTGAGCCCGGCGGCCAGAGCCGCACAGGCCAGCGCCGTGATTTTGCTGATTCCTGTGTGACCGTTGACCCAGGCGGCGTAAGTTGCCCGGCTGACACCGAGCGCATGGGCCGCGGTGTCGTAGGTCATGTGCATGTGGGACTGCCAGGCGCGGAGGTCGGCCGGTGTCATGCGTATTGAGCCTTTACCCGCTGAGCCCACACATCCGGGCCGCCAAGCAGCTTTTTGATCTGGTGTGCGGTCGCCCACCCAGTAGCTTGCTCGCTGCTGCCGGTATCTGGCAGGCTGGCGGAAAAGATCAGGTAGGCCTCGCCTACCCACAGCGCAGCATCTGCCCGTTGCGCGTCAGATGTGGACACCGAGAATGCCTTTGCGGCCTGGATCATGGCTTCCACGCCTTCGCGTGTCTGAAATGATCGGAAATAGATGGGGTGGTCTGTGATGCTTTCGGCAATGTTGCCGATTTCTGTCACTGCTGCCTCAATGCTGATGTGCTCCATGTGCTTTGTCACCCAGTCTGTGAGCCGCATGCCTGCGGCCCTGCTTTGAGCCACCCACGCCGCTTTGACAGCGGCGGGGACGTTAAGGTGGATTGTGGAAATATCAGGCATTTACCTGAGCCACAAAGCCAACCAATAGGCTCTGGACGCGACGGTAACAGCCGCCAGCAAGGGCTACATCCCAGGCGGCGGATTCAACTTCCTGGAAGGCTTTGATGCGACAAAATGCTTTGCGAGCTTGCGAAAAGGCTGCCATTGCCTCTTTTTTCCCCGATTCATCCGTCAGCGCGTAAACAGCGGTGATAGCTTGCTGGCGGGCTGGAGTAATGGTGATTGCGCTCATGATGTTGCTCCTGGTCAGGAATCCCGGAACCGCCGGGGCGGTGGACAGTTCGTTCTGTCCATGGGATCTATTATAGTCTACTTTCTGGACTGCGCGCAACCGTTCGTCGGAAATTTTTTCATCCGAGCAACACCCACCACCAGATCAGCGGCGTCCAGATCATGTAGATCATCATGCCCCCGCCTTGCCCTTGGGCGGCCGCGTACCAAACCACCAGAGCGTGGCGGTGGTCCAGCAGTAGAGGATCGTGGCGACGATCTGCAGCACCAGGCCGTAGGCCTGCTCGGCGGTCATGTGGTAGCCGTGGGCCTGGGCCAGGTCGCGGGCCCAAAAGAACATCAGCGTCACCAACGCGCACAGGTAGGCTGTCATGCCCGGGCGCAGGATGCCGCGCAGGAAATCGACCAGGGCCATCATCAGTGTGACCAGCGCGCCCATGAAGCCCTGTCGGCGCTGCGCCTGGGCGTCCAGGTAGGTGGCCGCGTCGTGCTGGAAGCTGGCCGTCATGATGCGGGCATCGGCTTCGGCAAACTGGGCCTGCATGCGCATGTCTTCGGTGATGATGGCGCGGTCGGTTTCCATGCGCGCCAGCTCCACGGCGTTGGCCAGCTGCAGGCGCACAATTTCGATTTCCTGCCGCTTGTGCTGCAAGTCAAAGTAGCGCTGGATCAGCACGCCCAGCAGGCCGGTGGCACCACCGGACAGCACGCCGGTCAGCAGGGTTCCGAGGATTTCAAACATGGTGTGCAAGCTCCAGTAAGGCGGCGGCGTGCAGGCGCTGGCGGTGGGCAAGGCCGTTGTAACCACCGTTGATGCGCCGGGTCAGCTCGGCAAAGTCGCCGCTGTCGGCCCAGCGGTTCAGGTTGCGGGTGCGCCAGTAGAGGGCGGCGCTGAGTGCGGCCCAGTCGGGTCGCTCAAGCAGCTCGGGCAGTTGCTCAAAGTCGGGCACCTCGGCACCATCAAGCAGCGCGGCCATGCGCTC
>CAYSIY010000305.1:0-2318 GCA_964431215.1 uncultured Limnohabitans sp.
GGCGTGCAGCAGGTAGCCTCCGGTGCTGTGCTGCACGCCCTTGGGCTTGCCGGTGGAACCGGAGGTGTAGAGCAGGAACAGCGGGTGCTCGGCCTCGACCCACTCGGGTTCGCAGGTGGTGGGCTGCTTGTCAGCGAGCTCAAGCATCCACAGATCGCGGCCCGCCACCATATTGATGTCCATATTGCCGCGCTTGACCACCAGCACGTTGCGAATGCTGCCACAACCGCCGAGGGCGATGGCTTCGTCCACGATGGACTTGAGGGGCAGTTGCTTGCCGCCGCGCACCTGGCAGTCGGCGGTGATCAGGGCCACAGCCCCGGTGTCTTCGATGCGGTCACGCAGCGACTGGGCCGAGAAGCCACCAAACACCACCGAGTGCGTGGCACCGATGCGGGCGCAGGCCTGCATGGCGGCCACACCGTCGACCGACATGGCGATGTAGATCATCACGCGGTCGCCCTTTTTGACGCCCAGGCTCTTGAGGGCGTTGGCGTATTGGCAGGTTTTGGCCAGCAACTGGCTGTAGCTGACCCGGGTCACTTCGCCGCCGTCGGCTTCGAAAATCAGCGCCGTCTTGTCGCCCAGGCCCTTTTCGATGTTGCGGTCCAGACAGTTGTAGGACGCGTTCAGGGTGCCATCTTCAAACCACTTGAAAAAGGGGGCATTCGATTCATTGAGCACCTTGGTGAAGGGCTTTTTCCAGGTGATCAGCTCCCTGGCCAGTCGCGCCCAGTAGGCTTCGTAATCCTGTTCGGCTTCCTTGCACAGGGCCTGGTAGGCGGCCATGCCCGAGATGTGGGCATTTTTGACAAAGGCTTCGCTGGGTTGGTAGAGGGCGTTGGCGCTCATGGGGAAATGTCTCCTTGGACTGAATCGGAACGATGAAATTGCCGCGACTGTCGGCGTCTGCTCTTACAAAGCACTGACTGACAGCAGTCTTGCGTCACGGGCCATGCCATCCACGAAAATCTGGCATGCGGCAGCATAAAATCCTAACCCGCTGACGCCAGAACGGCGCAAATCCCTGCATCTCCATGGCCAATCCACCCCCCACCCGATCGCACCCCTTGAAGCCTTTGCCCAACATCATCTTCGCGAGCCGCTGGCTTCAGCTGCCGCTCTACATCGGCCTGATCGCTGCGCAGGCGGTCTATGTGTTCCATTTCTGGGTCGAGCTGGTCCACCTGCTCGAAGCTGCTTTTGGCAACCAGCATGCACTCCAGACGCTGGTCAACAGCATCGGCTACAAGACCGAGGCACCGGTCACCACCCTCAACGAGACCGTCATCATGCTGGTGGTGCTGGGTCTGATCGATGTGGTCATGATCTCCAACCTGCTGATCATGGTCATCGTTGGCGGCTACGAAACCTTTGTGTCACGTCTGAACCTGGAGGGCCACCCCGACCAGCCCGAATGGCTCAGTCATGTGAACGCCTCGGTGCTCAAGGTCAAGCTGGCCACCGCCATCATCGGCATCAGCTCGATCCACCTGCTCAAGACCTTCATCAACGCCGCCAACTACGATGAGAAGGTACTGATCTGGCAAACCGTGATCCACATCGCTTTTCTGCTCAGCGCCCTGGCCATCGCCCTGGCCGACCGTCTGATGTCGCACACGGCCCCTGCAAACCACTGATTCCCTGTTTTTCCTGAAAGCCCCCGTCATGACCGTCATCCGACAAAACGACCTGATCGAATCCATTGCCGGTGCCCTGCAGTACATCAGCTATGACCACCCGGCCGACTACATCCAGCATCTGGCCCGCGCCTACGAGCGCGAGCAGAGCCCGGCGGCCAAGGACGCGATCGCCCAGATCCTGACCAACAGCAAGATGAGCGCCCTGGGCCACCGCCCGATCTGCCAGGACACCGGCATCGTCAACGTTTTTCTCAAAGTCGGCATGGAGGTGCGCTGGGAAGGCTTTAGCGGCAGCCTGGAAGACGCCATCAACGAAGGCGTGCGCCGCGGCTACCTGAACCCCGACAACGCCCTGCGTGCCTCGGTGGTGGCCGACCCGCAGTTCGCTCGCAAGAACACCAAGGACAACACCCCTGCCGTGATCTTTACCGAGATCGTGGCCGGCGACAAAGTCGACATTACCGTGGCCGCCAAGGGCGGTGGCTCGGAAAACAAATCCAAAATGATCATGATGAATCCCAGCGACAACCTGGTCGACTGGGTCCTCAAGACCGTACCGACCATGGGCGCGGGCTGGTGCCCACCGGGCAAGCTGGGCATCGGCATCGGCGGCACCGCTGAAAAAGCCGTGCTGCTGGCCAAGGAAAGCCTGATGGACGACCTCGACATGTACGA
>CAYSIY010000306.1:0-1849 GCA_964431215.1 uncultured Limnohabitans sp.
CCCATGTCGTAGGTGCCCGAGGCCACGCGGGTCACGGCAGCGCCCGAGCCGTTGTCCGCATCCACCGTCACGTCCAGCTTGGCATCTTTGAAATAGCCTTTGGCCGCAGGGTGCAGGAACAGGGCCGAGGGCCCTTCAAAGCGCCAGTCCAGCTGGAACTTGATCGGGGTGTTCTGGGCCTGTGCTGCGCCCAGGCTGAGCACGGTGGCCAGCAAGGCGGTGGTCTTGAGAAAGAAACGCTTGTTCATGAAAGCTCCTGATGGAATAAACGGTGAAACCTGTCTAGCAATTTCGGTGCCCATTATCCGGGTGGATCGGCGCCCTCATGCGTGGGCGCTGGCTAGGGATTTTCCCCATGGCGGTGCGAGACTGATTGCCTTGCACCGCCATGGTGCAACTTGGGCTTTATCGGCTGGTGGCCGCGACGGCGGTCATGTTGAAAACCCTGCGCACTGTCGCCGCCGGGGTCAGGATGTGGGCCGCACCGGCCGTGCCCATGAGGATGGGGCCGACGGTCACGCCGCCGCTTGTGGTGGTCTTGAGCACGTTGTAGAGGATGTTGGCGGCGTCCAGATTGGGGCACACCAGCAGGTTGGCCGAGCCCGTCAGGGTGCTGTCTTCCATGTAGACGTTGCGGATTTCGGGCTCCAGCGCCGCATCGCCGTGCAGCTCGCCATCGCATTCGATGTCGGGGTGCTGGGCCACGAAGAGGTCGCGCGCCAGGCGCATCTTGCGGGCGCTGGCGCGTTTGGACGAGCCATAGCTGGAGTGCGAGAGGAAGGCCACCTTGGGCACGATGCCAAAACGCTGGATTTGCGCGGCGGCCATGGCGGCAATGGCCGCGAGTTGCTCGGCGCTGGGGTCTTCGTTGACGTAGGTGTCGGTGACAAAGAGCGGGCCACGCGGGGTCATCAGCGCATTGAGGGCGGCGTAATGGAGTGCCCCGGCACGGCGGCCGAGGATCGAGTCAATGCGCTCGAGGTGAGTCATGTAGCTGCCGGCCAGTCCGCAGATCAGGCCATCGGCATCCTTGAGCGCCACCATCAGTGCGCCAATGACGGTGTTGGAGCGGCGCACGGTGGCCTTGGCCACGGCGGGGCTCACGCCATTGCGTTTCATGAGCTGGTGGTAGTGCTCCCAGTACTGCCTGAAGCGGGCGTCTTCTTCGGGGTTGACGTTTTCTGCATCCACCCCCAGCCGCATGCGCAGACCGGCCTTCTCGATGCGGGCAGAGATCACGGCCGGTCGGCCAATGAGGATGGGATGGGCGATTTGCTCGTCAATCGCCATCTGGGCGGCGCGCAATGCGCGCTCGTCTTCCCCGTCGGCATAGGCCACCCGTTTGAGGCCTTGCGGGATCGCCTTGGCGGCGTTGAAGATCGGGCGCATCAGGATGCCGGTCTGCGTCACAAAGTTCTGCAGTTGCTGGCGGTAGGCCTCCATGTCGGCGATGGGCCGCGTGGCCACGCCCGACTCGGCCGCGGCCCGGGCCACAGCGGGGGCAATGCGCAGGATCAGGCGTGAGTCAAAGGGCTTGGGGATCAGGTAATCCGGTCCGAAGGTGAGCTCCTGGCCGGCGTAGGCACTGGCCACTTCTTCGCTGATGTCGGCCTTGGCCAGATCGGCAATCTGGCGCACGCAGGCGACCTTCATGGCCTCGGTGATCTTGGTGGCGCCGCAGTCCAGGGCACCCCGGAAGATGTAGGGAAAGCACAGGACGTTATTGACCTGGTTGGGGTAGTCCGAGCGGCCGGTGGCGATGATGCAGTCCGGGCGTGCGGCCTTGGCCACTTCGGGGCGGATCTCGGGCTCGGGATTGGCCAGGGCCAGGATGATGGGCTTGTCGGCC
>CAYSIY010000306.1:1859-2301 GCA_964431215.1 uncultured Limnohabitans sp.
ATGGTCTTGACCATGTCGGCCGTCAGCACACCGGGGGCCGAGCAGCCCAGGAACACATCGGCACCCTGGACCGCATCGGCCAGGCTGCGGGCCTCGGTCTTTTGTGCATAGCGTGCCTTGGACTCGTCGTAGCCGCCGGGGCGGCCCTCGTAGACCACGCCTTTGGAGTCGCAGACAAAAATGTTCTGGCGACTCACCCCCAGGCCCACAAAAACGTCCAGGCAGGCCAGCGCCGCAGCGCCTGCGCCCGAGACAGCCACCTTGACCTTCGCAATGTCCTTGCCCACGAGTTCCAGGCCGTTGAGCATGGCCGCGGCCGAGATGATGGCGGTGCCGTGCTGGTCGTCGTGAAAAACCGGGATGTTCATGCGCTCGCGCAGCTTCTGCTCGATGTAGAAGCACTCGGGGGCCTTGATGTCTTCGAGGTTGATGCCCCCCAGCG
>CAYSIY010000307.1:0-2298 GCA_964431215.1 uncultured Limnohabitans sp.
TGGTCTACGGCCCGATCGCCGCCATGCTGGTGGAGATGTTCCCGACCCGCATCCGTTACACCTCCATGTCGCTGCCTTACCACATCGGCAACGGCTGGTTCGGTGGTTTGATGCCCACCATCGCCTTCGCCATGGTCGCCCAGAACGGTGACATGTACTACGGCCTGTGGTACCCGATCGTGATCGCCTCTGCGACCTTCGTGATCGGTCTGCTGTTCGTGCGTGAGACCAAGGACGTCGACATTTACGCGAATGACTGAATCCCACGGGGTTCACCGTCTGTAAGCCAGCCGGGGTGACTCGGCTGCTACATTCAGGCCCTCCCCTCCGTGGAGGGCCTTTTACCTTGTATTTCTGGAGAACAAGACATGTGGAAGCTGGCTTTGGGTTTCATCGTTTTTGCAGCGGCGGCCCTGTACATGATCAATCAGGGTGGTGACATCGACATGGGGGGTGAAAAGCACGGCATTGAAAGCCATGCGCCTGCAGCTCCGGCCTCCGACGCCAGCGCAGCGAAGTGACTTTTTCGACCGGCTCGCTCCGGTTGGAAAGACAAAGGCCACGCCCGAGCGTGGCCTTTGTCTTTGGTGCAAGCCTCAGGGCTGCGGCCCCCTAGAATGTCTGGCCTCATCCAGAAAAGCCCGACATGTCCCAAGGTCTCATCCGCATCCGTGGCGCCCGCCAGCACAACCTCAAGAACCTCGACCTCGACATCCGCACCGGCGAGCTGACCGTGGTCACGGGTCCGAGTGGCTCGGGCAAGTCGAGCCTGGTGTTCGACACGCTGTATGCCGAGGGCCAGCGGCGCTATGTGGAGACCTTCAGCGCCTATGCCCGGCAGTTTCTAGACCGCATGGACAAGCCCGCGGTGGACAAGGTGGAAGGCGTGCCCCCCGCCATTGCGATCGACCAGACCAACCCGGTGCGCAGCTCGCGGTCCACAGTGGGGACGATGACCGAGCTCAATGACCACCTCAAACTGCTGTTTGCCCGCCTGGGCCAGCTGTTTGACAAAGACACGGCGCAGCCGGTGCGGCATGACACGCCCGAAACCATTTACGCCGAACTGGCGGCACGTGCCCAGGCCGCGCAAGACCCGCGCCTGTATCTGACTTTTCCGGTGGAACTGCCCTCGAACACCACGGCCGAACAGGTCGAGCAGTGGTTGTCGGCCAGCGGCTTCACCAAGGTGCAGGCCGAGCGCGAAGTGGCTACGCCCACCGGCCCGCGCAAGGTGCTGGACGTGGTGGCCGATCGCTTCCGACTGTCCAATGCCGGGAAGGCCCGCGTGGTCGAAGCCATCGAAGTTGCCCTTAAACGGGGCAGTGGCCGACTGAATGTGTACGTGGAGAAATTGGGGTCGGATCCCGATTTTGCGCAGCAAAACTCGGGCTCTGACCCCAATTTCTCGGTCTGGCGTTTTTCCACCGGCCTGCACTGTCCCGACAGCGATCAGCGCTACACCGATCCAATCCCGTCGATGTTTTCCTTCAATTCGGCGGTGGGCGCCTGCGAGGCCTGCCGCGGCTTTGGCCGGGTGATCGGGGTGGATTGGGGTCTGGTCATTCCGAACGACAAGCTCACGCTGCGTGCCGGGGCCATCAAGACCATCCAGACCCCCGCCTGGCAGGAGTGTCAGGATGATTTGATGCGCCATGCCGAGGCGGCTGGCATCCCGCGCGATACGCCCTGGGCCAAGCTGACTGAGGCCCAGAAGGACTGGGTGATCAAGGGCTCGCCGAACTGGAATGGCAAATGGAACCAGCAGTGGTACGGCATTGCGCGTTTCTTTGAGTACCTGGAGAGCAAAGCCTACAAGATGCACATCCGGGTGCTCTTGTCCAAGTACCGCAGCTATACCGAATGTCCTTCTTGCAGCGGTGCCCGCCTCAAGACCGAGAGCCTGCTGTGGCGCATTGGTTCCAAGGAAGAGGCCGATGCGGTGCTCGATCCGGCCAAGCGTTTCATGCCGACGGGTGTGAAGTGGACGCGGGTCCAGCTTGAGGCGCTGCCGGGGCTGAGTCTGCACGACATGATGCTGATGCCGCTGGATCGCTTGCGGCGGTTTTTTGCGTTGGTTTCTGATCGTGCGGGGCAGGCTTCTGTCGGGGAGGGCTCGGGGTGTCTGGCTCCGGGTTCCTCATGCTGCGGGGGTACGCAGAAATCGTCACCCGAAGCCAGCCACCCCACGCCCTCCCCGACAGAAGTCATGGGCGATTCAGAGTCACCACAGAGGCTGGCGTCAGAGCGGGGGGCGGGGGACGATTTTTTCGGACCCCCCCAACAAGAGGAGCAGGC
>CAYSIY010000308.1:0-2290 GCA_964431215.1 uncultured Limnohabitans sp.
GCGGGGGCGTACATGGCATACCAGGCCAACAGTTCGAATCCTTTGAGGGTGTTCGCTATCGGTGGCACTTCGGGCATCAGCGCTGACGGTTTGGCGCTGCTGACACCCAGTGCCTTCACCCGCCCTGCCTTGACTTGGATCGAGCCTGTCGCCATGTCTGTGAACATCATGTCAACCGTGCCAGCCATCACGTCCTTGAGGCCGTCAGGTATGGATTTGTAGGGCACGTGAATCATGTCGATGTCGGCCTCGAAAGTCAACATGGCGCCCGGCACTAGGGTGCCAGCACTGCCTGAGGCGTAGGAGAGCTTATTCGGTTTGGATTTGGCCAATGTGATCAGCTCGGCGATGTTCTTGGCCGGAACCGAAGGGTGAGCCACTAACAGCGCTGGTGTGTTGGCGATACGGCCAATAGGAGCGAAATCCTTGATGGGGTCGTAGGGTAGCTGTTTATATAGGTGGGGGTTGGCTGCCTGCGTCGTGTTGGTGGTCACAAACAGGGTGTAGCCATCAGCCGGTGAGCGAGCTGCTGCCTGGGCACCAATGTTGCCGCCAGCACCGGCTTTGTTGTCAATGATCACGGGCTGGCCCAATACGGTGGTCAGCTCCTGTCCAACCAAACGAGCCACCTGGTCAGCGCCGCTACCGGCACCGAACGGCACAATGATCTTGACGGGCAACTGTGGCCAGTTGCTAGTTTGTGCTCCTGCGGCCAATGCCACGACAGAAGCTGAAATGGCAACTGCAAGTTGGAGGAATTTCGATCGTTTCATTACTTGGTCTCCTGGGTTGATTTGATGGTCAAAGGATTGAGCCAGTGCAGGACTTCGTCGAGCACCTGATCGCTGTTGCGATCGAGCATGGGGAAATGAGAATTGCCAGCGATACCGCGCTGTGGCAAGTCCAGGGTTTCAGCTTTGGCGCCGATGATGCTCAGCTGTTGCTGGTGTTCATCAACGCGCGCGCGGTATTTTTTCCAGACAGGATGGTCGTGCACATGGTCACCCCACACCATCAGGTAAGCGGGGCAAGCCGTTGTGGCGGGCAATTCGTGCGGTGCCCCCGAGGGCTCGACCGCCACCACGGCCTTGAGCAGGTCGGGCCGGCGAGTGGCCATGGTCAAGGCCAAACCGCCACCCTGGCTGTGGGCCATCAGCACACACGGGCCGATCTTCTCCAGAAAAGCCTCATACGCCCGCAGGGTCATGGCCTCGTGGTCGGCCCAGCGGGGTACCCACTGGGCCACGAAGTCTTCATACGCGTCGACCGGAAATTGCTGTCCCGGGTGCACCAGCGGTTCAGCCTGGCCTTCGGTCTGGGCGGGTCCCATGCGGAACATGTCCCAGCCTTCTTCCATGGTGCGGAACAACGGGGGCTGTTGGTAAATGTCGGGCCAGCGTGACCAGCCGGCGCGCCCGCGCTCGACCGCATCACACACGTACACATCAAAGCCACGCTCCAGCAGCCGCTGTAACCAGCCGGGTCGACCATCTGGAGTGGACTCCCAATTGGCGCCCGTCATGCCACCGCCATGCCACAGCACGATAGGCCATGGGCAAACGGCTTGCTGTTGTAGGTAGTACTGAACGTACATCTGGCCGCTCACATAGCTGCCGTTCGGGTCCACAGTGCGTGGGGCCGCACCCACTGCGAGACGAACCTGCTCGACCGGCAGGCCCTTGAGGGTCTTGCGCTGGCCCCCGATGTGAAAGCTGCCGACACTGCGCAGGCTCAGGCGACCAGTTGAGGATAAGGTGTGAGCCGTCATCGGACTGCTCCCAGAGTGCTTTGCTCGATAGCAAAGCTGCGGATGCGTGGCTGGAGGCCAAAAGCCAACTGGACCGCCTGATCCACACCCTCCAGGAATTGCGTCAAAGCAGCGCCTTTGCGGTCAGGCCGATCTCGGTAATGCGCTTCCACGAACACCGGTGCACCGTCGAGCATCAACACACCCGGTACCAGGGTGAGCTGAATGGCGTCGGGCTTGGCTCCCATGGGACCGATGCACAAGTCGCGCAAGGTCTGTGCCAGTCGCTCGCATGCCTCGGCCTCGGGACGCTGCGCGCAAAAAATCTTGATTACAGGCATGTGATGAACACAAAAAAGTTGGAATGACTGTGAGTATGGTGGGCTTGATCAATGCGGTAAAGTGAGTTTTTTTGTATGATGCATGCATGTCTCGCATCAATTACCGCATCGATGACCTCCGTGCCTTATTGGCACTGGCGCAGCAAAAGAGCTTCGTGCGTGCGGCAGAGACGCTGTACATCACTCAATCCGCTTTCAGCCG
>CAYSIY010000309.1:0-2278 GCA_964431215.1 uncultured Limnohabitans sp.
GTCCACGCCCGGGGGCACGCGATGGGTCAGCAGATCCATCCGGAACGACTCGGCACCGGCGGGGGGGTTCTTGATCAGTTCGATCAATTCGGCCACCTGTTTGGCGTCAAGGGGCAGCGGCGGGATACCCAGGGCCGCGCGTTCGGCGACGTGGTCACGGTAGGCTTTCAACATGGTTTTTTCTCCTGTCAAACAAAATCAAAAAATCAGCGCCCCATGCCCTGGGTGTCGAACAGGGCGGGGGGTGGGTTGGCTTTCATCTGGGCGGCCGTTTCAATCTGCACATCGTGCTGGCATTCATCGAGCAAACGGCGTCCGAGGCGCTGGTCGAGCAGCATGGACTTGTTGGGCAACTGGATCCAGACCATGCGGGCGCTGGCATCTTCCAGGCGCATGGCGCTGCTGCGGGCATCGGTGCGGCGCATCTGCCAGCGCTGGGCTTTCCACTGCAGCTCGACCTGGTCGGCTATTGCGCCCGGGCGCAGGCTGACTTTTTCGGCGTGGTCGCAGCGGTAGGCTCCCGCCCAGACTTCAGCTGCGGACGCTGGAACGACCGCCACCGGCGTCGGCTCGGCACCGGCCGGCAGCAGGGGTGAGACGCGCGCGGGCAGGGCCACAGGGGGCAGCGGACTGGCCGACAAAAGCGGCAGCACCGGTGTTGCGACAGCGGCGATGGCCGCAGGCCCATGGGCCGAAATGGGCGCTGGGGCGGCCTTGGGCAGGTTGGCGTAAAGCGCGGCGGTGGCGCGGGCGGCCGCATCCAGGTCCACCTGGCGGGTGTTGGCGGGCTTGCGTGCTGGCTCGGCAGCAGCACTGGCCGCAGCCAGGATCAGTGCGCCGAGCATCGGCATCGTCAGGTGTTTCATGGCGTGCTCTCCATCCAGGCCATCAGGTCGGTCGGCAGATTCTGACCCGTGCGGTGGGCGCGTTCAAGCACTTGCCAGAAAAAGCGGTAACTGGCGCGGTCGTGGAGCTGGCCTGCATGGCTGACCGGAGCCCATTGGGCTGCGTGCGCGGCCAGGATGATGGTGCTGGCGCGGTCGATCTCGGCCTCGCTCGGCGCCATGGCCTCCAGGATGGGACGGATCTGCGCCGGATGGATGCTCCACATGCGGGTGTAGCCAAATTCGCGTGCGGCCCTGAGCGCCGCTTGGCGAATGGCTTGCACATCGCTGAATTCGGTCACCACAAAGTGCGAAGGCACTTTGCCGTGGGCATGGCAGGCGCTGGCAATCTCGAGCTTGGCGCGCACCACCAGCGGGTGGGTGAACTGGCCCTGAGCGCCCATGCCGTCTGAAGGAATGGCACCACCATGGGCCGAGACAAAGTCCATCAGGCCAAAGCTCAGCGATTGC
Source organism: uncultured Limnohabitans sp. (assembly GCA_964431215.1). Lineage (GTDB taxonomy): Bacteria > Pseudomonadota > Gammaproteobacteria > Burkholderiales > Burkholderiaceae_C > Limnohabitans_A. The sequence continues at coordinate 1,356 of CAYSIY010000309.1, forward strand.
ACGCGAGGGTGGGCCGCAATCTCAAAGGCGCGGTGCACGGCTGCGGGCGACTCGATCAGCACCTGCAGCGGCAGGGCTTTCGCACCGACCGCATCCAGAGCCGCCACGGCCCGCTCCACATCCTGCAGCGATTCGACCTTGGGCACCATGAGGTGCACCAGGCGATGGCCGGCGCGGCCGGCAATGTGGGCGACATCGGCCTCAAAAGCGGGGTGGTCCACCGCATGAACCCGCACCGCAATGCGGGCCTCGGGGTGGGCATCGGTTGAGGCCAGCGCCAGCTCGGTGACCAGCGCGGCGTGCTCCGCCTCGCCGCCCACCGGAGCGCCGTCCTCGCAGTCGAGGGTAACGTCGAAAACGCAGGTGCCGTATTGCTGCGTCATTTCGGCCTGCAACTGCAGGCTTTTGCGCATCCGCGCTTCAACGCCGCTGTAATGGTCGCAGACCGGCAACTGCACGCTGCCGGCCTGTGCGCCCATCAGGACATCGCGAGGATGCAGGGACACGTCAGGGGTCCGATCAGAGCAGGTGGGCCACGCCGGCTTGCTCGTCGGTCAGTTCCTTGAGCGTCTTGTCGATGCACTGCTGGCTGAAGGCGTCGATTTCGAGGCCTTCGACGACCTTGTATTCGCCGTTTTCGCAGGTGACCGGGAAGCCAAACATCACATCCTTGGGGATGCCATACCAGCCTTGCGACGGGATGCCCATGGTGACCCAGGCGCCGTTGGTGCCCAAGGCCCAGTCACGCATGTGGTCAATGGCGGCGTTGGCAGCCGAAGCGGCCGAGGACAAGCCACGGGCTTCGATGATGGCGGCACCGCGCTTGCCCACGGTGGGCAGGAACACGGTTTCGTTCCAGACCTGGTCGTTGATCATGGTCTTGACAGACTCGCCGTTGATGGTGGCAAAGCGGTAGTCAGCGT
>CAYSIY010000310.1:0-2274 GCA_964431215.1 uncultured Limnohabitans sp.
GTAACCTTGGCGATATCGTCAAGGTCAAAGACGGCTACGCCCGCAACTTCCTGATCCCCTCGGGCCGCGCCCGCCGTGCCACTGAAGCCAACAAGGCCGAATTCGAAGCCCGCCGTGCCGAGCTTGAAAAAGCCGCGGCTGCCAAGCTGGCCCAAGCCCAGGCTCTGGGCGAGAAGCTGGCCGGCCTGACCGTCAAGCTGACCCAGAAGGCCGGTGTCGATGGTCGCCTGTTTGGGTCGGTCACCAACCATGACATCGCTGAAGAGCTGACCAAGCAAGGCTTCGCCGTGACCAAGGCTCAGGTGCGAATGCCCAACGGCCCGATCAAAACAGTCAGCGATTCCACGGTTTCTGTTGCCCTGCACACCGATGTGGTGGTCGATGTGAGCGTGACCGTGTACGGCGAAACTGCCTGACCGGTATTTCCTCACCGCAGCCGCCCGCCCTCATCAGGCGGGCGGCTTTTTTTATCCCTCCCCAGAATTTTCACTTCCGCCCCACCGTTTATCCACAGGGTTGTCCCATGACGCCGCATTGACCAAAGGGTACGATGCGCTTTTGGTTTTTTCGCCATGTCTGCTGTTTTTTCAGATCACTTGAACGACCTTTCCATTGATTTTTCGGTTGACCAACAGGTGGCCCAATTGCGGGTGCCGCCGCACTCGATCGAGGCTGAATCCAGTGTTCTGGGCGGTCTTCTGCTCGACAACGGGGCCTGGGATCGTATGGGGGACTTGCTGGTCGACAGCGACTTTTATCGCCACGAGCACCAGCTGATTTATTCCGCGATTGGCGCGCTCATCAATGCCTCCAAACCCGCCGATGTGATCACGGTGTTTGAGCATTTGCAAAATCAGGGGCACGCCGAGTCTGTCGGTGGGCTGGGGTATCTGAACTCACTGGCACAGTATGTGCCCAGTGCCAGCAATATTCGCCGCTACGCAGAAATCGTGCGTGAGCGCTCCATTCTTCGCAAGCTGGTTTCCGCCAGCGACGAAATTGCCACCCAGGCTTTTAATCCCAGGGGCAAGCCGGTTGACAAGATCCTGGACGAAGCCGAGCAGAAAATTTTCAACATCGGCGAAGAGGGCTCGCGCATGAAGCAGGGCTTCCAGTCGATGGATTCGCTGGTGGTGGAACTGCTCGACCGAGTGCAGGAGATGGCCGACAACCCCAACGACATCACCGGGGTTCCGACGGGCTTTCATGACCTTGATCGGATGACCTCAGGCCTGCAGCCCGGTGACCTGGTGGTGTTGGCCGCGCGTCCCTCCATGGGCAAGACGGCATTTGCCATCAATATTGCAGAACATGTGGCGCTCAATGAAGGTCTGCCGGTAGCCGTTTTCTCGATGGAAATGGGTGCGTCCCAGCTGGCTGTGCGTATCGTGGGTTCGATCGGTCGGGTCGATCAGGGGCACTTGCGCACAGGTAAGCTGACCGACGAGGAGTGGCCTCGCTTGACCGAAGCCATCGAGCGCCTGCGTACGGTCTCGCTGCATATCGACGAAACGCCGGGTCTGACCCCGAGCGAGCTGCGTGCCAACTCGCGACGTCTTGCTCGTCAGTGCGGCAAGTTGGGCTTGATCGTGGTCGACTACCTGCAGCTCATGAGTGGTTCGGGCGCTTCGGATGGGGATAACCGGGCCACCGAACTGGGGGAAATCTCGCGAGGCCTGAAAATGCTTGCCAAAGAGCTGCAGTGCCCGGTGATTGCTCTGTCGCAGCTCAACCGCGGTGTGGAGCAGCGCACCGACAAGCGCCCCATGATGAGTGACTTGCGTGAATCCGGTGCGATTGAGCAGGACGCAGACATCATCATGTTCATTTACCGCGACGATTACTACAACAAGGATTCCAAGGACCCGGGCGTGGCCGAGATCATCATCGGCAAGCAACGTAACGGCCCTACCGGGACCGTACGCCTGGCTTTCCTCAAGCCGCTTACCCGCTTTGAAAGCCTGGCCACCGGTTTTGGTGCTGGCGACGATTACTGATCAGAGCACTTCGCTGGCAAAGTCGGCCAGCCGAGAACGCTCGCCGCGCGCCAAAGTAATGTGCCCGCCATGCGCCCAACCCTTGAAGCGGTCGACCGCATAGGTCAGGCCCGATGACCCCTCCGTGAGGTAAGGAGTATCGATCTGAGCCAGATTGCCCATACAGACAATCTTGGTGCCAGGGCCTGCACGGGTGATCAAGGTCTTCATCTGCTTGGGCGTCAGGTTTTGCGCCTCGTCGATGATGACGTACTTGTTCAAAAAAGTGCGTCCGCGC
>CAYSIY010000311.1:0-2270 GCA_964431215.1 uncultured Limnohabitans sp.
CACCAGCGGCACGCCGGCCTTTTCCATGAGTTGTTTGGACTCGGCCTTCAAACCCATCGCCAGAATGGCTGACGCGGGTGGGCCAATGAAGACCAGCCCCGCCTGCGCACAGGCCTTGGCAAAGGCCTCGTTCTCGCTCAAGAAACCATAGCCCGGGTGAATCGCCTCAGCCCCGGTGGCCTTGGCCGCATCGATGATGCGCTGCCATTGCAGGTAGCTGTCCTTGGGGGCAGAGCCGCCCACATGCACGGCCTCGTCGCAGGCCTGCACATGCTTGGCGCGGGCATCGGCGTCCGAATAAACCGCCACGGTTTTCACGCCCATGCGGCGGGCAGTGGCCGCCACGCGGCAGGCGATTTCTCCACGGTTAGCGATCAGGATTTTTTTGAACATGCAATACCTCTTTCGGATGGCTATGTAGGTGCTTGGCAATCGCGGCCGGAGACCGCTCCTACAGCAACCAAGCCGGTTGTCGCTTGTCGAGGAAAGCCGACAGGCCATCCTGGGCTTCGGGGGTGGCGCGCAATTGGGCGATGCGCTGCGCCGTGTCTTCGACCACGGCATCGTCGATGGGTTTGTTGTCTACGGCGCGGATCAGGTCCTTGGCCGCGGCCTGCGATAGCGGGCCACCTTGAATGAGGGCATCCACGATCTCATGCACCTTGGCGTCGAGCTGCTCGGGCTCCACCGCTTCGTGTACCAGACCGAGTTCGCGGGCGTGCAGTGCGTCGATGCGCTCGGCCGACTGGAAATAGCGATAGCTCTGGCGTGCCCCGATGGCCCGCACCACATAGGGGCTGATGGCGGCGGGGATGATGCCGAACTTGACCTCGGAGGTGGCAAACACCGCCTTGGTCGAAGCGACCGCAATGTCGCAGGCGGCCGTGAGGCCGGTGCCACCGCCCAGGGCCGCGCCTTGCACGCGGGCGATGGTGGGCTTTTTCATCTCGGCCAGCACGCGCAGCATGCGGGCCAGGGCGCGGGCATCGCGCAGGTTCTCTTCCACGCTGTTTTGCGCGGCGCGTTTCATCCAGTTGAGGTCGGCCCCGGCGGAAAAGCTCTTGCCACGCCCGGCCAGCACCACCACGCGCACGCTGGCATCCTCATCCAGCGCTTCGCACGCAGCGGTGAGTTCGGTGATCAGGGTTTCGTCAAAGGCGTTGTGGACCTCCGGGCGGTTCATCCACACGGTGGCCACACGGCCATTTTTTTCAATCTCGAGGGTCTGGTACATCGCAACTCCTTACATGCGGAACAGGCCAAACTTGGTCTCGGGGATCGGGGCATTGAGCGAAGCACTCAGCCCCAGCGCCAGCACACGCCGTGTATCAACCGGGTCGATCACGCCGTCGTCCCACAGGCGCGCAGTCGCGTAATAGGGGTGGCCCTGCTCTTCGTACTGCTGCTTGATCGGGGCCTTGAAGGCTTCTTCTTCCTCCAGGCTCCACTGGCCACCCTTGGCCTCGATGCCGTCGCGCTTGACGGTGGCCAGCACACTCGCGGCCTGTTCACCACCCATCACACTGATGCGGGCGTTGGGCCACATCCACAAAAAACGCGGACCGAAGGCGCGGCCACACATGCCGTAATTGCCCGCGCCGAAGCTGCCACCAATGATGACGGTGAACTTCGGGACCGCCGCCGTGGCCACGGCCGTGACCATCTTGGCCCCATTGCGGGCGATGCCCTCGTTTTCGTACTTGCGACCGACCATGAAGCCGGTGATGTTCTGCAGGAACACCAGCGGCGTCTTGCGCTGGCAACAGAGTTCAATGAAGTGCGCCCCCTTGAGGGCCGACTCGGAAAACAAAATACCGTTGTTGGCAATGATGCCCACCGGCATGCCTTCGATGCGGGCAAAGCCGCACACCAGGGTGGTGCCAAAGCGGGCCTTGAATTCGTCGAACCCGGAGCCGTCGACGATGCGGGCGATGATCTCGCGCACATCGAAGGGCTTGCGGGTGTCGGTCGGGATCACGCCGTAGAGCTCCCTGGCATCGTATTTGGGCGGCACAGGGCCGTGCGTGGCGATATTGGGCGCCTTTTGCGCGTTCAGGTTTTTGACGGCGTTGCGGGCCAAAGCCAATGCATGCAAATCGTTTTGCGCCAGGTGGTCGGCCACCCCCGAAAGACGGGTGTGCACATCGCCGCCACCCAGGTCTTCGGCGCTCACCACTTCGCCGGTGGCGGCCTTCACCAAGGGCGGCCCCCCCAAGAAGATGGTGCCCTGGTTCTTGACGATGATGGTCTCGTCGCTCATGGCCGGCACA
>CAYSIY010000312.1:0-2251 GCA_964431215.1 uncultured Limnohabitans sp.
CCTTGACCAGCAGCGCGTCGGCGTGACCGTGGTAACAACCTTCGAATTTGATGATCTTGCTGCGCCCGGTCGCACCGCGCGCCAGACGCAATGCGCTCATGCCCGCTTCGGTGCCCGAGCTGACTAGGCGCACCATTTCCATCGAGGGCACATGTTTGAGGATTTCTTCGGCCAGTTCGATTTCGCGCTCGGTGGGCGCACCAAACGAGAAGCCATCCAACGCGGCCTTCTGCACGGCGTCGAGTACCGCCGGATGGCCATGGCCCAGGATCATGGGACCCCAGGAACCGATGTAGTCAATGTATTTCTGGCCGTTGGCGTCCCAGAAGTAGGCCCCTTGCGCACGCTGCACAAAGCGGGGCGTGCCACCCACGGCACGGAAGGCGCGCACGGGCGAGTTGACGCCTCCGGGTATGACGTTGGCAGCGCGTTCAAACAATTGCTGGTTGTGGTCGCTCATGGTCTGTCACTTAGTGTTTGGTTTCGTTGAAGGGCACTTCAAAGTAGTCGGCCCCGGGGTGCAGGCTGTCGTCCTGCTCTCCATCGCCTTCTTCTGCCTGACTTTCGGGCTGCGCCCAGAAGAGGCGGTCCGGGATGACCTGGCCCATGCCAGGGCTGTAGCCTTCATCGAGGCAGCGGTCCAGGTAACTCAGGGCTTCACGTGTGGCCTCGGGCAGGTCCATGCCGGAGGCGAGCAAGGCAGCCAGAGCGGCCGAGAGTGTGTCACCCGCACCCGCGAAGACCGCTTCAATGCGTTCGTATTTCTCGTGGACCACCACCGCCTCGGGCGTGGCCAGCACGTTGTCGATGTGCTGCTCAGGCAGTGGCAAGCCCGTGACCAGGGTGTAGGGAACCCCCAGCTCGCTGGCAGCTCGCGCCAGGTCTCGTGGGCCAGGGTTACGCTCGCCTTCCCAGTCGGGCAGCAGCCAGCGCCGCAGGGTGCTGTGGTGCCCGACCAGAACGCTGGTTTGCGGCAGCAGCAGCTCCCGAAAAGCGTCCAGGTAGTCGTCGATCTTGTTGTCTTCCCACCAGGAGAGGTTGGGCATGTAGGCGACCACCGGAACGCCGTCGTAGTCGTCGGCTATTTCGGCAATTGCGGCCAGGCTTTCGGGGCTGCCGGCAAAGCCCACCTTGATGACTTGGACCGGTACGTCTTCGGCGATGGTGCGCGCTTGTTCGCTGACGGCCTCCTCGTCCAACGCGAAGAAGTCGTGGATACCGCTGGTGTCACGTGTGTAGCTGCCGGTCACCACCGGCAAGGTGTGCGCGCCCACCGAGCCCATGGCCAGCACATCGCCGGTCAGGCCCCCGGCACCGCTGGGGTCGTTGGCATTGAACACCAGCACGCAGGCCAGCCCTTGGGTTTCTGGATCACCGTTGTCTGGAGGGGGCGGGTCTTCGCGGGTGTCGGTCATGAACGGAGAAGTGGAGGGGCTTTGGGCTTGGTTGCAGGGGCGCCCGATACAATGAAGTTCATTTTATTCGACAACTTTTCACAGCAACATGGAATACAAAACTTGGATGTGCCTGATCTGCGGCTGGATTTACGACGAAGCGCTGGGGGACCCGGAGCACGGTATTCCTGCCGGAACCAAATGGGAAGACGTGCCCATGAACTGGACGTGCCCGGAGTGCGCGGCGCGCAAGGAAGATTTCGAGATGGTGGCCATCTGAGCCGCGCTGCCTGAGTGCCGCACGGGGAGCGGGCAGTCCGTCCGTCTCCTCATGCTGCGGGGGTACGCAGAAATCGTCGCCGAACGGACTGCCCGCTCCCCGCGCTGCGTTGCTGGTTTGTTTGGAAGGCCGCCTGTTTTCAGGCGGCTTTCTTTTTGACCACGGCGTAGCGTTGCAGCGTTTTTTCACGTGCCTCGGCGTGGTCGACGATGGGTCGGGGATAGGTCTTTCCGAGTTCCACGCCAGCGGCCTGCAATTCGAGCTCGCCTGCGAGCCAGGGGGCGTGGATGGCTTTGCCCGAAAGGCCAGACAGTTCGGGCACGTAGCGACGGATGAATTTGCCCTCGGCGTCGAACTTCTCGCTCTGGCTGACGGGGTTGAAGATGCGGAAGTAAGGCTGGGCATCGCAGCCACTGGAGCTGGCCCATTGCCAGCCCCCGTTGTTGGCGGAGAGGTCAAAGTCATTGAGTTGCTCGGCGAAGTACTTCTCGCCCCAGCGCCAGTCCAGACCCAGGTCTTTGCACAAAAAGCTGGCCACCACCATGCGCAGGCGGTTGTGCATGTAGCCGGTCTGGTT
>CAYSIY010000313.1:0-2251 GCA_964431215.1 uncultured Limnohabitans sp.
ACACTGTTTTCTGTTAATCCGTAGGTCCCTGGTTCGAGCCCAGGTTGAGGAGCCACTCAAAAAAAGCACTGATTTATTCAGTGCTTTTTTCTTTCTGAACAGTTTTCTGTCGCTCTACGGGTCAGGGAGCGACTTTTTACCCGTAGTTATTGCACACCAATTACACGGTAATCGTGCTTTTTAGTCAAGCTGCGCTCTACCCGGCTACAAAGTTCCGGGACCTTACCGGAATGACTAAGCTAACCAGTCTTTGATCGTGGCCGACATCTTCTCAGCGGAAATGCCGTAGCGGTCGTGCAAGGTGGGCAATGCGCCCGCGTCCAAAAACGCATCGGGCAAGGCTAACATGCGGAACTTGCTGGGTACCACACCTTCGCGCAGCAACAAACCAGCCACTGCCTCGCCCAAGCCGCCGATGACGGAATGGTTTTCGGCAACGACGACCAAACGACCAGGTTTGCGCACTTCGGCCAATATGGTGGCCTCGTCGAGCGGCTTGATGGTGGGGCAATGCAACACAGCCACATTCACCTTGTCGGCTTCGAGCGCCTTTGCCACTTCAAGTGTGCGCATAGTCATGAAGCCGCTGGAAATGACCAATACGTCTGAGCCTTCGTACAGCACTTTGGCTTTGCCCAGCTCAAATTTGTAGTTGTATTCGTCCAGCACCAAGGGCACGTTTCCACGCAGCAGACGCATGTACACCGGACCTTGGTGGGCCGCAATTTGCGGCACAGCTTGAGTGATGTCGAGCGCGTCGCAAGGATCGACCACAGTGAGCCCTGGTATGGCGCGCATCAAGGCCAGATCTTCGGTGGCTTGGTGGCTGGGGCCGTAACCAGTGGTCAAGCCAGGAAGTGCGCAGCAAATTTTCACATTCAAGTTTTCTTCGGCGATCACTTGATGAATGAAGTCGTAGGCGCGACGTGTGCCAAACACCGCATAAGTGGTGGCAAAGGGTACCAAACCTGTTTTGGCCATACCACCCGCAGCCCCCATCAGCAACTGCTCGGCCATGCCCATTTGAAAGAAGCGCTCGGGGTAGGCTTGCGCAAACAAATGCAAGTCGGTGTATTTGGCCAAGTCAGCTGTCATGCCGACCACCTCTGGGTGATTGGCAGCGTAGTCAACCAAGGCTTTGCCAAACGGTGCCGCTTGCACACGTTGGCCTTCAGACGCGATAGACGCGATCATGGCTGAAGTGGTCAAGCGAGGTTTTTTTTCTGTCACAGCATTCATGTCTACTCCATAAAGGACTGCTTGATGAAGCGGTCCTCAAACATTGGTTACGGGCGATGGGCGTCTAAAACATCCAACGCTTGTTGCCACTCAGGTGGGTCCACACGAATGAAGTGGTTCTTTTCGCGGGTCTCTAAGAAAGGCACGCCTTTGCCCATCAATGTGTCGCACAAAATCACTCGGGGTTTGGCGTCGGGCAATTGACGGGCGGTATCGAAGGCGCGCAGCACGGCGGGTAAATGGTTGCCATCCACGCGTTGCACATGCCAACCGAAAGAGGCCCACTTATCGGCCAATGGCTCAAACCCCATCACCTTGGTAGAGGGTCCATCGGCTTGTTGGTTGTTGATGTCAACCATACAAATCAAGTTACCCAAGCCATGATGTGCAGCTGACATGGCAGCCTCCCAGGTAGAGCCTTCATCGAGCTCACCATCTGACATCGAGTTGTAAACAAAGGCTGGGTTATTTTGATGACGCAAACCCAAAGCCATGCCCACCGCAATGGGCAAGCCTTGCCCCAATGAGCCCCCTGAAATTTCCATGCCCGGTGTGTAGGTGGCCATGCCCGACATGGGCAAGCGGCTGTCGTCGCTGCCATATGTTTCAAGCTCTGATTCGGCAATGATGCCCGCCTCGATCATGGCTGCGTAATGCGCAATCGCGTAGTGTCCATGCGAGAGTAAAAAGCGGTCTCGCCCTTCCCACTCAGGGTCGTTGGGGCGAAAGCTCATGGCATGCCCATATGCCACTGCCAACACATCGGCATAGCCCAGGGCTTGACCGACATAGCCTTGGCCTTGCACTTCGCCCATGCGCACGGCGTAGCGGCGAATGCGGTACGCACACTGAGCAAGTGAGGACAGTACGTCCTGCTCTTTATTCATGTCTGATCTCCAACTAAAAGAGGATGAAGCGTTACTTCAATATGGAGCTGGGCACATACGACACCAGCAGCAAAACACCAAAAGCAACCAAGTAAAAAGGCCCGAGCTCGCGAACGGTTTCACCC
>CAYSIY010000314.1:0-2232 GCA_964431215.1 uncultured Limnohabitans sp.
AGGCTCTTCGCGGATCATGCCGTTGAACTCGACGCTGGCCATGTAGGCATCGTTCATGTCTTCAATGCCCAGCAACTGGGCTTCGAGCATGACCACTTCAGTCTTGTTGGCCTGGCCAGGGAACTGTGCCTCGCGCTCGGCGAGCTGGCTGCGGATTTCGGAGAGCATGGCGTCGGTCATCATGGAGCGCAGCATGCCGATATCGGAGCGATCCCAAGCGTCCTGCAAGGTGATGAAGTTGCGCTTGGCCGCGTCCACGAAGCCGTTCACGTCAAAGCCATCGGGAATGCTCCAGCCTTGCGGACCGCGCAAACCGGCTCCAATCATGCTGCCGCCTGCCGCGCTGGCATCAAAACTGGTGGTCTGCTGACCTTCCCAGGGACGGGCCGAGGCGTCGTTGCCGACGTTGGCAGGGTTGTACTGTTTGAAGGTAGCCGGTTGCTGGGCACTGGCACCGGCCCCCTGATACGCCATCTGTGGCGCGGCAGCGGCCTGACGCTTGCGCAGAATCATGCCGATCACGGCCATGGCGACCACCGCCAGCAGGATGACCATCAGGATGTTACCGAACGCTTCTCCAAAACCCAGGGAATGGGCCAGCCAGGCCAAGCCCAGACCTGCGGCCAGGCCACCGAGCATGGCCCCCCAGGGTTTCTTGGCGGCTGCCGCCGCCGGTGCCGGGGCAGCCGTGGGCTTGGCAGCGGTGGTGGGCGCAGCCTGCTGCGCGGGCGCTGCAGGCGCCTGCGGGCGCACCGCTTCACGCTGGGTCACGTTGCTCGACTGCTGGCCGACGGATTTGCCACCGCCCATGCGGCGAGCGGCTTCTGCATTCAGGCTGCCCAGGGCCATGATTGCGGCGAGCATCAGGGGAAGTAACTTTTTCACGTGGTCTCCGATCAGAGTGAAAACAGACGGCATCTGTTCAACATTTGATACCTACGTGCAAGGCTACCACCCCAGCGCTGAGGTTGTGAAAATCCACATGCCCAAATCCGGCATTTTTCATGAGGGCTTTCAGCTCTTGCTGAGCGGGATGCATGCGGATCGACTCGGCCAGGTAACGGTAGCTGTCGGCATCGCCGGCCACCAGCTTGCCCATGTGGGGCAGGATGTTGAAGCTGTACCAGTCGTAGGCTTTCTCCAAAGGCTTGGCCACCTTTGAAAACTCCAGCACCAGCAGCTTGCCCCCCGGCTTAAGCACTCGGCACATCTCGGCCAGCGCGGCCTCCTTGTGGGTCATGTTGCGCAGGCCAAAAGCGACGCTGACCAGATCAAAGTGGGCATCCGGAAACGACAGCTTCTCGGCATCGCACACCAGCGTCGGCAGCACGATGCCGTGGTTGATCAGGCGGTCGCGCCCGGTCGAGAGCATGGCCTCGTTGATGTCGGTGTGAACCACCCGGCCTGTGGCCCCCACCTTCCTGGCAAAAGCCATCGACAGATCGCCCGTCCCTCCGGCGATGTCCAGCACCTGATCGCCTTCCTTCAGGTTGGCCACCTGCACGGTATAGGCCTTCCACAGGCGGTGCAGACCCATCGACATCAGATCGTTCATCACGTCGTATCGGGACGCGACCGAGTCGAATACGCCTCTCACATGACGTGCCTTGTCTTTTTCGTCAACCGTCTTGAAGCCAAAATGGGTCGTGCTCATGGCCGGGCTTTCAGTGGTGGTGACCGCAAGCGCTGCCAGCCTTGACCGGCATGGGGTCGTCGCGGCCCATACCCGCGGCCTGCAGACGCCGTTCGTAATCAGCCCACAGCTCGCTTTGTTGTGCCCCCAGAAAGTACAGGTACTCCCAGGTGAAGAGACCGGTGTCGTGTCCGTCAGAGAACGTGGGCTTGACGGCATAGTTGCCCACCGGTTCGATGTCGATGATCGCCACATCGCGCTTGCCGGTCTGCAGCACCTCCTGGCCCGGGCCGTGGCCCTGCACCTCGGCCGAGGGCGAGTAAACCCGCATCAACTCAAACGGGATACGGAACTGCGCGCCGTCGGCAAAGCCGATTTCCAGCACCCGTGAAGCGCCGTGCAAGGTCAGTGACTCGGGTGCCGGGGTTTGTTTTTTCAATCCAGCCATGGGCTTGCTCCTGAGGTTCAGACCAGCACGCGCTCGATGCCGCCAGCGTTGGCGCGTTGCACATACTCGGGCATCCAGTTTTCACCCAGGATGTGCCGGGCCATCTCGACCACGATGTAGTCGGCTTCGAGCAGTCCGTTTTGCAGGTCGT
>CAYSIY010000315.1:0-2218 GCA_964431215.1 uncultured Limnohabitans sp.
ACTACTGCATGGGCTGGCGCGGCGTCAAGGACATGGACAGCAAGATGATCAACTCGGTCATGCGTGGCGTGTTCCTCAAGGACGCCAATCTGCGTCGTGAATTCCTCTCGCTCATTCCTGGAAGGACCTGAACATGCTGGTACGCCTGCTTTACGCCAGTCGCGCCGTTGACCCGCGGCCCGACACCATCGAGTCGATCCTGGCGCAGTCGCGCCAGTTCAACCCGACCTGCGGCATCACCGGCATTCTTTGCTACGGCGGCGGCATTTTTCTGCAGGCCATTGAGGGCGGTCGCAACGCCGTCAGCGATCTGTATGGCCACATCCAGAAAGACGCCCGCCACAAGGACGTGGTGCTCCTGCATTACGAAGAAATCACCGAGCGCCGCTTTGGCGGCTGGACCATGGGCCAGGTGGATGTGTCCCGTGTGAACACCAACATCCTGCTCAAGTATTCCGAGCGAGCCGAGCTCGACCCGTACAGCGTCTCGGGCCAGGTCTCGATGGCCCTGCTCGAAGAGCTGATGGCCACCGCCAGCATCATCGGCCGCGCCTGACGGCATGCAGCTCATTGGCTGCGACTTCTCCAGCAGTCCGTCCCGCCGCAAACCCATCGTGCTGGCCCAGGGCACCGTGGCCCGTGGGCGCGTGCAACTGGGCGGGCTGTACACCTTCGACACCCTGAACGCCTTTGGCCAATGGCTGGCGCAGCCCGCCGACTGGGTGGGCGGCTTTGACCTGCCTTTTGGCCTGCCGCGCGAGCTGGTCCAGACGCTGGGCTGGCCCACCGACTGGGCCGCCTGCATGGACCACTACGCCGCCCTCAGCCGCGAGCAGATCCGCGAACAGTTTGCGGCCTTTTGCCAGGCCCGCCCGGTGGGCGGCAAGTTTGCGCACCGCGCCACCGACCGGCCCGCAGGTTCCAGCCCGTCCATGAAGTGGGTCAACCCGCCCGTGGCCTACATGCTGCACGCCGGTGTGCCGCTGCTGCGCCAGACGGGCGTGCACCTGCCTGGCCTGTGTGACGGCGACCGCCGCCGCGTGGCGCTGGAGGCCTACCCCGGCCTGCTGGCGCGTGAGCTGCTGGGCAACACCAGCTACAAAAGTGACGACAAGGCCAAACAGACCCCCGAGCGCCTGCTGGCCCGGCGCGAACTGCTGGGCGCACTCGAGCGCGGCCAGACCCGGCTGGGCCTGCGCCTGGTGGCCAGCCATGCGCTGCTCAACCGCCTGGCCCAAGACGCCAGCGGCGACGCGCTGGATGCCACGCTGTGCCTGATGCAGGCCGCCTGGGCTGCGCAGCAGCACGCCGCCGGACACCCGCAATACGGCTTGCCGCCCTGCGACCCGCTGGAAGGCTGGATCGTCACGGCCTGAAGGGCCTGCCCCTCATCGTTCCGAATCCAGATCCGGAATCCGGTTGAAGGCGATCCGCATGGGCGCGTGGTCACGCCCCGCGTGCGCACTGGCAAACATCACCGCGTTCTTGCCATGGGTGCGGTTGAGCGCGTCCACCGCCGCCAGCAGCTTGCTGCGGTCGCGCGGGGGGGATGCGCGGGCCGATGTTGGGGAAGGGGCCGAGTCGAACAGGTCGGGCGTGTGCTGCGCCAGCGGCACCAGACCGTGCATCTGCACCCCCACCGACACGGGGTGGCGCAGGCGATCGAGGCCGCTGGCCCACAGCGTCTGCAGCGTGCGCAGCAAAAAAGCCGTGTCCTGCGTCTCGCCCACCTGCGCCCAGCGCTCACCACCCGCTTCGCGTGCATCGCGATGGGCGCAACGCACATGCACACTCATGCTGCTGGCATAAAAGCCCTGCTGGCGCAGCCGCATGGCGGCTTTTTGCACCAGCCGGTTGAGCACGGCCAGCGCCCCATCGGGGTGGCGCAAATCGGGCGGCAGCACATGCGAATGCCCCAATGACCGGGCCGTGGTCGCCCGTGGCCCGTACCACTGCCCGCGCAGCTTGTCGTACATGTCTGAGCCGGCCACGCCGCCCCAGGCGGTGATGAGCACATCGCGCGGCGCGGCATAAAGCTGCTGCATGGTGCCGATGCCGCACGCCGCCAGCCGCCGCACCATGCGCGGCCCAATGCCGTTGATGGCCGAGAGCGGCAGCGGGTACAGCCGCTCGGGCAACTCGTGCTGCTCGATCACCGTCAGCCCGTCGGGCTTGTGCATGTCGCTGGCCAGCTTGGCCAGCAGCCGGTTGGGCGCAA
>CAYSIY010000316.1:0-2146 GCA_964431215.1 uncultured Limnohabitans sp.
GGGCGGCGCTGACCGGCGGCACGCTCTGGGGCCTGTTCGCGCTCATGCAGGGTGAGCTCGTGATCAAGGACGTCGGCATCGCCGCCACCGTCTTCACGTTGCTGGGCTCTGTCATCGGCTACGTCAGCAACATCGCCCAGCAGGTGGTCGGCTTCTTCTTCGGCAGCAGCCGCGGCAGCGCCCAGAAGACCGCGGCTATGGGCGAGGCCATCGTCGGTGCCGGGCAGGCGGTCGCCAGGAAGTAGCGAAGCCAGAGGCCGGCGGCTTGGGCAGGGCCAGCGCCGGCCTGTCCAAGGTCAACGCCGGCGACGTGATGATTCTGAAGCGATCGATCTGCCCGATCTCCATCTGGTAGATCCTTGGCTCTGGCGCGATGCCAAGGCGAAGCCTCTGCTTGCGCAAGAACGTGTACCAGCTCCAGTGCACGAAGCCCGGGTGCTTGGCCCGGCGCCAGGGCCGGCGGCGGCGGCAGGTGATCTTCATCGCTCGCTCCACCAGCTGATGTCGCTGGCATAGGTTTTGAACCTGCACTCCATGCAGTCGCGGTGGCCGGGCCCACCAGGCTCTCCGTAGTCGGTGTCGCCGCAGACCCTGCACTCGTACACGGCCTGCCCGCATGCGTCTGCGCCGATGTCCTCTGGATGGGGGCAGCCACGGCAGCCGATCGTCACCCACGAGTGGTTGCCGTTGGCGCAGGCCTGGCTGCCGAGCTCCTGACTCGCGGCCTTGACCAAGGCCTCCAGGGCCAGCGTCACCGCCCACCCCTCCGGCAGCGGCTGCTGAAGCCCACCACCCGCATCACGCCCCACCAGATGGCCCAGGCGGCGGCCACCGCCGCCACCCACACCACAACCCCCTTCACGGGGTCTCCTTGGCCTTGTCGGCGCGCAGCCACGCCGGCAGCAGCGACCACCGGCGGCCGTCGCCGGCCACAACCTCGGGCCCGGGCACGTCCTGCACCAGCAGCTTGCACTGGCAGAAGCTGTCGATCTCGAGGTCGGTGCCGGCGACACCGTGATAGAGCTTGACCTTCTCCACCCACCACGACGGCGCCACGACGATGGCGGGGTGCTTGTCATAGTCCTTGTCGGCCTCGCGGAGGCTGGCGACGGTGCGCTCGCAGATCTCAATGGATTCGTCAACGATCATGGTCTTGTCCTTGGTTGTGTGGCGCCTTCGGCAGCCACTCGAGTATGTTGATGTCCGGCCCCTTGATGTGCTCGTAGACGGCGACGTCGTAGACGCCCTGGTGCTGCTGGCCAATGAGCCAGGCCAGCATCTCCTGGCACGCGAGGTGGGTGGGGTGAACGAGCAGAGTCTTCTTGCCGCGGCAGCCGCCACGCCGGAGCTTGGCTTCTGCCTCGTGAAGCATCTCGATCGACCTGAGGATTGAGTTCACGGCTGCTGTCCTGGGTACGTTTTTGGGTACGTTTGAGGGGGCTGTGGCGGGATGAGCATCACCTACGTCATAGGTGATGGGGGCTGTAGCGGGATGCTGCGGGGTGCCGACCACGCCCAAGGCGTTAATTCGAGTCCCATCAGCCACCCCATCTCTGTCATAGGTAAATCGGTCTTCAGTCCTCCTTCTGGGTACGTTCTGGGGCAGTGCTGATGCGGCGCTCCAGCAACGCCATCTCCGCGACGTCGGCGTGGCCCGAGAGCCAGCGCGAGTAGACGCTCAGGAAGATGTCGACACCGTGCCCCATCTGGCCAGCACAGAAGGCCGGCGTCATGCCAGCCATCAACATCTTCGTGGCGTAGGTGTGGCGCGTGGTGTATGGCTGGCGGTAGCGCACGCCCGCAGCCTCGAGCGCCGGCGTCCAGAAGCTGCGCCTGTAGGCTCTCTCGTCAGCCCATGGCTTCCCGTACCTCGGGTCGAGCCAGACATGGTCTTCGCCATTCCTGGCCTCGGCCAGCTGCTCCTGCAGGGTCTTGATGGCGACGCTGTTCAACCTCACCGTGCGCGCGCGGGCTGTCTTTGTGGTCTTTCGGACACCGCGCACCACCGACTCCGTGACCACCATCAGACCGCGCTCGAGCGAGACGTTGCTCCAGAGCAGGGCGATGGTCTCGCCCGTGCGCAGGCCCGTCCAGAACCTGAACCTGGTGTACCTGGCCACCGGCTCCGAGATCTTGGCCATGTCGG
>CAYSIY010000317.1:0-2128 GCA_964431215.1 uncultured Limnohabitans sp.
AGTGGCTCAAAATTCGACATGATCACTGGCTCAGTTTGGGTGATGAATCAACAACTACGTCGAGAGGGGCTCTGCGAGGCGGCGATGAAGGCCGAAACCGGCTTTGCCGATTGGGCGCCTGGTAATCCAGGTCACAAAGTGCTCGCCCTGGAGCACTCGCTGGTGGCCCGCCGCGGCGACTTCTTGCAGTCCTTTGACGCCCTAACCCTCCTTGACCCAGACTCGGTCCGTCCAGATGCAAATGGCGATGCCTCCGGACCAACGGCGGTCCAGATGCTCTTGCGGGAGTTGATGGACCTCGCCGACTGCATAAAGGATGGCCACGCCCCATCAGACTTCGCCATCACAGAAGTGCTGCATCGATACGGCCGGCTCCAGCAGTTACCCGAAGACGCTGAAGCTCGCAAGCAGATGCTTACGGCATACCAGCGGGCTGTAGAAGAATTCTTCGAGGCGTGCATGAAACCCGAAGTGACCGTCCGCGAGGTACTTGCACCAGTGCTACAGGCTGGTTTGTTCGAGCCAGACAAGCGACTGGTGGCTGCGTTTAACGATAGGACACCGCCGCCGCCTGCTCCGAAGCCAAGACAACCGGAGGCGCTAGAAAATAGGCTGGCTCGCGGCTGGCATGGGCTCTTCGAGTCGCCTTGGGTTCAGCTTCGTCGATTCAAGACCTACTTGAGCGGGAAGTCCCATCTTGCGACGCACCAGGTGGTCAAGGGATCGGAATTCGACCATGTGATGGTCGTGATGGACGATGAGGATGCCGCGGGCAATCTCTTTGCCTACGACCGCCTGTTCGGCGCTCCGCTTGGCGACTCCGATGTCAAGAACGTGGCGGAAGGAAAAGAAACGTCGATTGACCGGACGCTTCGGCTACTTTACGTGACTTGCAGTCGCGCGAAGGAGAGCCTTGCGCTGGTGCTTTGGGCAAAGGATTCGGCTCAGGCCCTGGCATACGCCCAGAAAAGCAAGTGGTTCAAGCCTGGCGAAGTAGAGAAGATCCCTGAGTAGGCCAGTCTAGACGCGCCTATTTCGCAGACATTCAAGACTAAGTTCTGCATCGCGCTCCGCATGCGTCGCATCTCACTGTCCTGTTTGAAGCAGCCGCCGATAGCCCGAGTCGAGGGCACGAGCAAGCGAGTCTGCTGCAAGGCAGTTACTCAGGCATCCGTGGTGGCTTTTGTGGTGTGCGCTGCAGGCTGTCCCAGCATATGGCTCTCTACGAAATGCCACATCATAGTGTCTACGACTTTATTGCGGCGTCTACGACTCTATTGCGCTGTCTACGACTTTATTGGCAAAGAACAAAGTGATCCAAACCACACGCGGATCACTCCACCGTCACGCTCTTGGCCAGATTGCGTGGCTTGTCGACATCGGTGCCCCGCGCACACGCCGTGTGGTACGACAAGAGCTGCAGCGGCACCACGTGCAGGATGGGTGAGAGCAAACCATAGTGTCCGGGCATGCGGATCACATGCACGCCTTCACTGCTTTCGATTTTGGTATCGCCATCGGCCAGCACATAGAGCACGCCGCCGCGCGCCCGCACTTCCTGCATATTGCTCTTGAGCTTTTCGAGCAACTGGTCGTTGGGCGCGACCGTCACCACCGGCATGGCGCTGGTCACCAGGGCCAACGGGCCGTGCTTGAGTTCGCCTGCCGCATAGGCCTCGGCGTGGATGTAGGTGATCTCCTTGAGCTTGAGCGCACCTTCCAGCGCAATGGGGTAGTGCGTGCCGCGCCCCAGAAACAGCGCGTTTTCCTTGCTGGCAAATTCCTGCGCCCAGGCGATGACCTGCGGCTCCAGCGCCAGCACGGCCTGCAGCGCGGCGGGCAGGTGGCGCATGGCCTTGATGTGCGCGGCCTCTTCTTCGTCAGACAGGCGCCCCTGAGTCTGCGCCAGCGCCAGCAGGAACAAGCCCGCCAGTTGGGTCGTGAAGGCCTTGGTCGAGGCCACACCGATCTCGGCCCCGGCGCGGGTGACGTAGGCGTGCTTGCACTCGCGCACCATGGCACTGGTGGACACATTGCAAATGGTGAGCGTGTGCATCATGCCCAGGCTTTGGGCGTGGCGCAGCGCGGCCAGGGTGTCGGCGGTTTCGCCGCTCTGGGTGATGGTGAC
>CAYSIY010000318.1:0-2105 GCA_964431215.1 uncultured Limnohabitans sp.
CGCGGCAAGGTGCTCAACACCTGGGAAGTCGAGCGCGACCGCCTGTTTGCCAACACCGAGATTCACGACATTTCGGTGGCCATCGGGGTGGACCCACATGGGCCGAATGACACGCCGGATCTGAGTGGCTTGCGCTACGGCAAGATCTGCATCCTGTCTGACGCCGATGTGGACGGCTCACACATCCAGGTGCTGCTGCTCACGCTGTTCTTCCGGCATTTCCCCAAGCTGATCGAGGCGGGCCATGTGTATGTGGCGCGGCCGCCGCTGTTCCGGGTGGACGCACCGGCGCGCGGAAAGAAGCCTGCCGCCAAGATGTACGCTCTGGACGAGGGCGAGCTCACAGCCATTCTGGACAAGCTGCGCAAGGACGGCGTGGCCGAGGGCAAGTGGAGCATCAGCCGCTTCAAGGGCTTGGGCGAGATGAGCGCCGAGCAGCTCTGGGAGACCACGCTGAACCCGGACACGCGGCGTCTGTTGCCGGTCGAACTGGGGCCGCTGGATCTGGCAGCCACCGAAAGCCTCATGACCCAGCTCATGGGCAAGGGCGAAGCCGCCGCCCGGCGCGAGCTGATGGAACTGCACGGCGACAGCATCGAGATCGATGTGTAAATGGATCGCCAAAATGGCCATTTTGTACAAAATGGGTAGAATGACGGGCATTCCAACCCCCGAAAGGCTCGCGCCATGATCCGCGTCACCTCTGCCGATGCGCAAAACCGCTTTGGTCAACTGCTGGAAATGGCCCAGCGCGAGCCGGTGGCCATCACCCGCCATGGGCGAACTGCAGGGTTTGTGATTGCCCCGCAGGACATGGAAATCCTGCTCGATGCCCGCCAAAAGCGCAGCAACGCCTTGATCGACTTGCAGGCCCACTTCCAGCAAGTACAGGCCCAACAAGCGCCCGGTCTTGAGCCGCCCACCGCCCAAGACATTGCCGAAGAAATCCGGGCCACGCGCCTTGAGCGTCAGCGCAAAGGCTAGTGCCCATGCAAGGCGTGGTGCTCGACACGAACATTTTGGTGAGCGCGGCCCTGTGGCCGACCTCGGTGCCTGCGCAGGCATTGCAAATCGCCGTGGCCCGAATGAATTGGGTTTGTTCTGACGAGAGCGTGCAAGAGTTACAGGCCGTCTTATTGCGCCCCAAGTTTGAGCGCTGGGCACCTGCCACGCTGCGGCAGTCCTTTGTGGACTTTGTGCGCCGCCATGCCGAACCCACCTTGGTGTTGCCCGAGCACCTGGCCGCAGCGCGCGGCGTTTGCCGTGACCCCGATGACGCACCGTTTCTGGCGCTCGCCCTGGCTGCTGAGGCCCGATGGCTCGTCAGCGGCGATGAAGACCTGCTGACCTTGCAGCATTGGCGAAGTGTGCGCATCGTCGATGCCGCCGACTTTGTGCGGGAAACCAAGGCATGAACCGCGAACGGTCGAAATGATGGATTTGTGATGGGCCGTTCTGTACTTGAATACACAATGATGCCGGAACAAAAGCCGCAAGACTTCGACCAACCATGACCATTTGTGTCGTGCGCTGGCGCTGATGCCGCCTGAACGTGCTGGTAACGCCTTTAAAACCGTTGTGAACAACGTACAAAGAACCTGACATGACTGACCTGTTGACCCCCAAACCCGCCGCAGCCCCCGAAAACCCCGACACCGGTGACCACCTGGCCGCCTACGCCCAGCGGGCCTACCTCGAATACGCGCTGTCCGTCGTCAAGGGCCGTGCCCTGCCCGATGTCTGCGACGGCCAAAAGCCGGTGCAGCGGCGCATTCTGTATTCGATGGACCGCATGGGCCTGGGCTACAGCGGCCCCAACAAGGCGACTGCCGCCAAGCCGGTCAAGAGCGCCCGTGTGGTGGGCGATGTGCTGGGCCGCTACCACCCGCACGGCGACACGGCGGCGTACGACGCGCTGGTGCGCATGGCGCAGGACTTTTCGCAGCGCTACCCCTTGATCGACGGGCAGGGCAACTTTGGCTCGCGCGATGGCGATGGCGCGGCCGCCATGCGCTACACCGAAGCGCGTTTGTCGAAGATCTCGCGTCTCCTGCTCGACGAGATCGACATGGGCACGGTGGACTTCGTGCCCAACTACGATGGCT
>CAYSIY010000319.1:0-2100 GCA_964431215.1 uncultured Limnohabitans sp.
TTGTTCTCGACGTATTTGGGCGCAAACATCGCACCGTCGTTGGCACCGCCCTTGATCCGGCCCACGTCCTTGACGCGGTCGATGATTTTGAGGTGACCGTGGCTGTCAATGAAGCCGGCATCGCTGGTGTGGTACCAGCCGTCGGCGGTGAGCACTTCTTCGGTCGCCTTGGGGTTCTTGTAGTACTCCTTGAGCAGGCCGGGCGACTTGACCAGGATCTCGCCGTTCTCGGCCAGCTTGATTTCCACCCCCTTGCAGGGCACGCCCACGGTATCGGCGCGCGCCTCATGGTCGGGCTGCAGACACACGAATACCGCCGTTTCGGTAGAGCCGTAGAGCTGCTTGAGGTTGATGCCAATGGAGCGGTAGAAGGTGAACAGGTCCGGGCCGATGGCTTCACCGGCGGTGTAGGCCACGCGCACCCGCGAAAAGCCCAGGTTGTTGCGCAAGGGGCCGTAGACCATCCAGTCGCCCAAGGTGTAGCTCAGGCGGTCCATCAGGCCCACGGGCTTGCCGTCCATCAGGGTCGGGCCGACGCGCTGGGCCACGTCCATGAAGTGGCGGAACATGCTGCGCTTGAGCTTGCCGGCGTCTTCCATGCGGATCATGACGCTGGTGAGCATCCCTTCAAACACGCGGGGCGGCGCGAAATAGTAGGTCGGCCCGATCTCCTTGAGGTCGATGCCCACGGTGGCCCCAGACTCGGGGCAATTGACCACATAGCCGCAGACCAGCCACTGCGCGTAGCTGAAGATGTTCTGCCCGATCCAGGCCGGGGGCAGGTAGGCCAGCACATCTTCCTGACTGGTCAGTTGGTCGAATTCGGCACCGGCACGGGCGCGATCGATCAGCGAGCTGTGGGTGTGCACCACCCCCTTGGGGTTGCCGGTCGTGCCCGAGGTGAAGAACATCGCCGCCACATCGGCGGGCGTGGCCTTTTCGGCTTCGGTGTGGAAGAACTGTGGATGCTGCCGGGCAAAGACCTGGCCGGCGGCGATCAGTTCATCGAGCGAACCCAGGCCTTCTTCGGTGTAGTTGCGCAGGCCACGTGAATCGTCAAAAAACAGGTGCTGAAGCTGCGGGCATTGCTCGCGGATTTCGAGCATCTTGTCGACCTGCTCCTGGTCCTCGACCACGGCAAAGCGCACCTCGGCGTTGTTGATCGGAAATGCGCATTCGGCAGCCGCCGCGTCCTGGTAGAGCGGCACCGGGATCGCGCCCAGCGACTGGGCCGCCAGCATGGTGGCGTACAGGCGCGGTCGGTTGGCACCGACGACCACCAGGTGTTCGCCACGCCGCAGCCCCGCCTGGTGCAGCCCGCAGGCCACCGCTCCGACCAGCCCGGCCAGCTCGGCCCAGGTCGTGGTCTGCCAGATGCCGTACTCCTTCTCGCGCAGGGCCGGGGCCTGTGGACGTTGCTGTGCATGTTGCATCAGCAGCTGGGGAAACGTGGTTTGCATGGTGCGCTGGTCTCCGAATCATCCCGTTCACCAGAACGGATTGAGCAATTGAATCTCGATCGTAGGAGCCCGATTGACGCTTTGCTGTCGTTGTGACGACAATTCAGGGAAGACCCCTAGCCCAACTGACCCTTCACTGACAGCCCAGCATGTTCACAGCCCCTTCGGTTTTTCAGCGACGCCGTGAAGCCCACGCCGCCGAGCTGGCGCAGATTCCCTGGATGCAACTGCTGACGGTCGAAGAGCAGCACCAAGTGTTGCCGCGCATCGTCGTGTCCGACCCGCAGCCTGGCGACTACGTTTGCCGTGTCGGTCGCCCGGTGACCTACTGGTTTGGCGTGATCTCGGGCCTGCTCAAGATGAGCAGCGACAACGAAAGCGGGCAAACCATGACCTTCACCGGGGTGCCGCCCGGCGGCTGGTTTGGCGAGGGCACGGTCCTCAAGCGCGAGAGTTACCGCTACAACATCCAGCCTCTGCGCCCCAGCGTGGTGGCGGGTTTGCCGGTGGACACCTTCCATTGGCTGATCGACCACTCGCTGGGTTTCAACCGCTTCATCATGAACCAGCTCAACGAGCGGCTGGGCCAGTTCATTGCGGCGCGCGAGATCGATCTCCTGACCAACCCCGAGATCAAGGT
>CAYSIY010000320.1:0-2078 GCA_964431215.1 uncultured Limnohabitans sp.
GCCATCGGGCTGGGGCTCGGCACGGGTGCGCACCGCCGCCAGGTCGGAGCCAGCCTGAGGCTCGGTGAGGTTCATGGTGCCCGACCATTGGCCCGAAATCAGCTTGTCGAGGTACTTGGCCTTCATCTCGTCGGAGCCGGCCGTCAGCAGCGCCTCGATGGCGCCATCGGTCAGCAGCGGGCACAGGGCAAAGCTCATGTTGGCCGAGTTCAGCATCTCGCCGCAGGCCGCACCGATCGTCTTGGGCAGGCCCTGCCCCCCAAAATCCGTCGGGTGTTGCAGACCCTGCCAGCCCCCTGCGCTGTACTGCTTGTAGGCTTCCTTGAAACCCGGCGTGGTCGTGACCTGGTTGCCATCATGGTGGAATGAAGGATTCTTGTCCCCCTCCCAGTTGAGCGGGGCGATCACATCCTGATTGAGCCGGGCGCACTCCTCAAGCACGGCCTGGGCGGTCTCGAGCCCGGCATCTTCAAAGCCGGGCATCTGCGCGATCTGGTCAATGCGGGCCAGATGCTCAATGTTAAACAGCATGTCCTTGAGAGGGGCGGTGTAGCTCATGAAAGTCTCCGTTCAGTCTGGGGTCGGGTGCAAAAAAGGCCTCTGTCGGAGGCCTTTTCTGGGGTTTTGCGCAAATCAGAGGGCCTGGGTCAGTTCAGGCACGGCGGTAAACAGATCGGCCTCAAGCCCAAAGTCAGCCACACTGAAGATGGGCGCTTCGGGGTCCTTGTTGATCGCCACGATCACCTTGGAATCCTTCATGCCAGCCAAATGCTGGATGGCCCCCGAGATGCCGCAGGCCACGTACAGCTGCGGCGCGACGATCTTGCCGGTCTGGCCGACCTGCAGGTCATTGGGGGCGTAGCCCGCATCCACGGCGGCGCGGCTGGCACCAATGGCAGCGCCCAGCTTGTCCGCCAGGGGTGTCATCACTTCATTGAACTTCTCGCTGCTGCCCAGCGCGCGGCCGCCCGAGACGATGATCTTGGCGGCGGTGAGCTCTGGGCGGTCGCTCTTGGCAATTTCGCTGCCCACATAGCGGCTCTTGCCGCTGTCGGCAGCCGCCGCTGCGGCTTCAACGCTGGCCGAGCCACCGGTGGCAGCGGCAGCGTCAAAGCCGGTGGTGCGCACGGTGATGACTTTCACGGCATCGGCACTTTGCACGGTGGCCATGGCATTGCCGGCATAGATCGGACGCTCGAAGGTGTCGGCCGACTCGACCTTGGTGATGTCGGAAATCTGCGCCACATCGAGCTTGGCAGCCACACGCGGGGCCACATTCTTGCCGCCAGCGGTCGCTGGAAACAGGATATGGCTGTAGCCCGCAGCGATGGCCAGCACCTGGGCCGCCACATTTTCGGCCAGGCCATGGGCCAGCGCTTGGCTGTCGGCGTGGATGACTTTGGAGACGCCCGCGATCTGGGCAGCGGCTTGTGCAGCGGCGGCGGCGTTGTGGCCGGCCACCAGCACATGCACATCGCCGCCGCAGGCGGCAGCGGCGGTCACGGTGTTGAGGGTCGCGCCCTTGATGGAGGCGTTGTCGTGTTCGGCAATGACGAGTGCGGTCATGATCAGATCACCTTTGCAACATTCTTGAGTTTGTCCACCAGAGTGGCCACATCGGGCACCTTGATGCCGGCGCTGCGCTTGGGCGGCTCGGTCACTTTCAGGGTCTTGATGCGCGGCGTCACATCCACCCCCAGGTCCTCGGGCCTGAAGGTGTCGAGCTGCTTTTTCTTGGCCTTCATGATGTTGGGCAGCGTCACGTAGCGCGGTTCATTGAGGCGCAAGTCGGTGGTCACCACGGCTGGCAGCGACACCGACAGGGTTTCCAGACCGCCGTCGATCTCGCGCGTGACGTTGGCCTTTCCATCGGCCACTTCCACCTTGGACGCAAACGTGGCTTGCGGCAGATCGGCCAGCGCCGCCAGCATCTGGCCGGTCTGGTTGCAGTCGTCATCAATCGCCTGCTTGCCCAAAATGATCAGGCCCGGCTGCTCCTTGTCCACCAGGGCCTTGAGCAGCTTGGCCACAGCCAGGGGCTCAAGCTCCTGCGTCGTCTCGACCAGAATGCCGCGGTC
>CAYSIY010000321.1:0-2075 GCA_964431215.1 uncultured Limnohabitans sp.
ACCATGGTGGTCGATGAAAAGCTCGAAGAACTGCGCGAAGCCACCGCCGACGATGTGGGCGGCATCCTGCAACTGATCGAGCCTTTCGAGCAGGATGGGACGCTCGTCAAGCGCGACCGCACCGAGATCGAGCGCGACATCGACCACTACACCATCATCGACCACGATGGCGTGATCTTTGCCTGCGCAGCGCTCTACCCTTACCCTGAGGCCCGCACCGCCGAGATGGCGGCACTCACCGTATCGCCGCAGTCGCAGGGCCAGGGCGACGGCGAGAAGGTACTCAAGCGCATTGAGCAGCGCGCCCGCGCCATGGGACTCAAAAGCATTTTTGTGCTGACCACCCGCACCATGCACTGGTTCCTCAAGCGGGGCTTTGTGCAGACCGACCCGGACTGGCTGCCCGAGGCCCGCAAACGCAAATACAACTGGGACCGCAAGAGCCAGGTGCTGGTCAAGAAGCTCTGAGCTTCCTGCGGCAGGAAGGGGCTGGTTTTTTTGTAGGAGCGGTCTCCGACCGCGATTGAATGACCTGAGCCCTGTGTTCGCGGTCAGAGAGCGCTCCTACAACGATTGGCGCGAATCTGAAGGCCGTGTGAACCGCACCTACACCGAGCGGCGTTGCTGCCAGGCCTGCACGGCCATGAGCAGGCCTGCGATGGCAAAGCCGACGAACCAAATGAAGGACCAGTTGGCGATGGTGCCGCCCAGAAAGGTCCAGTCGATGGCGGAGCAATCGCCCGAGCCTTTGAAGATCATGGGAATGGCGCGGCCGATGGGGAAGTTCTCGATCATGCCGTAGAAGTCGCGCCCGCAACTGACCACCTCGGGCGGGTACCACTGCAGCCAGCTCTGCCGCGCCGCCACAAAAGCGCCAAAGCCGGCCAGGAGCGCCACCAGCAAGGCCAGCACACCGGCCGCCGCCGCACCACGCAAGAACCAGCCGGCCAGTCCCAGCAGCAGGAGTCCGATCATGGCGTAGCGCTGCACGATGCACATGGGGCACGGGTTGAGGCCCACCCCATGCTGCAGGTACAGGCCAAAGGCCAGCAGACCGGCACAGGCCAGGGCGATCAGCCCGAACGCCGAGGACATGGCCATGGAGAACCCGGCGATGCGGCACTGGGGGGCAGAATGGTTTTCAGACACTTCAACACTCATCGGGTGGCAGACCTGGCGGTCCGGAAGTCCAAATTGTGCCGCAGCGCCGTGGCCCTTTGCTTACCGGGTCTAGAGGAGCCACTCACGCTGATCCGTCAACAAACACCCTCGCCTTGCGCGGCGTGAGCACCAGCACATCGCCTTCGGCAAAGCCTTCCTCGCGGAACTGCGTCGCAGGCAGCTGGGCCTCAATGACGGCATCCTTGCCAAAGCCCTGGTCTTCCTGGGCTTCGAGTTCGAGACGGGCCACCGGGCCGACCACGATGGCCCGTGTGAGGCGGGCCACAATGCCGCCCTGGCGGCCGGGCGTGTAGCGCTCCACCTGCAGATCGTGCGGGCGCACATAGGCCAGCGCCTTGGCGTCTTTGGCGTCGCCATGCTCAGGCGTGTCCAGGCGCACGGCATGGTGGTCGGCTCCGATCAGCATCTCGCCTTCATGGGCGCGTCCATGAAAGAGGTTGACATCCCCGAGGAAGCCATAGACGAAGGGGCTCGCCGGATGGTCCCAGACCTCCTGCGGCGAACCGATCTGCTCGATGTGGCCCTTGTTCATCAGCACCACGCGATCGGCCACCTCCAGGGCTTCCTCCTGATCGTGCGTCACGAAGATGCTGGTGACATTGAGCTCGTCGTGCAGGCGGCGCAGCCAGCGGCGCAACTCCTTGCGCACCTTGGCATCGAGTGCGCCAAAGGGCTCGTCGAGCAGCAACACCTTGGGCTCCACCGCCAGGGCACGCGCCAGGGCAATGCGCTGACGCTGACCGCCCGAGAGCTGCGAAGGGTAACGGTCAGCCAGCCAGTCGAGCTGCACCAGGCCCAGCAGATCGTGCACCTTGCGCCGGATCTCCGGCTCGCTCGGGCGGGTGGCCCGGGGGCGCACCCGCAGGCCAAAGGCCACGTTCTCGAACACCGTC
>CAYSIY010000322.1:0-2071 GCA_964431215.1 uncultured Limnohabitans sp.
TGATCGAGCACCCAGATCATGTCGGCGCGTTGCACTGTGGCCAGACGGTGCGCGATGACCAGGGTGGTGCGACCGACCATGGCCCGCTCGAGCGCGGCCTGCACCATGTGTTCGCTTTGGGCATCGAGTGCACTGGTGGCCTCGTCCAGAAGCAGCAGCGGCGCATTTTTGAGCATGGCACGCGCGATGGCGATGCGCTGGCGCTGTCCGCCCGACAAGCGCACCCCACGATCGCCCAGATCGGTGGCGTAACCCTGCGGCAAGGCCTCGATGAATTCATGTGCGTGGGCCGCCTGGGCGGCCGCATGCACCGCTTCAAGGGTGGCATCGGGGCGGCCGTAGCGGATGTTCTCGAGCACAGTGCCGGTGAAGACCACCGGGGTCTGCGGCACCACGGCCATGCATTCGCGCAGACCATGCAGGCTCATCTGGTCAATCGGCACGCCATCTATTTGAATGCGCCCCTGCTGCGGGTCATGAAAACGCATGAGCAAGTCAAACAGCGTGGTCTTGCCCGCGCCACTGGGACCTACGATGGCGATCGTCTGGCCGGAGGGCACCTCGGCGCTCAGACCATCGAGCGCCCAGCGGTCGGGCCGCGAGGGGTAATGAAAGCGCACCGCCTGCAAGGAGAGGCTGGCCCCGGCGGGATTGCGCACCGGCAGCACCGGCTGCGCCGGCTCAACCACCCCCGAGCGTGCATGCAGCAACTCCATCAGGCGTTCAGTCGCACCTGCCGCGCGCAGCACGTCGCCATACATCTCGCCCAGCACGGCAAATGCGCTGGCCAGCAGAATGACGTAGAAGACCGTCTGGCCCAGTTCGCCAGCGCTGGTCGTGCCTTCGCGCACCGCCAGCGCGCCCATGTAAAGCCCCCACAGCAAGACCGCACTGGAGGCCATGATGACAAAGCCCACCAGCACGGCACGGGCGCGAATGCGACGCAGCGCCGTGCCCAGTGCGCGAACGGTGGAATCGACAAAGCGGCTGGCCTCGCGCTGCTCGGCGGTGTAGCTCTGGACCACCGGAATGGCATTGAGCACCTCACCGGCGAGGGCGCTGGCATCGGCCACACGGTCCTGGCTGGCACGCGAGAGGCGTCGCACACGCCGCCCCAGCGTGACCGCCGGCAAGACCACAATCACCAGCACGGCCAGCACCTGCAGCATCAGCATCGGGTTGGTCCACACCAGCATGATCATGGCGCCCGAGCCCATGACGAGGTTGCGCAGGCCCATCGACAGCGAGGAGCCGATCACCGTTTGCACCAGGGTGGTGTCGTTGGTCAGGCGAGAAAGCACCTCGCCCGACTGGGTGGTCTCAAAAAAGGCCGGACTTTGTTGCAGCACGTGGCTGTAGACGGCATTGCGCACGTCGGTGGTGATGCGCTCGCCCAGCCAGCTGACGGTGTAGTAGCGCGCGGCCGAGAACACCGCCAGTGCCACCGCCACACCAAACAGGCGGACGAAGCCGGCAGCCAACTCGGCTTCGGTGGCGTCGCTGCGCAAGCCCTCGTCGATCAACTGCCGCAAGGCCCATGGAAAAGCGAGCGTGGCGCCGGCAGCCAGCACCAGAAACAGCCCTGCCAGCACCAGTGGCAGACGATAAGGGGTGAGAAAGGGGCGCAGGCCCGAGAGGGAAACAGGAGAAGCCATGGCGCAAGCATAGCCCGGAACCGGAAGCGGCCGGCCGGTGACAAAAGCCCCATGAAAAAACCCAACTCCACAAGAGGTGGGAGTTGGGTTGGTGGGGTGTCTGGTGGAGATAGGTGGATTTGAACCACCGACCTCGGGGTTATGAATCCCGCGCTCTCACCAACTGAGCTATATCTCCATGCCGGTCTTGGGCAAGACGCGCATTATAGACCAATTCATCAGTTGGCTGCGGTCCACAGTTGGCTGCAGTCCACTTCAGGCAGCACGTGCGGTGCGGCCCGGGACGCCTCTGCTTGATGTCTCTGCTTGAACTTTATGATCGGGCCACTGGAAACCCAAGACGAAAGACCGACCCGTGGCCTTACCCCCCGCCTCCCCCCGAAAACTGTCGCATACGCGAACCGTGGTCTACCGTG
>CAYSIY010000323.1:0-2063 GCA_964431215.1 uncultured Limnohabitans sp.
AGCTGCACCTGATGGAAGAGCTGAAAAAGATCAAACGTGTGGTGCAAAAGGCGGACGCCTCCGCTCCGCATGAGGTGTTGCTGGTCATCGACGGCAACACCGGGCAAAACGCGCTGGCCCAGGTCAAGGCTTTTGACGAGGCCCTGCAGCTCACTGGTCTGATCGTCACCAAGCTCGACGGCACCGCCAAGGGCGGCGTGCTCTGCGCGATTGCCCGCGAAAAGCCGATCCCGGTGTACTTCATCGGGGTGGGAGAGAAGCTGGAAGACCTGGAAACCTTTGACGCCCGCGAATTTGCGCAGGCCTTGCTCAGCTGAAAGTGGCTCGACCCCTTACCTTGACCTCGCCCTGCCTCATGCCCTCACCCCACTTTTTTCTTGTCATTCCCGCGAAAGCGGGAATCCATGGATACCCGATCCCGTCGGGCATGACTCCCTCTGTGTTTTCACATGACCACTGCTGAACCCCGCCTCACCTCCCTCTCGCATGGCGGCGGCTGTGGCTGCAAGATCGCCCCGGGCGTGCTGTCGGACATCCTGCGCGGCACCACCGCCCTGCCGGTGCCCCCCGAGCTGCTGGTGGGCATCGAAACCGCCGACGATGCCGCCGTCTACAAGCTCAACGACGAACAGGCCCTGATCGCCACCACCGACTTTTTCATGCCCATCGTCGACGACCCTTTCGACTTTGGTCGCATCGCCGCCACCAACGCCATCAGCGACGTCTATGCCATGGGCGGCACCCCCATCATGGCGCTGGCCCTGGTCGGCATGCCCGTCAATGTGCTGTCGACCCGGACGATTGGCCGCATCCTTGAGGGCGGTGCCAGCGTCTGCAAGGCCGCCGGTATCCCGATCGCAGGCGGCCACACCATCGACTCGGTCGAGCCGATCTACGGTCTGGTCGCCCTCGGTCTGGTGCACCCGGGCCGGATCAAGCGCAACGCCGATGCCCGGCCTGGCGATGTGCTGGTGCTGGGCAAGCCGCTGGGGGTGGGCGTGCTCTCGGCTGCCCTCAAAAAGAACGCCCTGCCCCCCGAGGGCTATGCGCAGATGATCGCCACCACCACCTGCCTGAACACCCCCGGCCCGGCACTGGCGGCACTGGCGGGTGTGCATGCACTCACCGACGTGACCGGCTTTGGTCTGGCCGGGCACGCCCTGGAAATGGCACGCGGCAGCGGCTGCACCGTCGAGATCGACTGGAACAAGCTGCCTCTGCTGCCGGGCGTGCGGGAGCTGGCCGCCCAGGGCATGGTGACCGGAGCGTCTGGCCGCAACTGGGCGGGCTACGGCCAGGATGTACACCTTCCTGCCGGTTTTGCGCCACCGGACCAGGCCCTGCTGACCGACCCCCAGACCAGCGGCGGGCTGCTGGTGGCCTGCAGTCCGGACAGTGTGGAGCAGGTGCTGACCGCCTTCCTGAGCCAGGGCTTCGGGCAGGCCACGGTGGTCGGCCGGGTCACAGAAGGTCCGGCTCAGCTCAGGGTGTACGCCTGAGCACGCCAGCCGGGTCTTGCTACCCGTAACGCCTTGTCACAGCACCGGTTTTCCGGTTTAGCACTCTCTTGTGTGGAGTGCTAATATAGTGACTCTGAAAGGAGTTCTGGAATGAACGTTCAATCTGGTTCCCCATCCACCGCCATGGCTCTGAGCAACCCTTGGGCCGTGGTGCCCTCGCTGGGTCACCTCGACGCCTACATCTCTGCGGTCAACCGCATGCCCCTGCTCAGCCTCGAAGAAGAGCAGGAAGCGGCCCGCAAGCTCAAGGAAAGCAACGACCTCGAAGCCGCCCGCAAGCTGGTGCTTTCGCACCTGCGCCTGGTGGTCTCGGTCTCTCGCCAGTATCTGGGCTACGGTCTGCCCCATGGCGACCTGATCCAGGAAGGCAATGTCGGCCTGATGAAGGCCGTCAAGCGCTTCGACCCTGATCAGGGCGTGCGCCTGGTGAGCTACGCGCTGCACTGGATCAAGGCCGAAATCCACGAGTACATCCTCAAGAACTGGCGCATGGTCAAGGTGGCGACCACCAAAGCCCAGCGCAAGCTGTTCTTCAACCTGCGC
>CAYSIY010000324.1:0-2063 GCA_964431215.1 uncultured Limnohabitans sp.
GATCTGCCAGGGCGTCAGCTCGCTGTAGATGTCCTTGGTCAGTTGCTGGCTTTTCTTGCTCAGCTGATCAATCTCGTCAGTGATGTCGACCGCAGACTCACTTTGGACATAGCGAAGCTCTTCGATCTTGGCTTCGAGTTCGGCAATGGGTTGCTCGAAATCGAGAAACGTGCGTTTGGCCAAGTTTTTCTCCTCAATGGGTGACTTGTCGACAACCGGTTCGTCCGGATCAGGTCGAAGGACTGGGGCAAGTTCAGTGTGATCGGTGGCCCACTCAGTAAGCCACGGGCAGCGGATCCAGGGAGCGCCAAATATACCAAGTTGCCACGGTGCAATAGGGGCTCCAGGCCTGGGCCACTTCCCGCACATCGCTGCGACTGACAGGCTCGCCTGAAAAGTAGTTGCGGCTGATGCCGTTGATCAAGCCCACATCATCGAGCGGCAGCACATTGGGCCGCATCAGATGAAAAATCAGGAACATCTCTGCCGTCCAGCGCCCGATGCCACGGATCGCCACCAGCTCGGCGATGATGGCCTCGTCGTCCATCTCCTGCCAGCCTTTGACGTGCACGGCCCCCGAATCGAAATGCAGCGCCAGGTCCACCAGGTACTCCACTTTGCGCGCCGACAGACCGGCCGCACGCATGTCATCCACCTTGAACTTGAGCACTCCGGCGGGAGTGAGCTTACGCGAGAGGCTGGCAAAGCGGTCCCAGACCGACTGGGCGGCCTTGACCGAAATTTGTTGGCCCACGATGGAGCGTGCCAGCGTGACGAAAGCGTCGCCACGCGACTCCAGAATGGCATTGCCGAACTGGGGGATGAGCTTTTTCATCACCCGGTCCTTGCGCGACAGGTGCGCGCAGGCCTCCGCCCAGTATTCGGGAGTGACCGGGCTCACGCCTTGGCCTCCCAGGTGGTGCCGGCGGGCGAGTCCTTGAGGACGACGCCCGCCGCCAGCAGTTCGTTACGGATACGGTCGGCCTCGGCAAAATTCTTCGCCGCCTTGGCATCGGCACGGGCCTGAATCTGCGCCTGAATGGCGGCTTCATCGAGTCCAGCGCCCGACTGCAGGTAAGCGGTCGGATCGGCCTGCAGCAGCCCCAGCACGCCACCCAGCGCCTTGAGCAGACCGGCCTGTTCCGGTGAACGGCTGCGATTGATTTCGCTGGCCAGATCGAAGAGCACAGCCACCGCCTCGGGGGTGCCAAAGTCCTCGTCCATCGCCGCCTTGAAGCGGGCGGCATGCGGGTTGGTCCAATCCAGGGTCACCTGCACAGGCGGCACCGCCTGGAGCGCGGTGTAGAGACGCCGCAAAGCGGCCTTGGCGTCCTGCAGGTGCACATCGCTGTAATTGAGCGGGCTGCGGTAATGACTACGCACCACAAAAAAGCGCACCGTCTCGGCGTCAAATTCTTTGAGCACATCGCGGATGGTGAAGAAGTTGCCCAGGCTCTTGGACATCTTCTCGTTGTCCACATTGATGAAGCCGTTGTGCATCCAGGTTCTGGCGAAGGTGCCCTCACCCAGCGCGCCCTGGCTCTGGGCAATCTCGTTTTCGTGGTGAGGAAACTGCAAATCGGCACCGCCGCCATGGATGTCAAAGGTCTCACCCAGCAACTCACAACTCATGGCCGAGCATTCGATGTGCCAGCCCGGACGCCCTGCGCCGAACGGGCTTTCCCATTTGCAGTCCTCAGGCTCAGTCGGCTTGGCAGATTTCCAGAGGACAAAGTCCAGCGGGTCGTTTTTACCGCCTTCTTCGGTGCTCACAGCCACGCGCTCGCCGGCGTTGAGTTCATCGAGCGATTTGCCCGAGAGCTTGCCGTAGCCGGGGAACTTGCGCACCGCGTAGTTCACATCGCCATTGCCCGCCCGGTAAGCCAGGCCTTTTTGCTCAAGCGTGCCGATCATGGCGAGCATTTGCGGCACATGGTCGGTGGCGCGCGGCTCGTGCTGCGGGCGCTCGATGCCCAGCGCATCGGCGTCCTGGTGCAAGGCCTCGATCATGCGGTCGGTCAGATGGCGGATGGTCTCGCCGTTTTGCAAGGCACGCTGGATGA
>CAYSIY010000325.1:0-2049 GCA_964431215.1 uncultured Limnohabitans sp.
TGTGCGCCAGCCAGACGCTGGTCAAGGAGGTCTTCATTCCGGTCATGCGCAGCGCCGGCATGAGCCTCTCGCCCTTCAATGCCTGGGTGGTGCTCAAGGGTCTGGAGACCCTGAGCCTGCGCATGCAGGCGCAGTCGGCCCGGGCGCTGGCGCTGGCCGCCTGGCTGGAGAGCCACCCCAAGGTGGCGCGGGTTTATTACCCTGGCTTGCCCAGTCACCCTCAGCATGCGCTGGCCATGCAGCAGCAGTCCGGTCTGGGCGGTGCAGTGGTGTCGTTTGATGTGGTGGGTGACACCCCAGAGGCCGGCCGCCAAAACGCCTTTCATGTGATTGACAGCACGCAGTTGCTGTCGGTCACGGCCAACCTCGGTGATGTGAAGACCATCATCACCCAGCCCGCCAGCACCTCGCATGGCCGCCTGAGCGAAGCGCAGCGCCAGGCCGCAGGCATCCGGCAGAACCTGGTCCGGGTGGCCGTGGGCCTGGAACATCTCGATGACCTCAAGACCGATTTGCTGCGTGGCCTCGACACGCTCTGAACATGACGAAAATCCGCACCCGCATTGCCCCCTCCCCGACAGGCTTCCTGCACCTGGGCACCGCCCGCACCGCCCTGTATTCATGGGCTTACGCCCGCCACTACGGCGGCGAGTTTGTACTGCGCATCGAAGACACCGATGTGGCCCGATCCACCCAGGACTCGGTGGACCAGATCCTGCGCTCCATGCACTGGCTGGGCTTGGGCTACGACGAAGGCCCCATCTACCAGATGCAGCGCCTTCAGCGTTACCAGGCGGTGATCGACCAGATGCTGGCCGCAGGCACTGCCTACCGCTGCTACTGCACGCCCGAAGACCTGGAAGCCATGAAGGCCGCGCAGGAAGCCCGAGGAGAAAAGCGCCTGTACGACCGCACCTGGCGCCCGGCGCCAGGCAAGGTGCTGCCGCCCATCCCTGAGGGCGTGAAGCCCGTCATCCGGTTGGCCAATCCGGTCGATGGCGTGGTGAGCTGGGACGATCTGGTCAAGGGCCCGATCAGTATCAGCAACACCGAGATCGACGACCTGATCATTCAAAGGGCTGACGGTGTGCCCACCTACAACTTTGCGGTGGTGGTCGACGACTGGGACATGGCCATCAGCCATGTGTTCCGCGGCGACGAGCACATCAACAACACACCCTGGCAGATCAACATCTACCGCGCGCTGGGTGCTGCGCTGCCGCAGTTCGGCCATTTGCCCGTGATCCTGGGCGACGACGGCCAGAAGCTGTCCAAGCGCAGGGGGGCGGTGGCGGTGTCCAACTACGATGAAGCCGGTTACCTGCCCGAAGCCATGAACAACTACCTGGCCCGTCTGGGCTGGAGCCATGGCGACGACGAAATCTTCAGCCTCGACCAGATGGTGCAGTGGTTTGATGGCACGCACCTGTCCAAAAGCCCCGCGCAGTGGGACGCGGCCAAGCTGCTGTGGGTCAATGCCCAGCATCTCAAGGCCATGCCCGATGCCGAACTGGCCCGGCGTGTGCAGCCCTACCTCCAGGGTCTGGTGACCGATGATCGGCTGACCGGCATCTGCGGCCTGTTCAAGGACCGCTGCGACACGCTGGTGGCCCTGGCCGGCTGGGTCCGTGCTTTCTACGACGATGTCCAGCCCAGGCCAGAAGACCTGGCGCAGCACATCACGCCGACGGTATTGCCCGCGCTGGACCTGCTGGCCGCAAGGCTCAAGGCGGTGGAGTGGACACCGGCCGCGATCAGCGCCACTTTCAAGCAGGTGCTGAGCGAGGCCGGTCTGAAAATGCCGCAGCTGGCCATGCCGGTGCGAGTGCTCGTCATGGGTACGCCCCAAACGCCATCGGTCGACCAGGTCATCTTCCTTTGTGGACGCGAAAAAGTTTTGGCCAGGCTGGGCAAGCGCTGAAAAATCTGTCTATAATTCGAGTCTCGACACCAACGAGGTCTAACGCAAGGCAGCAATGCCGGGTGTTGTCCAAATGGGGGTATAGCTCAGCTGGGAGAGCGCTTGCATGGCATGCAAGAGGTCATCGG
>CAYSIY010000326.1:0-2046 GCA_964431215.1 uncultured Limnohabitans sp.
TGGCGCTGTCGGGCGAATACAGCTTGTCGATGCAGAACTCGCTGCGGTGGGTGTTGCCGGTCACGTCGATCAGCACATTGCGCAGGGTGCGGTCCACCAGCCAGGGGGGCATGTAGGCATCCAAGCCCCCACGTTCGCCCACTGCGTGTGGCTCTGTGCCCCCCGGGGCGGCGCTCGCCGCTTGGGGGGGGCCGGCGCGGCTCGTGCCATAGAGCTTGCGGTTAGAGGTGATCTCGCGCAGCGCGATCTCCAGCTCATAGACCTGGTCGTTGCGCGCTTCGTCCACCCGCGGGGCCTGGCTGGTCGGTCCGATGAACATGCCGGAAAACAGGTAGCTCAGGCTGGGGTGGTTGTGCCAGTACAGGATCAGGCTGGCCAGTAGCTCGGGGCGGCGCAAAAACGGGCTGTCGGCCGGGGTTGCCCCGCCCAGGACGAAGTGGTTGCCGCCGCCCGTGCCGGTGTGGCGACCGTCGGTCATGAATTTCTCGGCCGACAGGCGTGTCTCGAATGCCGCCTGGTAGAGAAATTCGGTGTGCTCGACCAGCTCGGCCCAATGATGGGCGGGGTGGATGTTGACCTCGATCACGCCGGGATCGGGCGTGACCTGCAGCAGCTTGAGCCGCGCATCGCGCGGCGGCGGGTAGCCCTCCAGCACGATCGGCATGCCCAGTTCGCTGGCGGTGGCTTCGACCGCCGAGAGCAACTCCAGGTAATCCTCCAGGCGGGCGAGCGGCGGCATGAAAACATAGAGCTGTGAGCCCTGGCCGCCGTGCTCTCGCTCGGCCTTGGGGCCGTTGGCACGCATCGGGTCGCGTGCTTCGACGACCAAGGCCGTGCGGATGACCGAAGCCGCAGACTCAAAGCGTTCGGGCGGGCGCGCCTCGTCCAGGTGGCTGGGGCTGTGATGGCTCTCGACAGGCGGGTGCTGGGCCTTGATGGCTGCCGCAGCGGGCAGCGGCTGGCGGGGCGCAAACGGGTCCTGCTCGATCAGCCAGGGGGTGTCGCCTTCGCTCACCCAGGGCAGGGTGTCCAGCGGCAGGCGGTAGCCCATGGGCGAGTCGCCCGGAATCAAGTACAGGCGCCCGTCGCGCAAGAACCAGGGACCGGTGCGCCAGCGCGGGCCGCCCGGCAGGCACTCGTCCGCCTGCTCATGTTTGGCAATCGGCAGGGCGTAGCCAATGACGCTGTCGAGCTTCTGGCTGAAGACGCGGCGCAGGCGCGCGCGTTCGAGTTCATCATCCAGGCGCGAGTCAAAGGGGTCGACGTTGACCGGCAGGCGCCGCTCGCGCCAGAGGTAGTACCAGGTGTCTTCATAACCGGCTTGCAGGTAGCGCTCGCTCAGGCCCAGCTTGCTGCACAGGGTCTGCATGAAAACCCGTGCGTCCTCGCTGGTGTAGTGGTGCGGGTCGCCTTCGTCGGCCAAAAGCGTGGGGTCGTGCCAGACGGGTTCCCCGTCGGCGCGCCAGTAGATCGACAGCGCCCAGCGTGGCAACTGCTCGCCGGGGTACCACTTGCCCTGGCCAAAGTGCAGAAAGCCGCCCTGGCCGTACTGGGCGCGCAGCTTGTGGACCAGCGCGGTGGCGTAGCCACGCTTGGTCGGCCCCAGGGCATCGGTGTTCCACTCGGGCGCATCGCGGTTTTCGGTGGCCACGAAAGTCGGCTCACCACCCATGGTCAGGCGCACGTCGCCGGCCTGCAGCAGGGAATCGACCTGTTGGCCCAAAGCGAGCACTTTGGCCCATTGCTCTTCGGTGTAGGGCTTGGTGACACGCGGCGATTCGTAGATCCGCGTGACCTTCATCTCGTGGCCGAACTCAACCTCGCACTCGTCGATCAGGCCTTCGATGGGGGCGGCGCTGCTGGGCTGCGGGGTGCAGGCCAGGGGAATGTGGCCTTCACCGGCCAGCAGGCCCGACGTCGGGTCCAGCCCGATCCAGCCCGCGCCGGGCAGATACACCTCGCACCAGGCGTGCAGGTCGGTGAAGTCGACTTCGGTGCCGCTGGGGCCGTCGAGCGATTTGACGTCGGGCGCGAGCTGAATCAGGT
>CAYSIY010000327.1:0-2036 GCA_964431215.1 uncultured Limnohabitans sp.
CCCGGCGAAATCTCGGGCGGCATGAAGCAGCGTGTGGGCATTGCCCGCGCCCTGGCCATGGAGCCCAAGGTGCTGCTGATGGACGAGCCCTTTGGCGCACTCGACGCCCTGACGCGGGCCAAACTGCAGGACGAGTTGCTGGAGATCGTGGCCAGCACCCAGGCCACGGTAGTCATGGTGACGCACGATGTGGACGAGGCCGTGCTGCTGTCCGACAAGATCGTGATGATGACCAACGGCCCGGCCGCCACCATCGGCGAGGTGCTGCGCATTGACCTGCCCCGGCCGCGCTCGCGCCTGGCGCTGGCCGACAACCCGCAGTACCAGGGCTACCGCAAGGCCGTCATTGATTTCCTCTACACCCGTCAGGGCCATGTTGAAAAGGCGGCCTGAGATGGACATGCGCGTCACCCCCCGTCAAAAACTCAAGCTGGTCATGGTCGGCAACGGCATGGCCGGTGTGCGAGCCCTCGAAGAGCTGCTCAAGCTGGCCCCCGACCTCTACGAGATCACCGTCTTCGGGGCCGAGCCTCACCCCAACTACAACCGCATCCTGCTCTCGCCGGTGCTGGCGGGCGAGCAAACGCTCGATGAAATCGTGCTCAATGACTGGGCCTGGTATGCGGAGCACGGCATCACGCTGCATGCGGGCTTCACGGTCACCCAGGTCGACCGGGTGCACCGCACCGTGAGCGCCACGAACGCCCAGGGCGAGACGGTGCTGACGCACTACGACCGCCTGATCCTGGCCACCGGCTCCAACCCCTTCATCCTGCCGCTGCCCGGCAAGGACCTGCCGGGGGTGCTGGCCTACCGCGACATGGCCGACACGCAGGCCATGATCGACGCGGCGGCGCAGTACCGCCATGCGGTGGTCATTGGCGGCGGCCTGCTGGGCCTGGAAGCGGCCAACGGTCTGATGAAGCGGGGCATGCAGGTCACGGTGGTGCATGTGGGGCCCTGGCTGATGGAGCGGCAGCTCGACCCGGTGGCGGGCCAAATGCTGCAGCAGAGCCTGGAGGCACGCGGCATGCAGTTCCGCATGAGCGCGCAGACTGCGGCCTTGCTGGCCGGAGACAGCGGGCGCGTGGCCAAAGTGAGCTTCAAGGACGGCAGCGAAGTGGACGCCGACCTGGTGGTCATGGCCGTGGGCATTCGCCCCAACACCCGGCTGGCCGAGAGCATGGGCCTGCATGTGGAGCGCGGCATTGTGGTCACCGACACGCTGCAGACCGTGACCGACCCGCGCATCTGGGCGGTGGGCGAATGCGCGGCCCACCGGGGCGTGGCCTACGGCCTGGTGGCCCCGCTTTTTGAGCAGGGCAAGGTGCTGGCCAACCACCTGGCCGAGTTCGGCATCGCACGCTACACCGGCTCGCAGACCTCGACCAAGCTCAAGGTCACCGGCATTGACCTGTTCAGCGCAGGCGACTTCATGGGTGGCGAAGCCTGCGAAGAGATCGTCATGAGCGACCCGGCCGGTGGCGTCTACAAGAAACTGGTGCTCAAGGACGACAAGCTGGTGGGTGCCTGCCTGTATGGCGACACGGTGGACGGCAGTTGGTACTTCAAGCTGCTGCGCGAAGGCCGCAGCGTGGCCGACATTCGCGACCGCCTAATGTTTGGCGAGTCCAACATTGGCGACGTGGGCCACCAGGGCCAGAGCAAGGCGGCGGCCATGCAGGACGCCGACGAAGTCTGTGGCTGCAATGGCGTGAGCAAGGGCGCGATCTGCAAGGCCATCCAGGACAAGGGGCTGTTCACGCTCGACGAGGTGCGCAAGCACACCAAGGCCAGTGCCAGTTGCGGCTCGTGCACCGGTCTGGTCGAACAGATCCTGATGTTCACCGCCGGGGGCGACTACTCGGCCACGCCCAAGATGAAGCCGATCTGCGGATGCACCTCACACGGGCACCAGGCGGTGCGCGACGCGATCCGGCAGCACAAGCTGCTGAGCGTGGGTGAGGTATTCAAATTCATGGAATGGCGCACGCCCAACGGCTGCGCGAGCTGCCGCCCGGCCGTCAACTACTACC
>CAYSIY010000328.1:0-2024 GCA_964431215.1 uncultured Limnohabitans sp.
CCCCGCTGGGCGAGGTGGTGGGCTACAAGGTGCGCTTTCAAGACCGTTTGAGCAAGA
Organism: uncultured Limnohabitans sp.; assembly: GCA_964431215.1. Classification (GTDB taxonomy): domain Bacteria; phylum Pseudomonadota; class Gammaproteobacteria; order Burkholderiales; family Burkholderiaceae_C; genus Limnohabitans_A. The sequence goes on from CAYSIY010000328.1 coordinate 58, forward strand.
ACGCTTCGGTCAAGTTGATGACTGACGGCATCTTGCTGGCCGAGACCCAGACCGACCCGCTGCTGCAGGCCTACGACACGATCATCATTGACGAGGCGCACGAGCGCAGCCTCAATATCGACTTTCTGCTCGGTTACCTCAAGCAAATCCTGCCGCGCCGCCCGGACCTCAAGGTCATCGTCACCTCGGCCACGATTGACGCCGACCGCTTTGCCAAGCATTTCGAGAGCCGCAAGGGGCCAGCCCCGGTCATCATGGTCTCGGGCCGTACCTTTCCGGTGGAGCAGCGCTACCGCCCGTTTGAAGAATCGCGCGACTACGACCTCAACGACGCCATTGCCGATGCGGTCGATGAACTCTGGCAGGGCAATGCTTCGGGAGACATCCTGGTGTTCCTGCCCGGCGAACGCGAAATCCGTGAAGCCGCCGACCACCTGCGCAAGCACCTGGCGCAGCACGCCTGGACGCGCAACGCCGAAGTGCTGCCGCTGTTTGCCCGCCTCAGCCAGGCCGAGCAGGACCGGGTGTTTCAAACCTCGAATGGTCGGCGCATCGTGCTGGCCACCAACGTGGCTGAAACCTCACTCACGGTGCCCGGCATCCGCTATGTGATCGACGCGGGTACGGCCCGCGTCAAGCGCTACAGCCTGCGCAGCAAGGTCGAGCAATTGCTGATCGAGCCGGTGAGCCAGGCGGCCGCCAACCAGCGGGCCGGTCGCTGCGGTCGCGTGGCCAACGGCATCTGCATTCGCCTCTACGACGAAAAGGACTTTGCGTCACGTCCGCGCTTTACCGACCCGGAAATCCTGCGCTCCTCTCTGGCGGGCGTGATCCTGCGCATGAAGAGTCTGCACCTGGGGCAGGTGGACGACTTTCCGTTCATCGAGGCTCCCAGCAAACGGGCGATTACCGACGGCTACCAGCTGCTGGCCGAATTGGGCGCGGTGGACGAGGCCAACGAACTCACGCCGATTGGCAAGGAGCTCTCGCGCCTGCCGCTCGACCCCCGCGTGGGCCGAATGATTCTGGAAGCGCGTCACCGCAATGCGCTGGACGAGGTGCTCATCATCGCCAGCGCCCTGAGCGTGCAGGACGTGCGCGACCGCCCGCTGGAGGCACAAGCGCAAGCCGATCAGCAACACGCCAAGTTCGACGACGAAAAATCCGAGTTCAGCGGCTACGTGCGCCTGTGGCACTGGATCCACGACGCCCGTGGCGGCGAGCACAAAAAATCAATCGGGGTCGGATCCCGATTCTCCGAAGGAAATCGGGCTCTGACCCTGATTGATTCCCCAACGAAGGCAGGGCAAGGCCAAAACAATCGGGATCTGACCCCAATTAATCAGTCGACCCACAAGCTGTCCAACCGCCAATACGAACAACTTCTGCGCCAGAACTTCATCAACGTGCGTCGCGTGCGTGAATGGCGCGATACGCACAGCCAGTTGCACACCGTGGTGGCCGAGCACGGCTGGAAGCTCAACACCCAGCCCGCCAGCTACGAGCAGCTGCACAAGTCCATGCTCGCGGGCCTTTTGGGCAACATCGGCTGCAAGCTCGAAGACGAAGACGTGTACCTAGGCGCACGCGGCATCAAGTTCCACCGTCACCCAGGCGCGCATCTCAAGAAGAAACCGGGCCGCTGGATCGTGGTGGCCGAGCTGGTTGAGACCACGCGCCTGTTTGGCCGGGGCATTGCGAACATCGAGCCGCAGTGGCTCGAAGAGGTCGGTGCGCACCTGTTGAAGAAGCAACTGCTCGACCCGCACTGGGAAAAGAAATCCGCCGAAGCCGTGGCCTACGAGCGTGCCACGCTCTACGGCCTGATGGTCTACAACGGCCGCCGCAAGCCCTACGGCACCATCGACATGCACGGCGCCCGCGACATCTTCATCCGCCAGGGCTTGGTCGAAGGCCAGTGGGAGACCAAGCTGCCCTTTGTGGCCGCCAACCTGCGCATGGTCGCC
>CAYSIY010000329.1:0-2020 GCA_964431215.1 uncultured Limnohabitans sp.
TGGCCTCGTCCTGAGCGACCAAAAAACCGATCGACATGACCTGCACGCCGTAGTTCTCCAGCGGCTCCATGGTCTGGCCGTCCTCGCTCTCCGGGCGGCCTTCAATGCCCATCATCATCGGCTGGCTCGGGCCGTAGATGTCGGCGTCCAGAATGCCCACCCGTGCGCCTTCGGCCGCCAGCGCCAGCGCGAGGTTGACGGCGGTGGTGCTCTTGCCCACACCGCCCTTGCCCGAGGCCACGGCAATGATGTTTTTCACCTGCGGCAGCAGGGCCACACCGCGCTGGGCCGCATGGGCGATGACCTTGCTCGTCACATTGGCCGAAACGTTGTCCACGCCGGCCACACCCTTGGCCGCTGCAATCAGGGCCTGGCGCAGCGCCGGAATCTGGCTCTTGGCCGGATAACCCAGCTCGACGTCAAACGCGACGTTGCCGCCTTCGACGGTCAGGTTCCTGAGCTGCTTGGTGGAAACGAAATCCTTGCCGGTGTTGGGGTCAACAACGGTTTGCAGGGCCTGGAGGAGTTGTTCTGGGGTGGCCATGGGTCAGGAGTCCACAAAAAAAGAGCCTTGAGTCTAACCAAGCCCGGGTGTCCCCTGATTCCAGCAGGTTGAAACGGCCCTTAGCATCGGGCCTGCAATGAACGCAACAGGTCTGATCCTTTCTGGCGGCGGGGCCCGTGCGGCCTATCAAGTGGGTGTCATGGCGGCCATTGCCCGCATGCGGCGCGCGGCCGACGCTGGCCCGGACAACCCCTTCCCGGTCATCGCGGGCACTTCCGCCGGTGCCATCAACGCCGCCTTTCTGGCGTGCAATGCCGACCGCTTCGATGAGGCCGTGAGCGAGCTCCTGGAGGTCTGGGGAAACTTCCAGGTCGAACAGGTCTACCGCTCCGATGTGCTGGGCATGATCCGCTCGGGTGCCCGCTGGCTTTCCTTGTTGTCCCTGGGCTGGCTGATCGCGCAAAAACGCCTCCGCCCCAAATCCCTGCTGGACAACACTCCGCTGAGCACGCTGCTGCGCGAGCGCCTGGCCCTTGATCGCTTGCCCAGCTTGCTGGAACAAGGGCATCTGCAGGCGCTGGCCATCACGGCATCGAGCTACAGCACCGGCGAGCACGTGACCTTCTACGAGAGCTGCCATCGCGTGACCCCCTGGGTGAGAAACCAGCGGCTGTCGCAGCACGGCCGCCTGACACACGAACACTTGCTGGCCAGCTCGGCCATCCCCTTCATTTTCCCGGCCATGCGCCTGGAGGGACCGCAAGGCAGTGCTTTTTTCGGTGATGGCTCGATGCGACAAACCGCACCGATTTCACCGGCCATTCATCTGGGGGCCAGCAAGATCCTGGTGATCGGCGCCGGCCGCATGCAGGAGCCCCAGCACCGCACCGAGCAGGAGCCGACCTACCCTTCATTGGCCCACATTGCGGGACACGCCCTGTCGAGCATTTTTCTGGACTCACTGGCCGTGGATGTCGAACGCCTGCGACGCATCAACCAGACCCTGGAGCTCATCCCCGAAGAAAAACGCCAGAGCACCCGCCTGCGACCGGTCGATTTGCTGTTGATCGCCCCTTCGCAAAGGCTCGATGCCATCGCGGCCAAGCATGCGCAGGATTTGCCGCCCACCGTCAAAAGCCTGCTGCGTACCCTGGGGACCAACCCGTCCGCCTTGCAGGGCCAGGGCCATGCACTGGTCAGTTACCTGCTGTTTGAATCGGCTTACACCCGGGAGCTCATCGCCTTGGGCGAAGCCGATGCCCTGGCCCAGCGCGAAGACATTCACCGCTTTTTCGGCTGGCCTCTTTAGTTCGCAGTCTGTCGCCTGCAGCGCTGCCACGCTGACCAAGCCCGGCAGGGCGAGAGCAGGCAAGTGACTAAAATCACCGGCTTGCCTCACGGGCTTCAAGCCATCCCAACCCATGTCCAAGCGCCAACTTTTTGTCACCACCGCCCTGCCGTACGCCAACGGCAACTTCCACATCGGCCACATCATGGAATACATCCAGGCCGACA
>CAYSIY010000330.1:0-2006 GCA_964431215.1 uncultured Limnohabitans sp.
AGGGCGCGGGCAATGCCCACACGCTGCTTCATGCCGCCCGAGATTTCGCCGGGCCGCTTTTGCGCGGCATGGCTCAGGCCCACCATGGCCAGCGCGGCGTCGGTGCGTGCGCGCAACTGGCTTTTGTTTTCGGTCCGGCCAAACACCCGCTCGATGCCCAGATGCACATTGTCAAAGCAGGTCAGCCAGGGCAGCAGCGAATGGTTCTGGAAGACCACCGCCCGGTCGGGGCCGGGGCCGGCGATTTCGCGGTTGTCGCACAGCAGCACCCCGGCGGTCGGGGTGGTGAGCCCGGCGATCAGGTTCAGCAGTGTGGACTTGCCGCAGCCCGAGTGGCCAATCAGCGCCACGAACTCGCCCTTGGCAACCTCGAGCCGGATGTCGCGCAGCGCCGGAAACAGGCCCTTGGCGGTCTTGAAGGTCTGCTCGACGTTCTCGATCTGGATGAATTTGTCTTTGTGGTTCATGAGCGGACATCCTCATAGGTGAAGGCCGTGGCGATGCGGACCAAGGCGAATTCCAGAACGAGACCGACGCCACCGATCACGAAAATCGCGATGATGATGTTCTTGACATTGAGGTTGTTCCACTCGTCCCAGACCCAAAAGCCGATGCCTACACCGCCGGTGAGCATCTCGGCGGCCACGATCACCAGCCAGGCGGTGCCCACGGCCAGGCGCACGCCCGTGAGCATGTAGGGCAGCACCGCCGGAAACAGGATGGTGGTGGCGATCTTCCACTCCGACAGGTTGAGCACGCGCGCCACGTTCATGTAGTCCTGCGGCACGCGCTGCACGCCCACAGCGGTGTTGATGATCATCGGCCAGATCGAGCAGATGAAAATCGTCCAGATGGCCGCCGGGTTGGCCCCCTTGAAGACCAGCAGGCCAATGGGCAGCCAGGCCAGCGGCGAGACCGGCCGCAGCAGGCTGATGAGCGGGTTGAACATGCGCGAGAGAAACTCGAAGCGCCCGATCAGGAAGCCCGCCGGAATGCCCACCAGCGCGGCCAGGCCAAAGCCCATGGCCACCCGCTGCAGCGACATCAGCACGTTCCAGCCCACGCCCTGGTCGTTGGGGCCTTTGCGGTAGAAAGGGTCGCTGAACACCTCCATGGCCTGCACGCCCGTCTCGTAGGGGCTCGGAATGCTGCTGCCCGAGGTGATCGATACCAAGGCCCAGATGCCCAGCAGCAAGGCCAGGCCCAGCAGCGGGGGCAGGACCTTGAGCAGGAGGCTGCGGCTGTCAAACCGCGGGCTCGCCTGGGGGGTGCTGGCCGTAGCCGTGGCCGTGGCTGGGGCCGCAGCCGCAGCCGCAGCCGTGGCTGGGGCCGCGACTGCCGCCGCTGCCACGGCTTCAGGAGGGCTGTAGCCCGAGGTGGGCTTGTGAAACACAGCGCTGACCATGCTCGCTCTCCTCAGGCCTTGATCTTGAAGCTGTCGGCGTATTTTTTCGGGTCCTTGCCATCCCAGACCACACCGTCGAGCAGCTTGCTGCTGCGCATCTCGGTTTTGGGAATGGGGGCTCCGGCGGCGGTGGCGGCCTGCTTGTAGAGGTCAATCTGGTTGATCTGCCTGGCCACGGCCAGGTAGTCGGGGTGGTCCTTGAGCAAGCCCCAGCGCTTGTGCTGGGTCAGGAACCACATGCCGTCGGAGAGGTACGGAAAGTTGACCGTGCCGTCGTTGTAGAACTTCATGTGGTTGGGGTCGTCCCAGGTCTTGCCCAGACCGTTCTGGTAGCGGCCCAGAATGCGCTGGTTGATCGCCTCCACACCGGTGTTCACATACGATTTGTCGGCCACGGTTTCGGCCATCTTGAGCTTGTTTTGCAGACCCGCGTCGATCCACTTGCCCGCTTCGATGATGGCCGCCGTGACAGCGCGGGCGGTGTTGGGGTATTTCTTGACGAAGTCGCTGGTGGTGCCCAGCACTTTTTCGGGGTGGTCTTTCCAGATGTCCTGGGTGGTCGCTGCGGTGATGCCGATGCCGTCCATGATGGCGCGGTGGT
>CAYSIY010000331.1:0-1988 GCA_964431215.1 uncultured Limnohabitans sp.
CGCTTATTCGCGCTCACCGCCCATGATGCCCAGCAGGGCCAGCAGGCTCTGGAACACATTGAAGATGTCCAGGTAGAGGGCCAGGGTGGCGCTGATGTAGTTGGTCTCGCCACCGTCAATGATCTGCTTGAGGTCAAACAACATGTAGGCGCTGAAGATCACGATGGCCAGCGTTGACAGGGCCATCATGCCGGCCGTGGAGCCAACGAAGACGTTGATGATGCCGCCAATCAACAGACCGATGGCCCCCACAAACAACCACTTGCCCATGCCCGAGAGGTCGCGCTTGATCGTGCTGGCCAGGCTGGCCATCACGAAAAACACGCCCGCGGTGCCGGCAAAGGCGGTCATGACCAGCTCGGAGCCGTTTTTGAAGCCCAGCACCATGGCGATCAGGCGCGAGAGCATGAGACCCATGAAGAAGGTGAAGGCCAGCAGGACCGGCACACCCGCAGCAGAGTTTTTGGTTTTTTCGATGGCGAACATGAAACCGAAGGCTCCGGCCAGGAAAACCACCAGACCCAGCCCACCACCCATGCTGGCGGTGATGCCGGTGGCCACGCCCAGCCAGGCGCCCAGCACGGTCGGGACCAGGGAGAGGGCCAGCAGCCAGTAGGTGTTGCGCAGCACGCGGTTGCGCTCGGCCGGGGTGCCGCTTTGGCCCCAGGATGAGGTGTCGAGTGTGCGAATGTCGCTCATGTGTGTGCTCCGTTTGGATGAACCCTGACATCAGGGCCACAGCATTGTAGGGACAGCGCCCCTGTCCGTCCTAATGCCCGGTAGGTGGCGGGGAATTGCTCGTCAAGCAGTTTTGACCAGCGGTCACTAATCGGGATGCCCGGGCCGTGTATGCTGGCGACCCTGTTTGTTTTGAAGACCTCATCCATGAAAAACCAATCCGTCCTCGAATCGGCTGACGTCAAGGCCATCGCCGTGGCCGCTGAAGCCGAGGCCATCAAGAACAACTGGGCCGTTTCGATTGCCATCGTCGATGCTGGCGGCCATCTGCTGCATTTGCATCGCCTCGACGGCGCACCGCCTGTTTCCGCTCACATTGCACCGGCCAAGGCGCACACGGCCGCCCTGGGGCGTCGCGAAAGCAAGGTGTACGAAGATGTGATCAATGGCGGTCGCACCTCTTTCCTGTCTGCTCCGGCGATTGAGGGCATGCTCGAAGGCGGTGTGCCCATCATGAAAGACGGTTTTTGCCTCGGGGCCGTGGGCGTGAGTGGCGTCAAATCCAACGAGGATGCCCAGATTGCCCGGGCCGGCATCGCTGCCATTGGGCTGTAAGCGGGTCTGACGCTGCACGCCGCCTTCGTTGCTGCGCGGCGTGCAGTCGGGGTCACTTGCCGGCCAGAATCCAGTTGACCAGTTTTTTGGCTTCGACCTCGCTGACCTGTGTGTTGGCGGGCATGGGCACCGCACCCCAAACGCCGGAACCGCCCTTGATCACCTTGGCGGCCAGCTTGTCCACGGCACCTTTGTCGGTTTTGTATTTGGCAGCGATGTCCTTGAAGCTGGGGCCGACCAGTTTTTTGTCGGCGGCGTGGCAGGCCAGGCAGTTTTTGCTTTGGGCCAGGGCCGGATCGGCCAGGGCGTGCGTACCTGTCAAGCTGCCGATCACGAGAGCCAGGGCGGCGATGGGGCGTGTGCTTTTCATGAATAGATCCTTTGCGCCAAGCGCATGTTGAACATTGAAAAGATTCTAGCGATGGCCTCAAGTCAAGCACGAATCGGCATAATCACGAACTATTTTTGTCTGTAACGCCCTCTTTGTCTGGATGGACTGACCATGCCCCAATACCGCTCCAAGACCTCTACCGCAGGCCGCAACATGGCCGGTGCCCGTGCCCTCTGGCGCGCCACAGGCATGAAAGACGGAGATTTTTCCAAGCCCATCATTGCGATCGCCAACTCCTTCACCCAATTTGTGCCGGGCCATGTTCACCTCAAGGACCTGGGTCAGCTGGTGGCGCGCGAGATCG
>CAYSIY010000332.1:0-1972 GCA_964431215.1 uncultured Limnohabitans sp.
ATCCGAACCGGTGAGCGTGGAGGTAATCGCAAAATTGCCTGGGTGCCGGACAGTGCCTTGCTCATGACCGAGGGCTCACTGCAGCCTTCAAAGTGGGCTACCAATTGGCAGATATACGACACGCAAAGTAATCTGGAGAAACCTCAGTTTGCTGTGCGCAAAAACGGTCCTCAAGTGCTCAAGGGCGTGACCATGCCTGATGGCAATAAAGCCATTTTAAGTTTTGGAAATCCAAGGGCTGACTGGCTTGAAGATGGAAAGCCTCGCTATACCGCTGGTGTCAAAAATTTCATCTACATCCACGAAGCCCCTAATTGGGAAGCGGGCAAGGCGTTGCCGTTCTTTCCGCAAGATGGCAAGACGTACTACGCAGACAGCAGTGGGGTGGATGTCAAGCAGGTGGGCAAGGATGTGCTGGTGGCTGTGGTGGGACTCAAGCAGGAGGGCGGCCCGCCTATCCAAAATGAGTTTTTGACCTGGGTGGTCAACATCACCACCGGGAAAACACTCTGCATGATGGACACCTACCCAGACCCCGGCGGAAACAATCTCGATAAAAACATCCGTGGTGAATGGAACAACGCTACGGGAGCAACTGGCGTTGCGCTATCGAGTAGTGGTCATTGGCTGGCCGTACGAACACGAAAACATTTGGAAGTCATTGATGTGAACCGCTGTACGCGCATTCAACGGCTTTGGACCTACCCCAAGATCGGCATCGGTGGAGGATTTCGCAAAAACATTGCCTTCACCGAAGATGAAAAGTTTTTGATCACGATTGGAGTGGATGTCCGCTCTCGCTCTGGGGGCTACCTCAACGTCTGGCGCATGCCCGACGGCGATCATGTCTATCAAGCGGATATTCCTGAGCCAGAGTCGATGGCGGTGGACCCTCGCATGAGACGCTTTGCTGTGCAGTTTGGTACGGGGCAATTGACTCTCTACCGCATCGAAGACTGACGTACTCAGCTCCTCAACAGGCTGCTGAATTCCCGCGCACACGGTCATCCATGGACCCCCGCCCCCGCTTTCGCAGGGGTGACGTGTGGACCCCCGCATTCGCGAGGGCGACGGAGGGAGGGCGACGGGGGCAGGCCCGGCTAAAATCGCGGCTTTGCCGGGCAGCCCCAGTCAGCGGCCCCGGCGCTCGATTGTTCTGCCCCCCAAGGCCACCCCGTGACCCTGCACATCAGCTTTTTCGAAGGCGGTAACGCCCTCAGCGACTTCCGTATTCAGCAACTTCTGCCGCGCCTGACGCAGATTTCCCCCCACATCCAGGGCCTGGCTGCGCGCTTTGTGCACCTGGTGGCCACCGAACAGCCCCTGCAAGGCGACCAGCAGCAGACGCTGGTCGCCTTGCTTGCTTATGGCGAGCCGTATGCAGGCCCCTCTGACGGTCCGGCCATCGTGGTCAGCCCGCGCCTGGGCACCGTCTCGCCCTGGGCGTCCAAGGCGACCGACATCGCCCACAACTGCGGCCTGCCGCTCAAGCGGGTGGAGCGCATCACCGAATACCGTTTGCAGCTCAAATCCGGTTTGCTGGGCGGTGCCAAGGCCCTGAGCGATGAGCAATGGGGTCAGGTGGCCGCGCTGCTGCACGACCGCATGACCGAATCGGCCCTGGCCAGCCGCGATGAGGCGCAGGCCCTCTTCACCCCGCTGCAGGCCGCGCCGATGGAGCATGTGGATGTGCTCGGGGCCGGTCGCGCTGCTTTGGAGGCCGCCAACCAGGCCTGGGGCCTGGCCCTGGCCGAGGACGAAATCGAGTACCTGGTCAACGCCTTCCAGGGCCTGGGGCGCAACCCGACCGATGTGGAGCTGATGATGTTCGCGCAGGCCAACAGCGAGCACTGCCGCCACAAGATCTTCAACGCGTCGTTCACGGTGGACGGCGAGGCGCAGCCGCTGAGCCTGTTCGGCATGATCCGCAATACCGAGAAGCTGAACCCGCAGCACACGGTGGTCGCCTACT
>CAYSIY010000333.1:0-1962 GCA_964431215.1 uncultured Limnohabitans sp.
GCCTCAGGTGGCCGCTGCGCCTAAGCCCGTTGCCGTTGCCCCCAGCAAGCGCCCAACCCCTGAACTGGAGACCAAGCCATGAACAGCCCCGCAGGCTTCCAGGCCGCCAAGCCGGTACTGGCCATCGAGGGGCTGACCGTGTCCTTCGACGGCTTCAAGGCTGTCAACGACCTCAACCTCTACGTCGACCGCAACGAGGTGCATGTGGTGATCGGCCCCAACGGGGCCGGCAAGACCACGGTGCTCGACCTGATCTGCGGCAAGACCCGCGCCACCGCCGGCAGCATCGATTTCGATGGCCGTGAGCTGACCAAGATGCGTGAGTTCGACATCGTGCGAGCAGGTGTCGGGCGCAAGTTCCAGAACCCGTCGATCTACGAAAACCTGACGGTGTTCGAGAACCTGGAAATGTCCTACCCGGCCGGGCGCAAGGTGTTCGGCGCGCTGTTCTTCAAGCGCACACAAGAAGTGATCGAACGGGTCGAGCAAGTGGCGCAGGAAATCATGCTCGGCGATCACCTGCACCGCCAGGCAGACCTGCTCTCCCACGGGCAGAAACAGTGGCTGGAGATCGGCATGTTGCTGATGCAGGACCCGCAGTTGCTGATGCTCGACGAGCCAGTGGCCGGCATGAGCGTCAGCGAGCGAGTGGCTACGGCCGATCTGCTCAACCGCATCAGCCAGGGCCGCTCGGTGCTGGTCATCGAGCACGACATGGAGTTCGTCAAGAGCATCGCCCACCGCGTCACCGTGCTGCACCAGGGCAAGGTGCTGGCCGAGGGCAGCATGGAGGCGGTGCAGAGCAACCCGAAGGTGATCGAGGTGTACCTGGGGCATTGATGGCCATGGCTAAGCAACGGTGCGCGCGGCGCACCCTACACCCGGGTATCAGACCGTAGGGTGCGCCGTGCGCACCGTCTATGTTGGAGTGACAAGCATGTTCCAGATCAGCAACCTCGCTTCTGGCTACGGCCAGAGCCAGATCCTCCACGAGCTCAACCTCGACGTGGCAAAGAAGGAAATCGTCGCGGTGATGGGCCGCAACGGTATGGGCAAAACCACCTTGTTCAAGAGCCTGATGGGCATCCTGCCGCAGTGGGGCGGGCAGGTTCGCGTGGACGGCAAGGACGTGTCGAAACTGGAAACCCATCAGCGGGTGGAAAGCGGCATCGCCTACGTGCCGCAGGGGCGGATGATTTTCTCGCACATGACCGTGCTGGAAAATATCCAGACCGGACTCCCGGCCTCCGCCGGGGGCAAGGTGCCGGACGATCTCTATGCGTTGTTCCCGGTGCTGCTCGAGATGCGCCACCGCAAGGGTGGCAACCTTTCTGGTGGGCAGCAGCAACAGTTGGCCATCGCCCGCGCGCTGGCCACCAACCCCAAGGTGCTGCTGCTCGATGAACCGACCGAGGGCATCCAGCCGTCGATCATCAAGGACATCGCCCGTAGCCTGAAGGAGATCCGCAACATGCGCGACCTGACCATCGTGGTGTCCGAGCAGGTGCTGTCGTTCACCATGGAAATCGCCGACCGCTTCCTGGTCATCGAGAAGGGCAAGTTCGTCGTCGAGGAAACCCGCGACAAGGTCGATGAGGCGAGCATCAGCCGTTACCTGTCGGTGTGACGGCCCGCTCTTGTAGCCCGGATGCAATCCGGGGCGAAGGTTCGGTCTGTCCCCGGATTTCATCCGGGCTACACCATTGATTTCCTCTTTACGGCCGCTGTGTTCTCCATGCAGCGGCCGCTTTTTCGCGCCCGCGAAAAATGCCTGCAGGCCGCATGAATCCTGCAACGCAGGCATACGTCATCCAACGTATTGGCCGATTTCACCACGCGCCCGAGACTGACTCCGTACCCCGGCACAGGCCGGCATTCCTCACAGGTCTTATGGAGCTCAGTCATGACCGATACCCTGATCAAGGTCGACCTCAACCAGGCTGCTACCGATAACGAACAGGT
>CAYSIY010000334.1:0-1942 GCA_964431215.1 uncultured Limnohabitans sp.
GCAAGGACATCATCACCTTCCACACCCTGTTCTGGCCGGCCATGCTGCATTTCTCGGGCCGCAAGGTGCCCAACGCGGTGTTTGTGCACGGCTTCCTGACCGTGAGCGGCGAGAAAATGAGCAAGAGCCGGGGCACCGGGCTGGACCCGCTCAAGTACCTCCGTCTGGGCATGGACCCGGAATGGCTGCGCTACTACATCGCCGCCAAGCTCAACGGCCGCAACGAGGATGTGGACTTCAACCCCGACGATTTCATGGCCCGCGTCAATTCGGACCTGATCGGCAAATACGTCAACATCGCCAGCCGCTCGGCGGGCTTCATTGCCAAGCGCTTTGGCGGCCAGCTCGGCGAGGTGTCGGCCGACGGCGATGCGCTGCTGAGCCACCTGCGGGACGGTATTGCACCGATCGCCGAACTGCTGGCCGAGCGCGACTACGCCAAGGCCCTGCGCGAGGTGATGGCACTGACCGACCGCGTGAATGAATACGTGGACGCCAACAAGCCCTGGGAACTGGCCAAAAAGGAAGGCATGGAAGGCCGTCTGCACGATGTGTGCAGCACCTGCATCGAGGCTTTCCGGGTGCTGACCGTGCTGCTCAAGCCGGTGCTGCCCGGCCTGGCCGCGCAGGTCGAAGCCTTCCTCAACATCGGCCCCATGACCTTCGTCAACGCCCTGCAGCCTCTGGGCGCAGGTCACCGCATCGGGGACTACAAACACCTGATGCAGCGTGTCGACCCCAAGATGCTGGACGCACTGTTTGAGGTGCCGGCGGAGAAATCGGGGTCGGACACCGATTCTGCGCAGCAGAACTCGGGCTCTGACCCGGCTTTGTCCGCCCTCCCCGGGGGCGAGGCCATCGCCCCCACCATCTCCATTGACGACTTCGCCAAGGTCGACCTGCGCATTGCCCGGATCGTCAACTGCGAAGCCGTGGAAGGCTCGACCAAGCTGCTGCGCCTGACGCTGGACGTGGGCGAAGGCCGCATGCGCAACGTATTCAGCGGCATCGCCAGCATGTACCAGCCCCAAGACCTGGTGGGCAAGCTGACGGTGATGGTGGCCAACCTCGCCCCGCGCAAGATGAAGTTCGGCGTGTCCGAAGGCATGGTGCTGGCCGCCAGCCACGCCGATGAAAAAGCCGAACCGGGCATCCATGTGCTGCACCCCTGGCCTGGCGCCCGGCCCGGCATGCGCATCCACTGATCCATGGATTCCCGCTTTCGCGGGAATGACGAGAGCGGCGTCATCCTCGGGCATGACGGGGTGCCGTCATCCTCGGGCATGACCCGGGGATCCATGGACTCCCGCTTTCGCGGGAATGACGAGAGCGGCGGGAATGACGAGAGGGCGGGGTCGGCCGCTAAAATGCGCGTTTTGCACGAGGAAAAACACCATGGGTCTGTTTCGCCGTCCCGACTACGAGTCCGACACCACCCAATTCATCAAGCAGCTCAAGGCCAGTCAGCCCCAGCTCGAAGCCCAGCAGCGCCAGGGCCGCGCCCTGCTGTGGGACCAGCAGATTGATCGCGAGGTGCAGGCCCAGTTCCGCGCCGGCCGCGTGGCCCAAAAGCCCTACGTCTACCAGACCCAGGCCTGATCCCCAGTCTCTCGCCCGCACTGGCCAGCCCGCATGATCCCCCCCAGCGCACCGACCGAGCTGCCCGGGTCCCCCGGACCCTTGGCGGCCGACATGCCCCATGTGGTGGATCACGTGGCGGTCGCACGACTCTACGGCGAGCCGCTGTTTGCCCTGCCCACGGACCTCTACATCCCGCCCGATGCGCTGGAGGTCTTTCTGGAAGCCTTCGAAGGCCCGCTGGACCTTTTGCTCTACCTGATCCGCAAGCAGAACTTCAACATTCTCGATATTCCGATGGCGGCCGTCACGCGCCAGTACCTGAGCTATGTGGACGAAATCCGCACGCGCAACCTGGAACTGG
>CAYSIY010000335.1:0-1937 GCA_964431215.1 uncultured Limnohabitans sp.
AGGCTCCTGGTTAATTGGTTCATTGGGGTCAGATCCCGATTGTTCCGATGCTTGGGGGTCGTTGAAGTTAATTGGGATCTGACCCCAATTAACCCCAATTAACCGCCAATTCATGTTCAGCCGCGGAAATAGCGGTTGGGGACGAAGGGCAGGGGGCTGACCTCCATTTGCACGGGCTTGCCGCGCACCATGGCGTTCAGGCGGGTGCCCACGGCGGCATATTCTGCCTGCACATAGGCCAGCGCCACGGGCTTGTCGAGGCAGGGGGCCAGCAGGCCGCTGGTGACTTGGCCGATCTTCTGGCCCTCGGCGTTGTGCAGTTCCACATGCTCACGCACCGGCACCCGTTCGAGTCCCACCAGACCCACGCGCAGGCGCTGCGCAGGCGCTGCGCCGCTCAGTTGGGCCAGCACCTTGTCCGCACCCGGGAAGCCGCCGGCACGTGCGCCGCCTGTTCGGCGCACCTTCTGCATGGCCCAGAGGAGGTTGGCTTCGACCGGCGTGGTCGTGGTGTCGATGTCGTTGCCGTAGAGGCACAAACCGGCTTCCAGACGCAGCGAGTTGCGGGCACCCAGGCCCACGGGCTTGACTTCGGGCTGGGCCAGCAGGGCGCGGGCAAAGGCCTCGGCCATGTTGGCGGGCAGGGAGATTTCAAAGCCGTCTTCGCCGGTGTAGCCGCTGCGGGTCACGTAAAGCTCGGAGCCCTGCCAGTTGGCGGGCATGCCGGTCATGAAGACGAGTTGCTCGACGCCGCTGAGCAGCCGTGCCAGGGCACTCACGGCCTGTGGGCCTTGCAGGGCCAGCAGGGCTCGGTCAAATTGCGGCTCGATGGTGCAGCGGCTGCCGATGCGGGCCTGGATGTGCGCCAGATCGCCCTGCTTGCAGGCACCGTTGACGATCACAAAAATGTCATGGCCACGGTTGACGAACATCAGGTCGTCGATGATGCCGCCTTCGTCATTGAGCAGCAGGCCGTAGCGCTGCTTGTGCAGGCCCAGCCCGATCACGTCCACCGGCATCAGGCTCTCGAGGGCGACGGCGGCATCGGGGCCGATCAAACGCAACTGGCCCATGTGCGAGACATCGAACAGGCCTGCCGCCTGGCGGGTGTGGTGGTGCTCGGCCACCAGACCCATGTCCGGGCCCTGGTATTGCACCGGCAACTGATAGCCCGCAAACGGCACCATGCGCGCACCGAGTTCGAGGTGCAATGCGTTCAGCGGGGTGGTGAGCAAAGGGGTGTCAGTGGACATGGGCAGCTTTCAAGGGCACGGTTCACCAAGGCACATGCCGTGGTGGGCCCTCGCTGTCCGCTTTACCTGAGAGATTCGCCGGGAACGGGTTCACGTTCTGCGGTTTGCTCCTTCGGTGGATGCCGTGGCGCGATGGCCTGGCACCTCTCTCCAGTGAGGCAGCGTCTTCAATAAAGACGCTTTGTCAGTCCTTTTGCCTGAGCGTTCAGCGGTGTTTCAGCCTGCGCCTTCGGCGGTCCAACGGTGTTGAACTCTCTCCTGACCCGCGCGATTCTAACCGCAGCCAGAAAACGGTTTTTTGGGGGGCTGTGGCTCATGTGATCCAAGCCCCCTGGGCTCGTTGCGTGGCGATGGGGCTTTGAAGTTCATGCCCCGTCACCCGGCCATTCACATGCCCGAGTAGTTCGGCCCGCCGCCGCCTTCTGGCGTGACCCAGACGATGTTTTGCGTCGGGTCCTTGATGTCGCAGGTCTTGCAATGCACGCAGTTTTGCGCATTGATCTGCAGCCGGTCGCTGCCGTCCTCGTTCTTGACGTATTCGTACACGCCTGCGGGGCAGTAGCGGCTCTCGGGGCCGGCGTATCGGGCCAGGTTGATATTGACCGGAACCGAGGCGTCCTTGAGCGTCAGGTGGGCCGGCTGGTCTTCGGCGTGGTTGGTGTTGCTGATGAAGACGCTGCTCAA
>CAYSIY010000336.1:0-1926 GCA_964431215.1 uncultured Limnohabitans sp.
TGCCGTCCTCAGGACCGTCACTCTGGGGTTTTGCTTGAAACTTAGCCATTTGATAATCCGATCCGTTTAGAACTGCAGACCTGCCTCACGGGCGGCGTCGGCCAAGGCCTTGACGCGGCCGTGGTAGGCAAAGCCAGCACGGTCAAAAGCGACTTTCTCAACACCAGCGGCTTTGGCCTTTTCGGCGATGCGTTTGCCGATGACCTGAGCTGCAGCAGCATTGCCACCTTTGCCCGAGCCACCCAGGGCTTTGCGCACTTCGGCCTCGGCGGTCGATGCACTGGCCAGCACCTTGGTGCCGCAGCCAGAGATCACGCTGGCGTAGATGTGCAGATTGGTGCGGTTCACGCTCAGACGGGCTACGCCTTGCTGTGCAATGCGGATGCGGGTCTGGCGGGCACGACGCAGACGCTGCTCTTTCTTGGTCAACATGGTGCAGCTCCTTATTTCTTCTTGGTCTCTTTGATCGTGATCTTCTCGTCCGCATAGCGGATGCCTTTGCCCTTGTAAGGCTCGGGCGGACGAACAGCACGAATCTCGGCGGCGATCTGACCCACACGCTGACGATCGGCACCCTTGATCAGGATCTCGGTCGGGCTGGGGGTCGCCACGGTGATGCCGGCAGGCATCACGAAATCGACGGGATGCGAATAACCGACAGCCAGGTTGAGCTTGGCGCCTGAGGCCTGGGCCTTGTAACCCACACCAACCAGGCTGAGCTTCTTCTCGAAGCCCTTGGTCACGCCAGTCACCATGTTGTTGACCAACTGACGCAGGGTGCCGCTCATGGCGTTGGCTTCACGCGAATCGTTGGCAGGCACGAAGCTGAGTTTGCCGCCTTCGTTGCTCACCTTGACCAGCGCATTGGCCGCCACGGCCAGCTGGCCGCCCGCGCCCTTGACGCTGATCTGGTCTTCCTTGATGGACACATCCACGCCAGCGGGGACGGTCACAGGCATTTTTCCTACTCGGGACATTTCGTCTCTCCTGCCATTAAGCGACGTAGCACAGCACTTCGCCGCCGACACCGGCTGCACGCGCTTTGCGGTCGGTCATCACGCCCTTGGGGGTGGTGACGATGGCCACACCCAGACCGTTCATGACCTGGGGGATGGCGTCGCGGCCTTTGTACACACGCAGGCCAGGTCGGCTCACGCGCTCGATGCGCTCGATCACCGGACGACCAGCGTAGTACTTCAGGGCAATTTCCAGCTCGGACTTGCCGTCAGCGGACTTGACTTGGAAGCCGTCGATGTAACCTTCGTCTTTCAGCACCTGGGCGATGGCCACCTTCACTTTGGAAGAGGGCACCGACACGCTGGTCTTGGCGACCATTTGTGCGTTGCGAATGCGGGTCAGCAGATCGGCAATGGGATCACTCATGCTCATGTTGTATCTCTCCTGCCGATTTACCAGCTGGCCTTGGTCACGCCCGGGATGTTACCCTCGAAGGCAAGCTCACGGATCTTGGCGCGGCCCAGACCGAATTGACGGAACGTGCCACGCGGACGACCCGTGATTTCGCAGCGGTTGCGCTGACGGGTCGGATTGGCATTGCGGGGGAGCTTCTGCAGGGCCAGGCGGGCAGCTGCACGCTCTTCGTCGCTGCGCTTGGCGTCATTGGCAACGGCCTTGAGCTCTGCGTATTTCTTGGCGAACTTGGCCGCCAGTTTTTCACGCTTGAGCTCACGCTGAATCAAAGCTACTTTAGCCACGTGGCACCTCAGTTCTTGAACGGAAAACGGAAAGCGGCGAGCAGTGCCTTGCACTCTTCGTCGGTCTTGGCCGTCGTGGTGATGCTGATGTTCAGGCCACGCAGTGCGTCGACCTTGTCGTACTCGATCTCGGGGAAGATGATCTGCTCTTTCACACCGATGTTGTAGTTGCCACGACCGTCGAAAGCACGGCCGGAGATACCACGGAAGT
>CAYSIY010000337.1:0-1919 GCA_964431215.1 uncultured Limnohabitans sp.
CGCGTTCGATGGCGTTGTTGTCCATCACCGTGTCCACGACTTTTTCGTGGTCGGCAAAAGTGCCCGACTGACGCAGAAGCTGGTCTACCATGGTGGTTTTGCCGTGGTCAACGTGCGCGATGATGGCGATGTTGCGAATTTGCTTGCTCATTTTCTTTCCTCATCAGACCTGCGCGGTGGCAGGTGAACTTTCCAAAATCTGTGCGATTTCCAGCGGACTCAAAAGCCTCGTGGGAATCAGTTCTCCGGACTTCACATGGGCGGTGCCCAGCAAGGCGCGGGGGGTGTGGCCAAAGACCTTGACCTGTGCTGCATCGGCCCACCTTCCCCGGCGGCGCAGGCCGCTGAGGAATCTGCCGGCATCGTCGGCATCAAGGGTGACGCAGGTGTAGCCCGGCAGCAGGCATTCGACGGGTTGCAGCGCAGCCAGACGATCTTCTTCGTCCATCGCCTCCAGTTGCGCCAGGGTGATGCACTGGCCGACCTCAAAAGGTCCGGTCTGCACACGGCGCAATGCGCTGAGGTGGCCACCACAGCCCAGGGCTTGGCCGATGTCTTCTCCCAGGGTACGGATATAGGTGCCCTTGCTGCAGGCCACCCGCAGACGCAGAGAGGGTGCATTGCCCTGGAGTTGAACATCCAGCATCTCGAGCTCGTGGATGACCACCTCGCGCGCCTCGCGCTCGACGGTCTCGCCCTCGCGGGCGTATTCGTAGAGGGCCTTGCCATCTTTTTTGAGCGCGCTGTACATGGGCGGCACCTGACGGATCGGACCCATGAAACGGTCAAGGACTTCCACCACCTGCTCCAGTGTGCAGGTCACGGGCCGCTCTGAAATCAGCTCGCCTTCGGCATCGGCGGTGGTGGTCTGGCGGCCCAGGCGCACCACCGTCTCGTAGACCTTGTCGGCATGAAGGTGCTGCTGGCTGAACTTGGTGGCCGCGCCAAAGCACAGCGGTAGCACGCCGCTGGCCAACGGGTCGAGCGTGCCGGTGTGGCCGGCTTTTTCGGCGCGCAGCAGCCACTTGACCTTTTGCAAGGCCTGGTTGCTTGAAAGACCGAGTGGTTTGTCCAGCAGGATCACCCCATGCACAGGGCGCCGCTGCACCCGTGCCCGAGGAAAGGAACGTGCGCCCCCACGCTCCGTCACTGCGTGTACATCGCTGCCCCCCAAGGGGGCCTTCGCACCTTGGGGCGGCCCGGCGGTGCTCATGCTCAGTCCTCTTTGGCGCGTGTTGCGACGGCCTTGGCAATCAGCGCATTCATGTCCGAGGCGCGCTCGGTGGTGCGGTCAAACACGAAGTGCAGCGTCGGCACGGTGTGGATGTGCAGGCGCTTGAACAAGCCATTGCGCAGAAATCCGGCCGCGGCGTTCAGGCCTTGCATGGCTTCCTCCGGATCGCCCGTCAGCAGACTGAAAAACACCTTGGCGTGAGCATAGTCCGGCGTCACCTCGACGGCGTTGAGCGTGACCATGCCCACCCGCGGGTCTTTCAGCTCGCGCGCGATCAGCTCCGACAGATCCCGCTGGATCTGGTCGGCCACGCGGTAGCCGCGGTTGGGGACGGAGGAGGCCTTGCGCGGCATTACAGCGTTCTCGCGATTTCCTTGACTTCAAAGAACTCGAGCTGATCGCCCTCTTTGATGTCGTTGTAGTTCTTGAGCTTGATACCGCACTCGAAGCCTTCCTTGACTTCGCGCACATCGTCCTTGAGGCGCTTGAGCGACTCGAGTTCGCCGGTGTAGATGACCACGTTGTCGCGCAGCAAACGGAAGCGTGCCGAACGGGTGACCATGCCGTTGGTGACCATACAGCCGGCCACGGTGCCGATCTTGGAGGCCACGAACACGGTGCGGATCTCGGCGTTGCCGATGACTTCTTCCTTCTGTTCGGGGGCCAGCATGCCGGACATGGCGGC
>CAYSIY010000338.1:0-1913 GCA_964431215.1 uncultured Limnohabitans sp.
CTGATTGCGAGCATTTACGGCATGAACTTCCAGTACATGCCCGAACTCAGCCAGACCTGGGGTTATCCGTTGGCCCTTGTGCTGATGATCGCCAGCGCGGTGGTGCCGATGTGGTATTTCCGTCGGCGCGGCTGGCTCAAGTAAGCCGCTCCGGGGCGGCTCAGGCGACCTGCCGCAGCTCGCGCCGCAGAATCTTGCCCACCGGCGTCTTGGGCAATTCCGTGCGGAATTCGATGGTGCGCGGCACCTTGTAGGCGGTGAGCTTGTCGCGGCAGAAACTCTGAATCTGCTCGGCGGACAGGCTGGCGTCCTTGGGCACCACCACCAGCTTGACCGCTTCCCCGGTTTTTTCATCGGGCACGCCAATGGCCGCGCATTCGAGCACGCCCGGACAAGCTGACGCCACCTCTTCCACCTCGTTGGGATAGACATTGAAACCGCTGACCAGGATCATGTCCTTCTTGCGGTCGACGATCCTGAAGTAGCCACGCGCGTCCATGATGCCCACATCACCCGACTTGAAATAACCATCGGCCGTCATGACCTTGGCGGTTTCGTCGGGGCGCTGCCAGTAGCCGGCCATGACCTGCGGCCCCTTGATGGCGATTTCGCCGGTCTGTCCCTGGGGCAGATCCTGGCCCTCGTCGTCGACGATCTTCATCCAGGTGCCGGGCAGCGGCACGCCGATCGTGCCGTTGAATTCGGTGGCGGTGACCGGGTTGCAACTGGCCGAAGGACTGGTTTCGGACAGGCCGTAGCCCTCGCAAATGGCGCAGCCGGTTTTATCCCGCCACAGTTTGGCGACGCTGCCGGTCACGGCCATGCCCCCGCCCACCGACACCTTGAGGTTGGACCAGTTGACCTTGCCGAAATCCGGGTGGTTGGCCAACCCATTGAAGAGGGTATTGACCGCCGGGAAGCTGTGAAAGGTGTGTCTGGAGAGCTCCTTGATGACCGCCGGCAAATCACGCGGGTTGGGGATCAGGATCGTCTTGCCGCCCGTGCGCATGGACAGCATCATGTTCACCGTGAAAGCAAAGATGTGATAGAGCGGCAAGGCGCACACCGAGGTCGCTTGCTCGCCCACTGGAATGCGCTTCATCACCGGCTCGTTCCAGGCCTCTGACTGCAGCACATTGGCAATGACGTTGCGGTGCAGCAGCACGGCCCCCTTGGAAACCCCCGTTGTGCCCCCGGTGTACTGCAGCAGTGCAATGTCGTGCGGCCCGAGCACGGGTCGGGTCAGCGGCAGATGCCGCCCACGCGTGAGCGCTTCATTGAAGCGCACCGCCTGAGGAAGATGAAAGGCCGGCACCAGCTTCTTGACCCTGCGCACCACATGATTGACCACCGCCCCTTTGAGCCAGCCCAGCCGGTCGCCCATGCTGGCCAGCACCACATGCTGTACCGGCGTGCTGGCGAGGCATTTTTCCAGGGTGGCCGCAAAATTCTCGATGATGACGATGGCCTTGGCCCCGGAGTCCTTGAGCTGGTGCTCGAGCTCGCGCGGCGTGTACAAAGGGTTGACGTTGACGACCACAAACCCCGCCCGCAAGACCGCCGCCACGGCAACCGGGTACTGCGGCACATTGGGCATCATGATCGCCACACGGTCGCCCTTGGCCAGGCCCAGCGATTGCAGATAAGCCGCCAGCGCCAGGCTCTCCTCATCGGTCTGACGGTAGCTCAAGCCCATGCCCATGAAACTGAAGGCCGTGCGGTCGGCATAGCGGGCAAAGCTCTCCTCCATCAAGGCCACCAGGGAGCTGTACCGGTCGGGATCAATGTCGGCAGGCACCCCTTCGGGGTAACTGCCCAGCCACAAGCGTTCGGAGGGCGAGTAGGTCATTTGCATGCGGCTCAGTCTACCCGACATCTGACTGAAAACTGACACAAAAAACTCAGGGTTTTCG
>CAYSIY010000339.1:0-1911 GCA_964431215.1 uncultured Limnohabitans sp.
GAGAAGGCACCGATGATGGCTCCGGCAAAGTTGCCCATGCCACCCAAGATCACCATCATGATGGCGTGCGCACTCAGGTGAAAGCCCATCAGTTCCGGGTTGACGAAGCCGGTCTGTGCGGCCCACAGAAACCCCGCCAGACCGGCCAGCGCCCCGGCCAGCGTGAAGGCGGCCAGCTTGTGGCTGAAGGTACCAAAGCCCAGGGCGCGCATGCGGTGTTCATTGACGCGGATGCCCGACAGTGCCCGTCCAAAAGGACTCCAGAGCACACGGCGCAGGAACAGGTACACGCCGACCAGACAGCCCAGGGTGAAGAAATAGAACACCCGCTTGTTTTCGAGGTCGAAGACGATGGCGTCAGGGCGGAAGTTCAGGAACAGGCCATCGGAGCCGCCCAGGGCCTTGTTGTCAAAGAACACATAAAACACCATCTGCGCGAACGCCATGGTGACCATGATGAAGTAGATGCCGTGCGTGCGCACCACCAGAAAGCCGATGACGAGTGCCGCCAGCGCGGAGGCACCCACGGCCAGGGGCAGGGCGGCGTACAGGCTGATGGGCTCATTGGCCGGGGTGGCAAAGGCCAGCGTGTAGCCGGCAATGCCGAAGTAGGCCGCATGGCCCAGAGAGACGAGGCCGGTCACGCCTTGCAGCAGGTCCAGGCTCATGGCAAAGATGGCGAGGATCATCATGCGGTTGACCATGGCCATGTAGAAGTCGCTGCCCACAAAGGGGAAGGCGGCCAGCGCGATCAGGCCCAGCAGCAGCACCAGCCGGACGCTGCGCGGGAGGGTTTCAATGTGGATCTGTGGAGCGCTCATCGTTTCCTCACTGCTTGAAGAGGCCTTCGGGCTTGTACAGCAGCACCGCGGCCATGAGCACGTAAACCAGCATGCCCGAGAGCTGGGGAAGCAGCACCTTGCCGAAGGTGTCCACCAGGCCCACCAGAAGTGCCGCGATCAGGGCACCGCGCACCGAGCCGATGCCACCGATCACCACCACCACAAAGCACATGATCAGCACCTGCGAGCCCATATTGGGGTAGATGCTGGAAACCGGCGCGGCAATCATGCCGGCGATCGAGGCCAGGCCTACACCCAGCGCAAAGACCACCGCATGGATCAGGCGGATGTTCACCCCCAGGGCTTCGGTCATCTCGTGGTTGACGGCCCCGGCGCGGATCTTCATGCCCAGCCGGGTTTTGGAGATCAGCAGGTACAGGCTCAGCGCCAGCAGCAGGCAGATGCCGGACATGAACAGGCGGTAGACCGGGTAGGAGAGGGTGTCGGTCAAGGGGATCGAGGCCGACAGGGCTTCGGGCACGGGCAGGCCGTGCACATCGTCGCCCCAGAGCATGGAGCGCAGCTCCTCGAAGACGTAGATCAGGCCGAAGGTCAGCAGCACCTGGTCGAGGTGGTCGCGGTGGTAGAAGTGCCGAAACAGCACTTTCTCCAACAGCAGTCCAAAGCCCACCGACAGTGCGGTGCCGACCACGATGGCCAAGGTGAAGCTGCCCAATGTGCCCGCCAATGACCAGGCCAGATAAGCGCCCAGCATGTAGAAGCTGCCGTGGGCCAGGTTGACCACGCCCATGATGCCGAAGATCAGCGTGAGGCCGGCCGCCAGCATGAACAGCAGCAATCCGTACTGGACGCTGTTGAGCAGCTGTATAAGGAAGTTGATGAAGTCCATCAGAACCTGCGAGAGAGGAGGGTGTGAAAACGGCGGAACTGGTCCGCCGTTTTCGCAAGAAAAACCCGCACAGGGCGGGTGTATCACTTACAGGCGGCAGCCTGCGCCCGAATCGGACAAGGCCTTGGCGGCGACACCGATCACCTTGTTTTCCTTGCCGACGACCTGACGCAGGTAGATGTCCTGCACCGGGTTGTGGGCCTTGCTCATGGTCCACTT
>CAYSIY010000340.1:0-1909 GCA_964431215.1 uncultured Limnohabitans sp.
CAAGAGCCCCCGACCTGGTGATGCTGCCCTTGACGCAACCTGTGCTGAGCCGCGACATTGCATTGATTCGACGCACAGAAACCGAACTGGGCAAAGCAGCACAAGCCCTGTGGAACATGCTGGCAGACAGTCTGCGTGACCCGCCAAAAGCAGCCTCAATCAATTCAGATTGAACCCTTATCCATTTCGCAGAGAGGCTGTAACACTCAGCCTGGGCGGGACCGACCAAGGAAGTGGTGCAAGAGCTCACCGCTGACCGCGCAAGTGGATCACCGAACCGCTTTGCTATCGACTTCTGATCGGCCCACCTGCAAAAAATCCGCCGCACGGAGCGGCGACCCTCCACAGCTCCAGCCTGGTCCCATCGTGAGGAATTAACGCAACCACCAAACCCTCACTCCCCCCCCAGCCCCAGCCGGTTGGGCTGGCGCTTTTCCACCGCAAAGCGCAGCAGCGCGGCGCTGCGGTAGATGCCGTGGGCAAACTTGTTGTAAGGCAAGGTGGCAAACAGGGCCATCACGCAGCCCAGGTGGGCCGACAGGCCCCAGGGCATCCAGGCGTGGCCGCGCAAGCCCCAGAGCAGCAGGCCGGTGGCACTGGTCAGAAAGAGCAGGGCCATGAAGCCATAGTCCATGGACTTCTGCGCCGGATCGCCGTGCAGCGGATGCCGCCGCAGTTTGAGCCTGAACAGGCCCAGCGTGCCCGCGCACAGCATCACGCCGCCCACCGCGCCCAGCAGCTTGGGCAGGCTGGGCAGGTCATAGGGGGCCTGCCAGCCAAAGGCGTAGTGGTAGACGGTGGCCACACTGGTGGCGGCAAAGCACAGCATGAAGCCATAAAACGTCAGGTGGTGCGCACGGCGGCGGCTGTGGGCAAAGGCGTCGTCTTCGTTGTTGCAGCCTTCGCCGTGGCCACCGTCCAGGTATTTGAGGCGCAGCACATCGTGCGTGGCTTCTGCCGCTGCGGGCGTGGTGACTGGCGCGCCGGTCGTGGCCGGGCCAATGTCTTGCCAGAAGCGCCGCACCCCCAGCGCCAGCGCCAGCACCGCAAACAGGAACACCGGCGCAAACAGGCTGACCATGAAGTTGTGCGGGAAGATCGAATAAAAGTTGGCCGCATCGGTCGGGGCACCCGCCACCAGGGCCATGAACAAGGCCAACGACGCCGCCAGCGCCAACGACAGGGTCAGGCCGTTGCGCTGGTAGAGCTGGCCCAGCGGGGCGGGCCAGGCGTAGTCGGCATAGGTCTTGCCGCGCACCTGCGCCATGGCACGGGGGATGTTGATGGCAAATTCGTGCGGCGGCGCGTATTGGCAGGCGTGCAGGCAGGCGCCGCAGTTGTGGCAGAGGTTGGCCATGTAGTGCACATCGGCCGTCCCAAAGGACAGCCGCCGCGTCATGGCAGGAAACACCGCACAAAAGCCCTCGCAATAGCGGCAGCCATTGCAGATGGTCAGTTGCCGGGCCACTTCGGTTTCGGCCGGGCCCATGTCGCCGCGTGCCAGGGCACGGGCCTCGTCAGTCAATGTGCTCAAAGTGTTCATGCCCTCTCTCCGGTGGCGGCCCCCACAGCGCAGGCTGCCTGAGCGCCCACAGCGCGAGCGGCCTGAGCGCCCACAGCGCGAGCCGCTGACGTGCCCGCAATGCGCCCAAAGGCGGTGCCAATCGTCATGCCCACCCCGGCGGTGTAGCCCTTGCCCAGCACATTGCCGGCCATCATCTCGCCCGCCACAAACAGGTTGGGGCTGGGGTGGCCCCCAAAGTGCACCGCTGCCGTGGCATCGGTCTTGAGCCCCAGGTAGGTGAAGGTCACGCCCGGGCGCACCGCGTAGGCATAAAACGGGGCCGTGTCGATGGGCCGCGCCCAGTGGGTTTTGGCCGGTGTCACGCCCTCGGTGTGGCAGTCGTCG
>CAYSIY010000341.1:0-1888 GCA_964431215.1 uncultured Limnohabitans sp.
CTTGCCATCGGGCCCGGGGATCTTGGCCAGCACCAGGTGGATGATGTTCTCGGTCAGCTCATGCTCCCCCGAGGAAATCCACATCTTGTTGCCGCGCAGGCGGTAGCGGGGGCCCAGCGGGTCGTCTGCAAAGCCCTCGCCGTCGGGCACGGCGCGGGTGGCCACATCGCTCAGGCTGGAGCCGGCCTGGGGCTCGGAGAGGCACATGGTGCCCGAAAAACGGCCATTGAATTCGTTGAGGGCAAACACCTTTTTTTGCAGCTCGGTGCCATGCGCCATCAGCAGGTTCGCGTTGCCGGTGGTCAAAAGCCCTGAGCCGATGCTGACCGAGGCCATGGCAAAAAAGGCGTTGGCCGCCGCCTCCACGGTGTAGGGCAGCTGCATGCCCCCGATGTCTTCATCCTGCGCGGCGCTCAGCATGCCCGATTCGGCATAGGCCTTGCAGGCCTCATGCGTGGCCTGCGGCAGGACCACTTTCTCGCCATCGAACTTCGGCTCTTCGATGTCGACCAGCCGGTTGAATGGCGCGAATTTTTCGCGGGCTATGCGTTCGCAGGTATCGAGCACAGCGTCAAAGGTTTGGCGGCTGTGGTCGGCAAAGCGCTCGCGCTGCTGCAGTTGCGGCACGTTCAGCCATTCGTACAGCAGAAAATCGACGGTGGGACGCAGGGACATGGCGCAGCGATGGTGGGTTCAGCAGCGGTCAGCGACCGCGATGACATGGGTGTGGACGGGTGGCGGCCAAAGACCGCTGCCACAGAAAAAAAGGGCAGAAAGCATCATGCCCCCTGCCCTCCTGTGAATCAGCCATCCATGTGACAGCCGATGCCACCGAGCTTCACAGTACTTCAAAAATGCCGCAGGCGCCCATGCCGCCGCCAATGCACATGGTCACCGCCACGCGCTTGGCCCCACGGCGCTTGCCTTCGATCAGGGCGTGGCCGGTCAGACGCTGGCCGGACACACCGTAGGGGTGGCCCACAGCGATGGCACCGCCATTGACGTTCAGGCGATCGGCCGGAATGCCCAGCTTGTCGCGGCAGTACAGCACCTGCACCGCAAAGGCTTCATTGAGCTCCCAGAGATCGATGTCGCCCACCGTCAGGCCCAGCCGCGAGAGCGCCTTGGGCACCGCAAACACGGGGCCGATGCCCATTTCGTCCGGCTCGCATCCGGCCACGGCAAAGCCCAGAAAGCGGCCCAGCGGCTTGAGGCCCTTTTTCTCGGCCAGGGTTTCGTCCATGACCACACAGGCGCCGGCACCGTCCGAGAACTGGCTGGCGTTGCCCGCAGAGATCAGGCCCCCGGGCAGCGCCGAGCGCAGGCCGCTGATGGCCTCGATGGTGGTGCCTTCACGCAGGCCTTCGTCCTTGCTCACCGTCATCTGCTTGGTGATCAGGCCCATCGTCTTGTCGTAGATGCCGGCGGTCACGGTGATGGGGGCAATTTCGTCGTCGAACTTGCCCGCAGCGGCGGCGGCGCAGGCCTTTTGCTGGCTGGCCGCGCCGTATTCGTCCATGCGGTCACGGCCGATCTTGTAACGCTTGGCGACCTGCTCGGCGGTCTGGAGCATGTTCCAGTAGATCTCGGGCTTGATCTTCTCCAGGCTCGGGTCCTTGAGCATGTGCATGTTCATCTCCTGCTGCACACAGGAAATGCTCTCCACGCCACCGGCCACATAGACCTGACCTTCACCCGCAATGATGCGCTGGGCGGCCAGGGCAATGGTTTGCAGGCCGGAAGAACAGAAACGGTTGACGGTCAGGCCCGAGACCGAAATCGGCAGGCCCGCCTTGAGTGCGATCTGGCGGGCGATGTTGGCGCCCGTGGCCCCTTCGGGGTTGGCACAGCCCATGATCACGTCTTCGACTTCGGCGCGTGCGTTGTC
>CAYSIY010000342.1:0-1853 GCA_964431215.1 uncultured Limnohabitans sp.
GCACCGGCAAGCTCAAGCATTTCAAGCTGATGAAGGTGGCGGGTGCCTATTGGCGTGGCGACAGCAAGAACGAGATGCTGCAGCGCGTGTACGGCACGGCCTGGGCCAGCAAGGAAGACCTGCAGCAGTACCTGTTGCGTCTGGAAGAAGCCGAAAAACGCGACCACCGCAAGCTGGGGCGCGAACTGGACCTGTTCCACATCGATGACCATGCCCCGGGTCTGGTGTTCTGGCACCCCAAAGGCTGGACGGTCTGGCAGCAGGTGGAGCAGTACATGCGCCAGGTCTACCGCGACAACGGTTACCAGGAGGTCAAAGGCCCGCAGATCATCGACAAGAGCCTGTGGGAAAAAACCGGCCATTGGGACAAGTACCGCGAGAACATGTTCACCACCGAGTCGGAAAAGCGGGACTACGCGCTCAAGCCGATGAATTGCCCGGGGCACATCCTGATCTTCAAACAGGGCATCAAGAGTTACCGGGATCTGCCGCTGCGTTATGGTGAATTTGGTCAGTGCCACCGCAACGAGCCTTCGGGCGGCCTGCACGGCATCATGCGGGTGCGTGGTTTCACCCAGGACGACGGCCACATCTTCTGTACCGAAGACCAGATCCTGGCCGAGTGCGATACCTTCACCCAGGTGCTCAAGAAGGTCTACGCCGATTTCGGTTTCACCGATATTCTTTACAAGGTCTCGACCCGTCCGGCCGCCCGAATCGGGTCGGACGAGCTCTGGGACAAGGCCGAAAAGGCGCTCATGGACAGCCTGCGCCACTCGGGCTGCGAGTTTGTCATCTCGGAGGGCGATGGCGCTTTTTATGGCCCCAAGATCGAATACACCCTCAAGGACGCGATTGGCCGCGAATGGCAGTGCGGGACCATTCAGGTGGACTTCAACCTGTCCGAGCGTCTGGATGCGCAATACACCGCCGAAGACGGTAGCCGCCAGCGTCCGGTGATCCTGCACCGCGCTATCGTCGGCAGCCTGGAGCGTTTCATCGGCATTCTGGTCGAACAGCATGCGGGTGCCTTGCCCACCTGGCTCGCGCCAGAGCAGGTGTGTGTGCTCAACATCACCGACGCGCAGGCCGATTACTGTCGCGAAATCGCCGCAAAACTCCAAAAATCACTGCCAAATCAAGACCTTAGGGTCGCTCTGGATCTGCGCAACGAGAAAATCACGTATAAAATACGCGAGCATTCATTGCAAAAGCCGCCTTATATCCTGGTCGCAGGCGACAAGGAAAAAGCGGCAGGTACCGTCGCCGTGCGCGCCCGGGGCAACAAAGACCTCGGGGTCATGTCCCTCGAAGCGTTCATTGAACGGCTCGCCTCGGACATTGCTTCCAGAGCCTGATGGTGTTTTCACCTACGTTGGGTCTGCGGGGCATCACCACGCTGTGGCTGCGGTTTTGGGCTGTCTTGTGCAGCCTTTGATTTTGTGAAGGACTTGAGTCATCGCTACCGAATTTCGTGACCGTCGCCAACGCGAGGAACGCAAACACCGCTTGAACCGTGAGATCACGGCCCCTGAAATCCGTGTTTCAGGCCCCGAGAACGAACCTATGGGCGTTATGTCGTTGGCCGAAGCCCTGCGCATGGCCGGGGAGATGGACGTTGATCTGGTGGAAATCGCTCCGATGGCGAGTCCGCCCGTCTGTCGTTTGATCGACTACGGCAAGTTCAAATACCAGGAACAAAAGCGCGCTGCCGAAGCCAAGGCCAAACAGACGGTCATCGATATCAAGGAAGTCAAATTCCGCCCGGGCACCGACGACGGTGACTACAACATCAAGATGCGCAACATCCGCCGCTTTCTGGCCGAGGGTGACAAGTGCAAGATCACGCTGCG
>CAYSIY010000343.1:0-1852 GCA_964431215.1 uncultured Limnohabitans sp.
CCGCAGCACCAGGCCAGCAAGGTCAGGAACGCCCGCGCAATCGCCGAACTCAACAAGAACCGGCAGGGTTCGCTGCTCGACTTCATCGACGATTTCACCCAGCGCTTTCCCAAGTGCGTGGACGAGTACGAGACCCTGCTGACCGATAACCGCATCTGGAAGCAACGGACGGTCGGCATCGGTGTGGTGCCGCCCGAGCGTGCCCTGAATCTGGGCATGACCGGTCCGATGCTGCGCGGCTCGGGTTTCGCCTGGGACCTGCGCAAGAAGCAGCCCTACGATGCCTACGACAAGGTGGACTTCGATGTGCCCGTGGGCAAGACCGGCGACAGCTACGACCGCTACCTGGTGCGTGTGCAGGAAATGCGCGAGTCCAACCGCATCATCCAGCAATGCGTGGCCTGGCTGCGGGCCAACCCCGGCCCCGTCATCAACGACACCGCCAAGGTGGCGGCACCCAGGCGTGAGGACATGAAGTCCAGCATGGAATCCTTGATCCACCACTTCAAGCTCTTCTCCGAAGGCTTCAAGGTGCCCGAGGGCGAGGCCTATGCCGCTGTCGAGCACCCCAAGGGGGAGTTTGGCATCTACATGGTCAGCGACGGTGCCAACAAGCCTTATCGCCTGAAGATCCGCGCTCCGGGTTTTGCCCACCTGGCCACGCTCGATGAAATGGCCCGTGGCCACATGCTGGCTGACGCCGTGGCCATCATCGGCACCATGGACATCGTGTTTGGAGAAATCGACAGATGAGCACCGCATCCCCAACGCCCGTGCAGAGCCTGACCCTGTCCGAGGCCACGCGTGCCCGCTTCGCGCGCGAAATCGCCAAGTTCCCTGCTGACCAGAAGCAGTCTGCCGTGATGGCCTGCCTGGCCATCGTGCAGCAGGAGCAGGGCTGGGTCAGCCCCGAGAGCGAGCTGGCCGTGGCCGAGGTGCTGGGCATGCCGGTCATGGCTGTGCACGAGGTCACCACCTTCTACAACATGTACAACCAGAAGCCGGTGGGACAGTTCAAGCTCAACGTCTGCACCAACCTGCCGTGCCAGCTGCGCGGTGGCCTGCAGGCCCTGCAGCATCTGGAGGGCAAGCTCGGCGTGCATGCCGGTGAAACCACGACCGATGGCCTCTTTACCCTGCAGCCCAGCGAGTGTCAGGGGGCCTGTGCCGATGCGCCGGTGCTGCTGGTCAACGACCGCCACATGTGCAGCTTCATGAGCCACGACAAGCTCGATCAGCTGATCGACAGCCTTCGCACGGCTGCTGCAGCCGGTGCCAAGGCCTGAGGAGCGAGCAGATGAACATCGAACAAATCCTCACGCAGTTCCAGGCCACCGGCGTGGAAAGCTGCTTTCATGGGCGTCATATCAACCCCCAGATCTATGCCGATCTCAATGGAGCCAACTGGCGCCTCAAGGACTATGAAGCCCGTGGCGGCTATGCGGCCCTGCGCAAAATCCTGGGCAAGGACGGCGCGGCACCGAACAGCGACACGGGTGTCGCGGGCCTGACGCAGGACCAGGTGATCGCCACCGTCAAGGAATCCGGCCTGCGCGGTCGTGGCGGTGCCGGTTTCCCCACCGGCCTCAAGTGGAGCTTCATGCCCCGACAGTTCCCCGGCCAGAAATACCTGGTCTGCAACTCGGACGAGGGCGAGCCCGGCACCTGCAAGGACCGGGACATCATGATGTACAACCCGCACAGCGTGATCGAAGGCATGGCGATTGCCGCTTACGCCATGGGCATCAGCGTTGGCTACAACTACATCCACGGCGAAATCTTCCAGGTCTATGAGCGCTTCGAAGAGGCCCTCGAAGAAGCCCGCGCTGCCGGTTATCTGGGTGACCAGATC
>CAYSIY010000344.1:0-1851 GCA_964431215.1 uncultured Limnohabitans sp.
TGGTGTTCGCATTCGGGGTCACTGCATTTTTCGCAGGAC
The DNA here is from genome assembly GCA_964431215.1 of uncultured Limnohabitans sp. Taxonomy (GTDB): domain Bacteria; phylum Pseudomonadota; class Gammaproteobacteria; order Burkholderiales; family Burkholderiaceae_C; genus Limnohabitans_A. The sequence continues at coordinate 40 of CAYSIY010000344.1, forward strand.
CAGGGCGTGCGACCCCGGTTCAGGTCGAACTGTGCTTGCGCACGCAGTTGTTGGCAGGCTTCGTCGGGCGCTGGCAAGCCCAGGGCGAGCAAGGCGTTGGTCAGCCGCGCAGCGCCCTGTCCATACACCACACGAAAGGGCAGGTCCAGGGCCTGCAATTGCTCACGCAGTTGGGCGTCTAGGCTTTCCTGAGCCCCGCGTTGCGCCAGGTCCTTGACTGGCAAGTCCAGGCCCATCAGCAAGGCGAAGTCGTGGCTGCGACCGGGCAGCTCATCGCACGAGAGCTCGAGTCCGGGCTCATGCTGCAAGGCCAGCGCCAGTTGTGCCCGCAGTTCTGGCGCACCCGTACCGGGCGCACCCAGCACCACAATCTGGCGTGCTGCCGGATTCACCTGGCCATCTGGACGAAGATTTCGTCGGGCTTGACCATGCCCAGTTCGTACCTCGCCCGCTCTTCCACCATGTTCAGGCCTTCCTTGAGGTCATTGACCTCGGCGCTGAGCTGCTCGTTGCTGCGGCGGGCTTCCTCATTGGCCGCTTTCTGCTGCCGCACTTGCTGCTCCAGTTCGGCCACATGCGGCAGACTGCCGCGCCCCCACCAGAGCTGACCTTGCAGCACGAGCAGCAAGGTCAGCAAAATGATGGGAACGATGCGATGGCTCATTCAGGTCACTTGAGGTTGTAGAAGGCAGCGCGACCAGGATACACCGCCACATCGCCCAGGTCTTCCTCGATGCGCAGCAGCTGGTTGTATTTGGCCATGCGGTCCGAGCGTGAGAGCGAGCCGGTCTTGATCTGGCCGGCGTTCAGGCCGACAGCGATATCAGAGATGGTGGAGTCTTCGGTCTCGCCCGAGCGGTGGCTGATGACGGCGGTGTAACCGGCGCGCTTGGCCATCTCGATGGCTTCGAAGGTTTCGGTCAGGGTGCCGATCTGGTTGATCTTGATCAGGATCGAGTTGGCTATTGACCTGTCGATGCCTTCTTTCAGGATCTTGGTGTTGGTCACGAACAGGTCATCGCCCACCAGTTGCACCTTCTTGCCCAGACGCTCGGTGAGGTGTTTCCAGCCGTCCCAGTCGCCTTCGGCCATGCCGTCTTCAATGCTGATGATCGGGTACTTGTCCACCCAGGTGGCCAGCATGTCGGTCCATTGCTCGGCCGTGAGCGCGATGCCGCCTTCGCCTTCGAGCACGTATTTGCCGTCCTTGTAAAACTCGCTGGCCGCGCAGTCCAGGCCCAGGGCGATCTGCTCACCGGCGGTGTAGCCGGCCTGGTCGATGGCCTGCAGGATCAGTTGCAGCGCGGCCTCGTGGCTTTCGACGCTGGGGGCAAAGCCGCCTTCGTCGCCCACCGCCGTGCTCATACCCTTGTCGTGGATGATTTTCTTGAGGGCGTGGAAGACCTCGGCACCCCAGCGGATGGCTTCACGGAAGGACGGTGCGCCCACCGGGATGATCATCAGCTCCTGCAGGTCCAGCGAGTTGTTGGCGTGGGCGCCGCCGTTGATGACGTTCATCATCGGCACCGGCAGTTCCTTGCCGGCCATGCCGCCAAAGTAGCGGTACAGGGGCAGGCCGGCTTCTTCGGCGGCGGCGCGGGCGACGGCCATGGACACGGCCAGCATGGCGTTGGCCCCCAGGCGGCTCTTGTTGTCGGTGCCGTCCAGGTCGATCAGGGTCTTGTCCAGAAAGGCCTGCTCGGAGGCATCGAGCCCCAGCACGGCCTCACTGATTTCGGTGTTGATGTGCTCGACCGCCTTGAGCACGCCCTTGCCCAGGTAGCGCGACTTGTCTCCATCGCGCAACTCAAT
>CAYSIY010000345.1:0-1846 GCA_964431215.1 uncultured Limnohabitans sp.
GAAACGGCGCGAGGTCTGGAACAGGCGCATGAGCACCATGCCCAGCGAGATCTCCTTGAGCGGCCGGTCGAAGTACGGCTCGCACACGGCGCGGATGGCGGCCTCCAGCTCGTCAACCCGGGTCTGCGGCGGCACCCAGCCGGATTCGATGTGCAGCTCGGCCACGCGCCGGTAGTCGCGGCGGAAGAAGGCGGTGAAGTTCTGCGCCAGGTATTCCTTGTCGAACTCGGTCAGCGTGCCGACGATGCCGAAATCCAGCGAGATATAGCGCCCGAAGGTGCCTGGCTCGACACTGACCTGGATGTTGCCAGGGTGCATGTCGGCGTGGAAAAAGCCGTCACGAAACACCTGGGTAAAAAAGATCGTCACCCCGTCACGGGCCAGCTTCGGAATGTCGACGCCCGCCGCACGCAGTTGCTCGACCTGGCTGATCGGAACGCCCTTCATGCGCTCCATCACCATCACCTCGGGGTAGCAGAAATCCCAGAACATCTCCGGGATCAGCACCAGCCCGAGGTCTTCCATATTGCGCCGCAGTTGCGCCGCATTGGCCGCTTCGCGCACGAGGTCCAGCTCGTCGTGCAGGTATTTGTCGAACTCGGCGACCACCTCGCGGGGCTTGAGCCGTTTGCCATCGTCGCTCAGGCGCTCGACCCAGCCCGCCATCAGGCGCATGAGGGCAAGGTCTTTTTCGATCACCGGCAGCATGCCGGGTCGCAGCACCTTGACGGCCACTTCGCGCCTTTGCCCATCGCGCATTCGCACGCAGGCAAAGTGAACCTGAGCAATCGAGGCGCTGGCCACTGGCTCTCGCTCAAACTGCTCAAAGATCTGGTCAACCGGACGGCCAAAGGCCCGCTCGATGCTGGCCACGGCCACGTCGGAGGGGAAAGGTGGCACCCGGTCTTGCAGCTTGGCCAGTTCCTCGGCGATGTCGGCAGGCAAAAGATCGCGCCGTGTCGAGAGCACCTGCCCGAATTTGACAAAAATCGGGCCAAGACGCTCCAGGGCTTCCCGCAGGCGCACGCCACGCGGCGAACGCAGGTTGCGCCCGAGGGTCAGGCATCGGGTGAGCAGGCGCAGCCAGGGGCGCTGGAAGGAGGAGAGAACCAGTTCATCGAGTCCGTAGCGCAGGACGATGAAGACAATGAATGCGCCACGGGCCACACGGCTCATGTCGGACCACCTGCGGCGGCCGGCGCCTTGCTGGCCACGAAGCTGCGAAGGGCAGCCAGCGCATGGCGCGCCAGATGGGCCAGAGTGTGGGCGGGTGCGTCACCGACAAGGCGTGCCAGGTCTTCCTCGGCGTCCCATCGGACGTTGTCAATGAGCCAGTTGACTTCGGCGGCCAGTTGCACATCGCCTTCGATGCGGACCTTGGGCTTGTCGCCACGCGCCAGGGCAGAGAGCACATCCAGAGGCGAGGCCTCGGTCACGGTCAGGCGCAAGTCAAACGATTCGAATGAGCCGCGCTCGAACAAGCCGGCAGGCGTGGCTTGCAACTGCAGGCGCATGTCCTGCCAGACCCATTCGATGCGCTGCCCCTTTTGCCGGGCCAGCCTTCGCATGGCCTCAGGTTCGCTCATGAGCACATGGTTGAGGAACAGCACCAGCCGGTTGAGGGTCTCGTCGACCACCCACTCTGGAGGCCTGAGGCCTGCGACGGTCTGAGCGACCCATGAAAAAGGGGACTGTGTTGCCATAGTCCCCGATTATTCCCGAAAGCAAGGTCCAGACGAGCGCCTGCGCCTTATTGCAAAGCCTGCACGCCAGCCACCAGCCAGCCGCTGCCGCCGTTCTTGGGCTTGGTCATGTTCCAGACTTCGCGGAAGGGGCTTGGGCCGGC
>CAYSIY010000346.1:0-1843 GCA_964431215.1 uncultured Limnohabitans sp.
CTCTCCCCTGACTTGTACGCCGCGCTGGACAGCTGGATCGATGCCCATTTCGAGCAGGAAGTCGGCTTCCTGCAGCAACTGGTACGCGTGCCCACCGACACGCCGCCCGGCAACAACGCACCGCACGCCGAGCGCACCGCCGAGCTGCTCAAAGGCTTTGGCTATGAAGCTGAAAAGCACGCCGTCCCCGCCGCCGACGTGAAGGCCTATGGGCTGGAGTCCATCACCAACCTGATCGTGCGCCGCCCCTACGGTGCGGGCAAAACCATTGCCCTGAACGCCCACGGCGACGTGGTGCCCCCGGGCGAAGGCTGGACACACGACCCCTACGGCGGCGAGATCGACGACGGCGCCATGTACGGCCGCGCCACCGCCGTGAGCAAGAGCGACTTTTCCACCTTCACCTTTGCCACGCGGGCGCTCGAATCGTTGGGTCTGCCGCTCAAGGGCGGCGTGGAACTGCACTTCACCTACGACGAAGAGTTTGGCGGCGAAATGGGCCCCGGCTGGCTTCTGGCCAAGGGCCTGACGAAGCCCGACCTGATGATCGCGGCGGGTTTCAGCTACCAGGTGGTCACCGCCCACAACGGCTGCCTGCAAATGGAAGTGACGGTGCAAGGCGAAATGGCGCACGCCGCCATTCCGGACAGCGGCACCGACGCGCTGCAAGGCGCGGTGCACATTCTGAGCGCCCTGCACGCGCTCAATGCCGATTACAAAAAAGTCACTTCCAAAGTCGAAGGCATCACCCACCCTTATCTGAACGTGGGCCGCATCGAGGGCGGCACCAACACCAATGTGGTGCCGGGCAAGGTCGTCTTCAAACTCGACCGCCGCATGATCCCAGAAGAAAACCCGGCCGAGGTCGAAGCGTCCATCCGCAAGACCATTGAGGACGCGGCCGCCAGCTTCAACCCGCCGCGTGGCGGCAAGCAGCTCAAGGTGGACGTGCGCCGCATGCTGCTGGCCAACGCCATGAAGCCTCTGCCCGGCAACCAGGCGCTGGTGAGCGCCATCCAGAAGCATGGCGAGCAGGTCTTTGGCGAGCCCATCCCCGCCGTGGGCACCCCGCTCTACACCGATGTGCGCCTGTACGTGGAGCGTGGCATTCCCGGCGTGATCTACGGTGCCGGCCCCCGCACCGTGCGCGAATCCAACGCCAAGCGCTCGGACGAGCATGTGCAGCTCGAAGACCTGCGCCGTGCCACCAAGGTGGTGGCGCGGACCCTGCTGGATTTGCTGGGCTGAAGCCCTGCGCCTCAAGGCCGACGCCCCCTGCGCGGCCCGCGCTGCCCGCGCTGCCACATCGGCCCGGGCGCAGCGCTTGCGGTTATCCACAAGGCCGAGGCCAGCCCGGATCGGTTAGGCTCTGCGGTCGACCGCCATCCCTTCACAACGAGACACCGCATGAGCCAAGCCCTCTCCCCCGCCGAACAAGCCCTGCGCGAAGCCGCCCTGGACTACCACCGCCTGCCCACGCGCGGCAAGCTCTCGGTCAACCCGACCAAGCCCATGTCCAACCAGCGCGACCTGTCGCTGGCCTACTCCCCCGGTGTGGCCTACCCTTGTCTGGACATCGCGGCCGACCCCAGCAAAGCCTACGACTACACCAGCCGTGGCAACCTGGTGGCCGTGATCACTAACGGCACCGCCGTGCTGGGCCTGGGCGACATCGGCCCGCTGGCCGGCAAGCCCGTCATGGAAGGCAAGGGCGGCCTGTTCAAGAAGTTCGCCGGCATTGACGTGTTTGACATCGAGCTGGCCGAGCGCGACCCCGACAAACTGGTCGACATCATTGCCGCCATGGAGCCCACGTTTGGGGGCATCAACCTCGAAGACATCA
>CAYSIY010000347.1:0-1832 GCA_964431215.1 uncultured Limnohabitans sp.
AACAACTGCTTCAAGAACGGCCTGCTGCCTATTGTGCTGCCCGAGTCCACGGTGGATCGGCTGTTCAATGAAGTCGCGGCCTTCCCCGGTTATGAGCTGACCATTGACCTGGAGCGCCAGGTCATCGTGCGCCCGCAAGGTGAAGAAATCGCCTTTGAAGTCAACGCCTTCCGCAAGTACTGTCTGCTGGGCGGCCTGGACGACATCGGCCTGACCCTGCGCCACGCCGACAAGATCAAGGCCTTCGAAGCCCAGCGCCTGGCCACCAAGCCCTGGCTGGCCCATACTGCCCAATAAAGACACCCCCATGAAAATCGCAGTCCTCCCCGGTGATGGCATCGGCACCGAAATCGTTGCCGAAGCGGTCAAAGTCCTTCACGCCCTGGACCTGAAGTTCGAGATGGAACACGCCCTGGTGGGCGGCGCGGCTTATGACGCGCATGGTCACCCCCTGCCCGAAGCCACCCTCAAGCTGGCCATGGACAGCGACGCCGTGCTGTTTGGCGCGGTGGGCGACTGGAAGTACGACAAACTCGACAGGCCTCTGCGCCCCGAGCAAGCGATTTTGGGCCTGCGCAAACACATGGGCCTGTTCGCCAACTTCCGTCCCGCGATTTGCTACGAGCAACTGGTGGGCGCGTCCAGCCTCAAGCCTGAGCTGATCGCGGGCCTGGACATCCTGATCATCCGCGAGCTCACGGGCGACATCTACTTCGGCCAGCCACGGGGCAAGCGCATCGCCACCGATGGCCACTTCCCCGGTGCCGAGGAAGCGTTTGACACCATGCGCTACTCCAAACCCGAGATCGAGCGCATCGCCCACGTGGCCTTCCAGGCGGCCCGCAAGCGCAACAAAAAAGTCACCAGCGTGGACAAGGCCAATGTGCTGGAAACCTTCCAGTTCTGGAAGGACGTGGTCACCGAGGTGCATGCGCAATACCCCGATGTGGAGCTGCAGCACATGTATGTGGACAACGCCGCCATGCAACTGGTCAAGGCACCCAAGGCCTTTGACGTGGTGGTCACCGGCAATATGTTTGGCGACATCCTGAGCGACGAAGCCTCCATGCTGACCGGCTCCATTGGCATGCTGCCCTCGGCCAGCCTGAACACCAGGAATCAAGGCCTGTACGAGCCCAGCCACGGCAGCGCCCCCGACATTGCGGGCCAAGGCGTGGCCAACCCGCTGGCCACCATCCTGAGCGCGGCCATGATGCTGCGCTTTTCGCTCAACCAGGCCGAAGCCGCCGAGCGGATTGAAACGGCCGTGAAGAAAGTGCTGGCCCAGGGCCTGCGCACGCCCGACATCTACAGCGAGGGGACGATCCGGGTCGGCACCGTGCAAATGGGCGATGCGGTGGTCAAGGCGCTGGGCTGATCGGGCATCCATGGATTCCCGGTCAAGCCGGGAATGACGCATCGGGCCGGAAATGACGCATCGGGCCTACCGTCACCCTCGCGAACGCGGGGGGCCATGGCTTGTACATCATGATCGACGGGATGAGTCGTCAGGCTCAGCTCTGTCAGGCTCAGCTCAGTCAATCCGGTACAATTTGTTCCATGTTTGCCGCCCGCCCGTTCTCCCTGAACCTCGCCCCCCTCACCCCTGAGGCGGCTGGTGTGCGCGCAACCTCCATCAAAACCACGACCATCAAGGGCTGATCCGGCCTGGTTCGTCGTGCGCCCTCCCCGGCCAGACGAGCCGGGGCAAACAGTCAGCGGTCCCGTCGTGTGTGGCACTGTTTAACTTTGAAAGGGCATTGAAATGAGCAAGTTGGTAGGTTTGGTCGGCTGGCGCGGCATGGTCGGCTCGGTTCTGATGGACCGCATGG
>CAYSIY010000348.1:0-1828 GCA_964431215.1 uncultured Limnohabitans sp.
GGGCCCAGACCATGAAGGCGTTTGGGGCCGAACTGATCCTCACGCCCAAAAGCGGCGGCATGGAATACGCACGCGATCTGGCCGACAACATGGCCGCTCAGGGCAAGGGCCGCATCCTCGACCAGTTCGCCAACCCCGACAACCCGCGCATCCACTACGAAACCACCGGCCCCGAGATCTGGGCGCAGACCGGCGGTCGTGTCACCCACTTTGTCAGCGCCATGGGCACCACCGGCACCATCACCGGTGTGTCGCGCTACCTCAAAGAGAAGAACCCGGCCATCCGCATCATCGGCGCACAACCGAGCGAAGGCTCGCGCATTCCCGGCATCCGCAAGTGGCCGCAGGAATACCTGCCCAAAATCTACGACCCCAGCCATGTCGATGAGCTGGTCTACGTGAGCCAGCAGGACGCCGAGGAGACTTGCCGCGAGCTGGCCCGTACCGAAGGCATCTTTGCCGGCATTTCGGCGGCGGGCGCCTGCTGGGTGGCCCAGCAGATGGCCAGCAAGGTGCGCAACGCGACCATCGTCTTCATCGTCTGCGACCGCGGCGACCGCTACCTCTCGACCGGCGTTTTTCCGACCTGACCCCACCAGGACTCCGGCATGGCCGAATACCGCTTCTGCCCGCAATGCGCCACGCCGCTGGCCTGGCTCAGCCAGATGGAGGACGGTGGCGAACAAATGCGTCTGCGCTGCACCGCCTGCGATTTTGTGCACTGGAACAACCCCACCCCTGTGCTGGCTGGCATCGTGCAGGTGGGCCATCAGGTGCTGCTGGCGCGCAACGCCGCCTGGCCCGGGCGGCGCTTTGCATTGATCACCGGCTTCATGGAAGCGGGCGAAACGCCCGAAGACGGCATCCGCCGCGAAGTCAAGGAAGAAACCCACCTCGATGTGCTGTCGCTCAAGCTGGTGGGCGTGTACGACTTCCAGCGCATGAACCAGGTCATCATTGCCTACCATGCGCAGGCCCAGGGCGAGGTCCGGCTTTCACCCGAACTGGCCGAATACAAGATGTTTGAGCTCAAGGACCTGATCTGCTGGCCGGCAGGCACGGGCTACGCGCTGGGCGACTGGCTGCGCAGCCAGGGGATTGAGCCGACCTTCATGAGCTGGGCCGAGCGCGAGGCGCAAAGCCAGGAGACTGCGCAGTGAACACCGACAAGCAAATCGACACCAGCGGGCTGAACTGCCCGCTGCCCATTCTCAAGGCCAAAAAGGCCCTGACCGAACTGCAAAGCGGCCAGACCCTCAAGGTGATTGCGACCGATCCCGGTTCGTGGCGCGACTTTGAGGCCTTTGCGCGGCAGACCGGCAACGAGCTGGTCTTGCAGGAAAAGACCGCAGAGAACTTCGTCTACGTGCTCAAACGGCGCTGAGACCGCTCCTGCAAGGGGGTCAGCCCAGCCGCTGCAGTTGCTCGCGCACCTTGGCCAGCGTGGCGGTGAAATCGGCCACGCGCTTTTTCTCCTGCTCGATCACGGCAGGGGGGGCCTTGGCCACAAAGGCTTCGTTGGAGAGTTTGCTGTGGGCCTTGGTGATCTCGCCTTCGAGGCGAGCGGCTTCCTTGCCCAGGCGCGCCTTCTCGGCGGCCACGTCGATCTCCATGAACAGGCAAAGGCGGGCATCACCCACCACGGCCACCGGCGCGGCCTGGGCGGCGGCGGCCCAGTCGGCTTCGTTTTCAAAGACCTTGACTTCGCTGAGCTTGGCCAGGGCCTGCAGCACCGGGGCCGCGCTTTGCATGAAGGCGGTGTCGCCCACCACGAACAAGGGCAGGCGGGTGGCGGTCCAGACCGACCCGACGGCCCTGGAGGGGCTGC
>CAYSIY010000349.1:0-1824 GCA_964431215.1 uncultured Limnohabitans sp.
TGCTGCGCATGCGCTTCGGCATCGAGATGTCCACCGACCACACGCTGGAAGAAGTGGGCAAGCAGTTTGACGTGACGCGCGAACGCATCCGCCAGATCGAAGCCAAGGCGCTGCGCAAGCTCAAGCACCCCAGCCGCAGCGACAAGCTGCGCAGCTTCATCGACTCGATGTAAGGCTGCCGCTCGGGCCCGTCCGGATCCATCGAACCGGACGGACCTTTCTGGACATCATGAAAAAGCCCCGGTGACTTTGTCAGCGGGGCTTTTTCATGATGGGGTGTGGTGGAGGCGCGGGCCGGAGTCGAACCGACCTACACGGATTTGCAATCCGGTGCATAACCGCTTTGCTACCGCGCCATGTCTGGACAAAAAAGGGAAGCTGATGCTTCCCTTTTGGGCTGGAAGATGTTGGTGCTTCTTCCTGAAATTGGAGCGGGAAACGAGGCTCGAACTCGCGACCTCAACCTTGGCAAGGTTGCGCTCTACCAACTGAGCTATTCCCGCCTTGACACACCGCTTGGACGCTGTGTTCACAGCCTGCAATTATAACGCAATTTTCGTGTGCCAAGGCCTCAGTGCTTGACGGTTTCGTCGACAGGCTTCTTGAGCGAGGCAGCCAAAGACGCATTGACCTCCTCTTCGGTCAAAGGCACCGGCTTGGACTCCAGCGCAATGTCGAGCACCTGGTCAATCCACTTGACCGGCACGATTTCGAGACCGCTCTTGACGTTGTCGGGAATCTCCTGAAGATCCTTGACGTTGTCTTCCGGGATCAGCGCGGTGCGGATGCCGCCACGCAGGGCCGCCAGCAGCTTTTCCTTGAGGCCCCCAATGGCTGTGACTTCGCCACGCAAGGTGATTTCGCCGGTCATGGCCACATCGGCGCGTACAGGAATGCCTGTCATGGCCGAGACCATGGCGGTGGTCATCGCAATGCCTGCACTGGGGCCATCCTTGGGCGTGGCGCCATCGGGAACGTGGATATGCAAGTCCTTCTTCTCGAAGGTCTCGTCCCTGATGCCCAGCGCATGAGCACGGCTGCGAACCACAGTGCGGGCCGCTTCAACCGACTCCTTCATCACATCGCCCAGCGAGCCGGTGCGGGTGATGGCCCCCTTGCCGGGCATGAGCGCGCTCTCGATGGTCAGCAGGTCGCCGCCCACCTCGGTCCAGGCCAATCCCACCACCTGCCCCACCTGGTTCTTCTGTTCGGCACGGCCGTAGGTGTACTTGCGCACACCGAGGTAGTCGTTGAGGTTCTCGGGCTTGACCTGTACCTGCGGCTGCATTTGTTTGAGCAACAGGCCCTTGACCACCTTGCGGCAGATCTTGGAGAGCTCACGCTCGAGCGAGCGCACGCCCGCTTCACGGGTGTAGTAGCGCACCACGTCACGGATGGCTTCTTCGCTCACGGCCAGCTCTTCGGGCTTGATACCGTTGTTCTGCATCTGTTTGGGCAGAAGGTAGCGCATGGCAATGCTGGTCTTCTCGTCCTCCGTGTAGCCTGACAGGCGGATGACTTCCATGCGGTCGAGCAAGGCCGGGGGGATGTTCATCGAGTTGGACGTGGCCACAAACATGACGTCACTCAGGTCGAAATCGACCTCAACGTAGTGGTCTGCAAAGGTGTGGTTCTGCTCGGGGTCGAGCACTTCGAGCAGGGCGCTGGAGGGGTCGCCACGGAAATCCATGCCCAGCTTGTCGATCTCGTCAAGCAGGAACAGCGGATTGCGTACGCTCACCTTGCTCAGGCTTTGCAGCACCTTCCCGGGCATGGAGCCGATGTAGGTGCGGCGGTGGCCGCGGATCTCGGCCTCGTCGCGCA
>CAYSIY010000350.1:0-1821 GCA_964431215.1 uncultured Limnohabitans sp.
AAGGTCTTCCTGCTCAACCAGAACTATTCGCACGGCCATCAGGTGGCCAAGTTCGCCAAGGAAAACCTGGCCCGCAAGCGTCCCGATGTGCAGATCGTTGGCGAAGACCTGCATCCTCTGGCCCAGGTCCGCGATTTCTCGCCCTACATCGCCAAGATCAAGGCCTCTGGCGCTGACACCGTGATCACCGGCAACTGGGGTTCTGACCTGGCCTTGCTGATCAAGGCGGCCAACGAAGGTGGCTACAACGGCAAGTTCTACACCTACTACACCGGCGTCTCCGGCACCCCCACGGCGCTGGGCACCAGCGGCGCCGGGCGCGTCTATCAGGTCGCCTATGGCCACTACAACATGGGCGGGCAGGCCCAGAAATGGCAAGACGATTTCAAGAAGCGCTTCAACGACGACTTCTACACCCACTCGGTCATCCGCATTTACCAGTCGCTCGGTGAAGCCATGGCCAAGGCCAAGTCCACCGACCCGGTCAAGGTGGCGGCGGCTCTGTCCGGTCTGAAGTTCAACACCTTCAACGGCGAAGTCGAAATGCGCAAGACCGACCACCAGTTGCAGCAGCCGCTGTACCTGACGGTCTGGCAAAAGGCCGACAAGAAGTTTCCCTACAGCCCGGAAAACACCGGCATGACCCTGGCACCGGTCAAGGAATTCCCTTCCTTCGTGGCCAGCACGCCGACCAGCTGCCAGATGAAGCGTCCCGGCTGACAGGGCCTGACTGAGTCCTTCAAGGGCCCGATGACGCCCCCGGTTGTCGGGCCCTTTGTCTTGCAGACAGTCTCCACTGTTCCTTTGCGCAGTACCGGCCCCTGGCCAAAAAGGTCCCCCTGATGGAGTTCTTCATCATTTCCACGCTCAACGGTCTGAGCTACGGCTTGCTGCTGTTCATGCTCAGTTCCGGATTGACGCTGATTTTTTCCATGATGGGCGTGCTCAATTTCGCGCACGCCAGTTTCTACATGATCGGCGCCTATGTCGGCTATTCGCTCGGTGCCATCGTCGGCTTCTGGCCTGCCTTGCTGCTGGCTCCCCTGATCGTGGGCGCCCTGGGTGCCCTGTTCGAGCGGGTGACCCTTCGCAAGGTTCACCCCTATGGTCATGTCCCGGAGTTGCTCGTGACCTTTGGCCTGTCCTATGTGGTCGTCGAGCTGGTTCAGCTCATCTGGGGACGTCTCGCGGTCGAATTTGCCCCGCCTGAAATGCTGCGGGGTTCGGCCTTCACACTCATCAACCACGCCACCGAAGGCATGCGCCTGGTTTGGGGTGCGGCCCCGGCCGAAATGTGCGCGGCGGCCGATACCACCGTGCGCTTGGTCTGCTCGCGCTTTCCCGCGACCCGCGCCTTCATGATGGTGGTGGCGGTCCTGATGCTCGTGGCACTGTGGCTGCTGCTCACCCGCACCCGGATCGGTCTGGTGATTCAGGCGGCCTTGACTCACCCGGACATGGTGGAAGCGCTGGGCCACAACGTGCCCAGGGTGTTCATGCTGGTGTTCGGGGCCGGTACCGGCCTGGCGGGTCTGGCCGGCGTGATCGGCGGCAGCACCTTCGTGACCGAGCCCGCCATGGCCGCGACCGTCGGCTCGGTGATTTTTGTGGTGGTGGTGGTCGGCGGCATGGGTTCGCTGGCAGGGGCCTTCCTCGCGTCCTTGCTGATCGGCCTGATCCAGACCTTTGCCGTGGCCATCGACTATTCCTTCCTGACCTTCGCCCGTGACATGGGCTGGCAGCTCTCGGCGGCGGCTCAGGACAACACCTTTGCCAAACTCACCGTCTCGCAGGTGGCGCCCATCCTGCCCTACCTGCTGC
>CAYSIY010000351.1:0-1820 GCA_964431215.1 uncultured Limnohabitans sp.
CGCGACCCTCTGCTCCCAAAGCAGATGCGCTACCAGGCTGCGCTACGCTCCGACTGCCGCCGATTCTACCCGTGAAACCAGGGCGAACCGCCCGAGCTTCAGCGTTTTTCGTATTGCGCCGCACCGAAGAGGTTCTGGCGCGCCCGATCGTCGAGCAAAGGTTTGCGGGCATCGGCCAGCACCTGCACGGCTTTTTGCACGGCAGGTCGCGCAGCGATCTTGTCGAACCAGGCCTTGAGATGGGGGTAATCGGCCCAGTCGATGCCCTGGTTTTGCCAGCTGCGCAGCCAGGGAAAGATGGCGATATCGGCGATCGAATAGCTTTTGCCGCCGATCCAGGGGCTGGTTTGCAGCCGTTTGTCCATCACGCCATACAGGCGTTTGGCCTCCTGGGTGTAGCGGTTGACGGCGTAGTCGATCTTCTTGGGCGCGTAGATGCGAAAGTGATGGGCCTGGCCCAGCATGGGGCCGACACCACCCATCTGGAACATCAGCCACTGCAGCACCTCGTATTTGGCGCGGTCTGTCTTGGGCATGAACTTGCCGGTCTTGGCCGCCAGGTAGATCAGCATGGCACCGGATTCGAAAATCGAGATCGGTTGACCGTCCGGCCCCTCGCTGTCGACCAGGGCCGGGATCTTGTTGTTGGGGCTGATCTGCAGGAAGTCGGGCTGGAACTGGTCACCGGTGCCGATGTTGACCGCATGGACGCGGTAGGGCAGTCGGCACTCTTCGAGCATGATGTGAATCTTGTGCCCATTGGGGGTGGGCCAGGTGTAGAGCTCAATCATGGCCGCTGCACTCAACTGCCGCGGGTGACCGGCATCTCGACTTCGCCAGGCAGGGACATGTGGCGGGCGTATTCGAGCTTGGCCAGGGAGTTGCGGTGCACTTCGTCCGGGCCGTCGGCCAGGCGCAGTGTGCGCTGGTGGGCATAAGCGTAGGCCAGAGGGAAGTCCTGAGACACGCCAGCGCCACCGTGCGCCTGAATGGCCCAGTCGATGATCTGGCAGGCCATGTTGGGGGCCACGATCTTGATCATGGCGATCTCGGCCTTGGCAACTTTGTTGCCCACGGTGTCCATCATGTAGGCGGCCTTGAGCGTGAGCAGGCGGGCCTGTTCAATCATGCATCGGGCTTCGGCCACACGTTCCTGCCAGACCGACTGACGCGCCACTTCACGGCCAAAGGCCTGGCGGCTGTTGAGGCGTTTGCACATCAACTCAAGCGCGCGTTCTGCGGCACCAATCGAGCGCATGCAATGGTGGATGCGGCCCGGCCCCAGACGACCCTGGGCGATCTCGAAGCCACGGCCTTCACCCAGCAGGATGTTGCCAGCCGGGACTCGCACATTCTCGAGCAGCACTTCCATGTGGCCATGTGGCGCGTCGTCGTAGCCGAACACGCTCAAGGGGCGCAGTACCTTTACGCCCGGGGTGTTGGCGGGCACCACGATCATCGACTGCTGCGAGTGCCTGGGCGCATCCGGACAGGTCTTGCCCATGACGATGTAGACCGCGCAGCGCGGGTCGCCGGCACCGGAGGACCACCATTTGCGGCCATTGAGCACATATTCGTCGCCTTCGCGGCGGATTTCGCATTCGATGTTGGTCGCATCCGATGACGCGACCGCCGGTTCGGTCATGAGGAAGGCCGAGCGGATCTCGCCCTTGAGCAGGGGTTCGAGCCACTGGTCCTTGAGGCTCTCGCTGGCGTAGCGCTCGAGCGTCTCCATATTGCCGGTGTCGGGGGCCGAGCAGTTGAAGACCTCGGGTGCCCAGGGCACACGGCCCATGATCTCGCACAGGGGGGCGTATTCC
>CAYSIY010000352.1:0-1813 GCA_964431215.1 uncultured Limnohabitans sp.
GTCACCTGGCCAACCTGGCCGAAGACCGCCACCACATCCGCCGCCGGGCCATCCACGAACGCGCCGGCCACACCCAGGAGGGCAGCATCGATGTGGCCCTGCAACGCCTGCGCTGGGCCGGCATCACGCCGCGCACCATCAGCCAGACGCTGGCCCAAAGCCACGTTTCGCCAGTGCTGACGGCCCACCCCACCGAGGTGCAGCGCAAGAGCATCCTGGACGCCGAGCGCGACATTGCCCACCTGCTGGCCGAGCGCGACGCCATCAAGGCCCGCGCCGCCGCCGTCAATGCCAACAAGGATGCCCTGAGCCCCAAGGAACTGGCCGCCAACGAACTGCAGATCCGCGCCCGCGTGATGCAACTGTGGCAAACCCGGCTGCTGCGCTTGACCAAACTCACGGTGGCCGACGAGATCGAAAACGCCCTGTCGTATTACGAAGCCACTTTTTTGCACGAAATTCCCAAGCTCTATGCCGAGCTGGAGCAGGCACTCGACGGCCAACCGGTGGCCAGTTTCTTTCGCATGGGCCAGTGGATCGGCGGTGACCGCGACGGCAACCCCCATGTGACAGCCCAAACGCTGGACTACGCCCTGCGCCGCCAGTGCGAAGTGGCCCTGCGCCACTACCTCACCGAGGTCCACTACCTGGGCAGCGAGCTCTCACTGTCGGCCCTGCTGGTGGCCTTCCCGCCCGAAATGATCGCCCTGGCCGAGCAATCGCCCGACACCAACGAACACCGCCGGGACGAGCCCTACCGGCGCGCGCTCACGGGCATCTATGCCCGCCTGGCCGCCACGCTCAAAAGCCTGACCGGCGGTGACGCTGCCCGACATGCAGTGGCCCCGCAAAACCCCTACCCCAGCGCCGAGGCCTTCCTGGCCGATCTGCGCGTGATCGACACCAGCCTGCGCAGCCACCAGGCCCAAGCCCTGGCCGCCATGCGTCTGCAACCGCTGATGCGCGCCGTCGAAGTCTTCGGCTTTCACCTGGCCACGGTGGACCTGCGCCAGAGCTCGGACCAGCACGAACAGGTCGTGGCCGAACTCCTGGCCACCGCCCGCATCGAGAAAAACTACCCCCAGCTCGACGAACACGCCAAACGCGCCCTGCTCATGGGCCTCTTGGGCGATGCCCGTCCGCTGCGCGTGCCCGCTGCCGACTACAGTGCGCACACCCTGAGCGAGCTGGCGATTTTTGAGACCGCCCAACGCCTGCGTTCGCTCTATGGTGCGCAAGCGATTCGCCACTACATCATCAGCCACACCGAGACTGTGAGCGACCTGCTCGAAGTGCTGCTGCTGCAAAAGGAAGCGGGGCTGATGCGCGGCACGCTGGACAGGGAATCGACGGTGGACCTGATCGTGGTGCCGCTGTTCGAGACCATCGAGGATCTGCGCAACGCCGAGCCGATCATGCGCGAGTTTTACGCCCTGCCCGGCATGGCCCGGCTGGTGCAGCGCTCGGGGGCCGAGCAGGACATCATGCTGGGCTACAGCGACAGCAACAAGGACGGCGGCATCTTCACCAGCAACTGGGAGCTCTACCGCGCTGAAATCGCCCTGGCGGCCCTGTTCGAGCAGTTGGCCCACTCGCACAAGATCCGGCTGCGCATGTTTCATGGCCGTGGCGGCACGGTCGGGCGCGGTGGTGGCCCCAGCTACCAGGCCATCCTGGCCCAGCCCCCGGGCACCGTGCGCGGGCAGATCCGCCTGACCGAGCAAGGCGAGGTGATCGGCTCCAAATACGCCAACCCCGAAATCGGGCGACGCAACCTCGAAACCCTGGTCGCCGCCACGCTCGAGGCCACACT
>CAYSIY010000353.1:0-1811 GCA_964431215.1 uncultured Limnohabitans sp.
AACCCCCTGCCCCCGCCTTGGTAGGCAAAGGTGGCATCGGTGAAGCGGTCGCACAACACCACATCGCCTCTGGCCAAGGCTGGCTCAATCACTTGTTTGAGGTGATCACGCCGTGCCGCAAATATCAACAAGGCTTCTGTCAGCGGGTCCATGGCAAGGTTAAGCACCATCTCGCGCAGTTGTTCTGCCAGAGCTGTGCCACCGGGCTCGCGCGTGAGGGTGACTTGGCGGCCTTGGTTGCGAAAGGTCTCGGCCAGGCCTGCGATGTGGGTGGATTTACCCGCACCGTCAATGCCTTCAAAACTGATGAACAGACCCGTGTTTGCCATAGTGCCTCGTTGTGAACCCGCTATTTTGCCTCTTCACTGTTCGGCGACTTGATGCCCCGCTGGTAGCGGTTCACCGCGGCGTTGTGCTCGTCCAACGTGGCGCTGAATTGGCTGGTGCCGTCGCCACGCGCCACGAAATACAGGGCTTGGCTTGTGGCGGGTTGCACGGCGGCCAGCAAAGCGTTTTTACCGGGCATGGCAATGGGGGTGGGGGGCAGGCCTTTGCGGGTGTAAGTGTTCCAAGGATGGTCCGTGCGCAAGTCGGCCCGGCGCAGATTGCCGTCGAAGCTCTCGCCCAAGCCGTAAATGACGGTCGGGTCGGTTTGCAGCGGCATGCCAATGCGCAAACGGTTGTGAAACACGCTGCTGATGGTGGTGCGATCGCTTTCACGGCCGGTTTCTTTTTCGACAATGCTGGCCAAGATCAAGGCTTCGTCGATGGTTTTCACCTGAATATCCTTTGCGCGAAGCGACCATGCGGCGCTCAGCTGTTTGGTCATGGCATTGGCGGCGCGCTGCAAGATGCGCAGGTCAGAGCTGCCTTTGCCGTAGGTGTAGGTGTCGGGGAAAAACCGTCCTTCTGGGGCGATGCCCGCCAAGTCGAGTTTCTCCATGATGGCTTCGTCGCTGAGCTCGCGGCTGTCGTGCTTGAGGCCTTCAGCTTTGTTGAGGGCAGCGCGAAATTGTCTGAAGGTCCAGCCGTCGATCAGGCTGACCGCACGCAGGCTTTCTTCGCCACGCGTAAGTTTGCGTAGCAGATCGAGTGCGTTGGCACCGTTGCTGATTTCATAGCTGCCTGCTCGCAAAAAGCGGGATTGGCCACTGAGCCTGAAAAACAAAAACAGCACATCGGGGCTGACCTCTACCCCCGCTTGCACCGCCGCCTTGGCAATGCCGCGCACAGATGTGTTGGGTTCGATGGATAGATCAATCGTTTCAGCTGTCAGCGGCAAAGGGCGATACACCCAATACGCAGATGCCCCCAACAGCCCTACGCTGATGAGCACCAACCACAACAACAATCGTTTGAGCACAACCTTTTCCCTCGTTCTGTTGCGCGCCAACAGACGAATTGGTTCGCCCAAAAATTATATCTAGCGTGTTTTTGTGCTGAACTGCGCCGCTCGGTCAGAAGCAGCACAGGCAGCGCAACGAGCGCAGGCAGGAGGCTTTATTCGACAGCCAGTGTCACCGCCGCGCCCAAAGCCACAGCGCCGACAGGAATGGCCCAGGGCCGTGTCTCTGGCTTTTGTTCGGCCACCACCGCAGGCAAGCCCTCAATGGCACGGGGACGGCGTGCATCAACGATGCGAATATGCCCAAATTCTGCGCGCAAGGCCTTCGTGAATTGCAGCAAAGACTGATGCGCCACGCGTGTGACCACCGATTGGTGGCGTTGAGTCAACAACTCCAGCAAATCTTTGAGATTGGTTTGGGCCCAATCTTCGCGAAACTTGCGTTGTGCCCTCTGGGTCAACCATT
>CAYSIY010000354.1:0-1801 GCA_964431215.1 uncultured Limnohabitans sp.
GCGGGGTTGATGGTGTATTTGGCGATGTAGCGTTTGACGCGGGCGTTGTCGTGGCGGTCCGTGTCTTCGGGCAGTTTGCCGCGCTGGGCCTTCATCTTGTGGGCGGTCTGCCAGGTCCGGATGATGACCTCGCCGACCCGGCCCATGGCCTGGCTGTCGCTGCTCATCATGCTGATGGCCCCCAGATCGTGCAGGATGTCTTCGGCCGCGATCGTTTCCTTGCGGATGCGGCTTTCGGCAAAGGCCAGGTCTTCGGCGATGCCTGCATCCAGGTGGTGGCACACCATCAGCATGTCCACATGCTCATCGAGCGTGTTGTGGGTGAAGGGCATGGTCGGATTGGTCGAGCTGGGCAGGAAGTTCGCCTGGCCCACCACCTTGAGGATGTCAGGGGCATGGCCGCCGCCAGCGCCTTCGGTGTGAAAGGCACACAGCCCGCGCCCCTGGGTCGCTTCGATGGTGTTTTCCACGTAGCCCGATTCGTTGAGCGTGTCCGAATGCAGCGCGACCTGGATGTCGGTTTCCTCAGCCACGTCCAGGCAGTTGCTGATGGCTGAAGGGGTGCTGCCCCAGTCTTCATGCAGCTTCATGCCGATCACGCCGGCGTTGATTTGCTCGTGCAGGGCGGCGGGCAGGCTGGCATTGCCCTTGCCGAAAAAGCCCAGGTTCATGGGAAAGGCGTCGGCCGCCTGCAGCATGCGTTCGATGTTGGCCGGGCCGGGGGTGCAGGTGGTGGCAAAGGTGCCCGTGGCCGGGCCGGTGCCGCCGCCCATCATGGTGGTCACGCCGCTGGCCAGGGCCTCGTCGATTTGCTGTGGGCAGATGAAGTGGATGTGGCAGTCGATGCCACCTGCGGTGACGATCATGCCCTCGCAGCTGATGATTTCGGTGCCAGGGCCGATGACGATGTCCACGCCGGGTTGTGTGTCCGGGTTGCCCGCTTTGCCGATGGCGGCAATGCGCTGGCCGCGCAGACCGATGTCGGCCTTGACGATGCCCCAGTGGTCAATGATGAGCGCATTGGTCAGCACGCAGTCCATGGCGCCTTCGGCGTTGCTGCGTTGCGATTGCGCCATGCCGTCGCGAATGGTCTTGCCGCCGCCGAACTTGACTTCCTCGCCATAGCCACCGGCTTGCAGTGTGAAGTCTTTCTCGACCTCAATGAGCAGGTCGGTGTCCGCCAGCCGTACGCGGTCGCCCACGGTGGGGCCGAAGGTTTCGGCGTAAGCCCGTTTGCCTATCGTTGCCATCTCAGACCTTTCCTTGCACCAGGCCACGGAAGCCATACACCACGCGGTCACCCGCATAGTCCACCAGTTCCACCGTGCGTTGCTGGCCGGGTTCAAAACGCACGGCCATGCCCGAGGCGATGTTCAAACGCATGCCGTGGGCGGCCTGTCGGTCAAATTTCAGACTCGCGTTGGTCTCGGTAAAGTGGTAGTGCGATCCCACCTGGATCGGCCGGTCGCTGGCGTTTTGCACCACCAGCGTGAGGGTGCGTCGTCCGGGGTTGAGGACATGCTCGCCCTCGTCGATGAGCATTTCGCCGGGCCGCATTTCATTTGCCCCTGCCGATGAACCAGACGGCCGCAGCCACCAGCGCCAGGCCGATGAAGCCCAGCACGTCGGTGGCATGCCAGTGGACGCTGCCGGGCAGACCGTGGCCCTCATGGGCCTGTGCACCCCAGTGGGTCAGTGCACCAGAAAGAAGAATGGAGAGGTTTTTGGTGATCGTGTTCATGGCAAGGGGGGCTTCAAACAATGGGTTGGTGCACGGTCACCAATTTGGTGCCGTCGGGAA
>CAYSIY010000355.1:0-1793 GCA_964431215.1 uncultured Limnohabitans sp.
ACCATCGCCTGCGACTTCATCGCTGGCTGCGACGGTTTCCACGGCGTGTGCCGCGCCAGCGCCCCGAAGGACAGGATCCGCGAATACGAAAAGGTCTACCCCTTCGGCTGGCTGGGCCTGCTCTCGGACACGCCCCCCGTCCACCACGAACTGATCTACGCCAACAGCCCGCGCGGCTTTGCCCTGTGCTCGCAACGCAGCACGACGCGCAGCCGCTACTACCTGCAGGTGCCGCTGAGCGACCAGGTCGAGCACTGGAGCGACGATGCTTTCTGGGAAGAACTGCGCCTGCGCCTGGACCCCGAAGCCAGCGCCCGCCTGGTCACGGGCCCGAGCCTCGAAAAAAGCATCGCGCCCTTGCGCAGTTTCGTGACCGAACCGATGCGCTTTGGCCGCATGTTCCTGGCTGGTGACGCGGCCCACATCGTGCCGCCCACGGGGGCCAAGGGCCTGAACCTGGCGGCCACCGATGTGAAGGTCCTGTCCACCGCCTTCATCGAGTTTTACCAAGAGCGGTCCGAGGCAGGCATCGACGGCTATTCCGAGCGCTGCCTGCGCCGCATCTGGCGTGCCGAGCGCTTCTCGTGGTGGTTCACCAGCCTGATGCACCACTTCCCGGAAAACGGCGAGATCGGACAGAAATTCCAGGAAGCCGAACTCGACTACCTGATCCACAGCGAAGCCGGCTCACGCACCATCGCCGAGAACTACGTGGGCTTGCCGCTGAACTTCGGCGACCACTGAATACAGATGCACTGCTGATGTCCTGGGCCGCTGTCGCGGCCCTTCATAATTTGGACGTCCCAACACCCTTTCAATTTCTAATCCATGGCCATTCAACGCCCGCTGCGCGGCACGCGCATCGTCAGCTTCGCCCTCAACCTGCCCGGGCCCGCCGCCCTGCGCCGCCTGGCCGACATGGGTGCGCGCTGCATCAAGATCAACCCGCCCGCTGGCGACCCGATGCAGCACTACACGCCAGACGGCTACGCCTGGCTGCACGCCGGCATCCGGCAAATCACGCTCGATCTGAAAAACCCCCGGGGCCAGGCCGCGCTCCACAAGCTGCTGGCGCAGACCGACATTTTGCTGACCTCCTTCAGGCCTTCGGCACTGGGCAAGCTCGGTCTGGACTGGAAATCGCTGCACAAACGGCATCCTTCACTGAGCCTGGTTCAGGTGGTCGGTGCGCCTGGCCCGCTGGCCGAAATTCCGGGCCACGACCTGACCTACCAGGCCGAAGTCGATCTGGTGCCCGGCCTGGCCGTGCCCGCCAGCCTGTTTGCCGACATGGGCGGCGCTCTCATGGCCAGCGAAGCGGCACTGCAAGCCACCTTGCTGCAAAAAACCACGGGCAAGGGGACCCGGCACGAAGTCGCCCTGAGCAACGCCGCCGCCTGGCTGGCCCTGCCCCGGCAGTGGCAAATGACGACCCCCAAGGGTGCGGTGGGCGGCGCCCATGCCGGCTACCGCATCTACCCTTGCAAAAACGGCAGGGTGGCGGTCGCGGCCCTGGAAGCGCACTTCGCGCAGCGGCTGTGCGAGGCAGCGGGCATCCAGATCACGGACCCGGTCAAGGACCTGTACAAGCCGGCCGTGCACAAGGCGGTAGCCACCTTCCTGGCACAGCAAACACGCCAGGCGCTGGATGCGCTGGCGCAAGCTCGGGACATACCGCTGTTCACCATGAAGTGAATGCAGCAGTAAAAAAGCCCGCGAGACGGGTCTCGCGGGCTTGGTCTTGGCGGAAACGGAGGGATTCGAACCCTCGATGAGGCTCTACACCCCATACT
>CAYSIY010000356.1:0-1778 GCA_964431215.1 uncultured Limnohabitans sp.
TGTGTAAAGCATTCCGCCAGCGTTCAATCTGAGCCAGGATCAAACTCTTCAGTTCGATCTTGATTTGTTACTCATAAAAACGGAATTGAAGTGAACTTCACTTCTATTCTCATGAGCGTTTGTCGGCTAAAAGCCGAGTTCCGAAGAACTTGGCAACCACCATCAAACGCCCACGCTTATCGGCTGTATGTTGTTAAAGATCCCAAGACAACTTACCGTCATCCGTTTTGCCTCGCCGCGATCAGCGAAGCCTTGCATTGTAACACGCTTTTTGGCGTGTAGCCGAAATTTTTTGATTTTGGCCTTCGATGACTGCTGCAGTGCAGACCACTTTTTATCAGCGAAGCCTTCGATTATGGCACAAATTCTTGAGCTATTGCGGCAAGACCAAGAATTTTTTTGTGCCTGCTCGAGGGGCTGCAGGCTCTCTACGAACGCCCCGCCACCAGAGCAGCCTTGCATTGTCGCACAACTTTGACAGCATAGGCAAGACAAAGCAGGCCCTACCTATGTCCAGAGGCTGTCGATAATCGGTGACATGTCACTCATCACCTTGCTGGACGCCTCGCTGGCTTATGGCCATGTTGCCTTGCTGGACCGAGCCGGCTTTTCTCTTGAGGCGCGTGAACGCGTCGGCCTGATTGGCCGCAACGGCACGGGCAAATCCTCCCTGCTCAAGATTCTGTCTGGCTTCGAGCGGCCCGACGATGGCCATCTGCATGTTCAGCAGGGGCTTCGTATCGCGTATGTGCCACAGGAACCCATACTCCGTGCAGAGCACAGCATCCATGAATCGGTCCAGGAAGGACTCCGTGTCGTCTTGGAGCTGATCGACGACTACACCCACAGTCGCGGTGACCTGCACGCGCTGCAAAGTCAGATCGAGGCGCTTGACGGCTGGAGCTGGGAACAACGCCTCTCGGAGACATTGCAACGCTTGCATCTCGATCCGCACGCCAGGATCGCGAGTCTGTCGGGCGGCAACCGCAAGCGGGTAGCGCTCGCCCGCGCACTGGTGACAAGGCCGGATGTACTCTTGCTGGACGAGCCAACCAACCACCTGGACCTCGACAGCATTGCCTGGCTTGAGGATCTGCTGATGACCTACCGTGGCAGCGTGGTGACCATCAGCCACGACCGTGCTTTTTTGGACCGGGTCGCCACCCGCATGGTCGAACTCGACCGGGGCAAGCTGACTTCCTACCCCGGCAATTTCGCGCAATATCAAGCCCTCAAGGAGGAGCAACTGACGCAGGAGGCCACCATCAACGCGCGCACAGACAAGTTGCTGGCCCAGGAAGAAGTCTGGATACGCAAGGGGGTAGAGGCAAGGCGTACCCGCGCCCAGGGGCGCATCAACCGGCTCGTGGCTTTGCGGGAGGCACGTGCGCAAAGGCGCCAGGCCTTGGGGAGCGTGCGCCTGGAAGTGGCCAGTGGCGCACCCAGCGGCAAGATCGTGGCAGACCTGGACAAGGTCAGCAAAAGCTTTAACAACACGGACTGCGAAGTCCGCACCGTGGTGCGCGACTTCAGTGCAACGATTTTGCGCGGTGACAAGATCGGCCTCATCGGCCCCAACGGCGCGGGCAAGACCACCTTGCTCAAGTTGATTCTGGGCGAACTCGCACCTGACAGCGGATCCGTCAGGCGGGGCACCAAGCTGAGCGTGGCCTACTTTGACCAGATGCGCGAGCAGATCAATCTGGATGCCTCCCTGGAAGACTTCATCAGCCCCGGCAGCGAATGGATCGAGATCGGGAACCGGCGCACCCATGTGA
>CAYSIY010000357.1:0-1774 GCA_964431215.1 uncultured Limnohabitans sp.
TGGATTCAATTGCCGGACTACCTACCACCCGCGGTGACAGTCGGTGAAAAACTGGTTTTCTATCGATTCCTTAGCGGCCCATTCAACTGCCTGCCCAGCTTGCACTGTACTTTGGCCCTGCTGGCTTTTGTAGTCAGTTGGCAATCGTCAATACCCGTCTTGCGATGGCTAGCGCCGTCGTTGGCTGTTCTGGTCTGCATATCCACTGTGGTGTGCGGCGTACATTGGGCGCTGGATCTGATCATCAGCCTGCCTTTGACCTGGTTAGCTTGGGCTTTAGCTGCCGAGCGGGAATCCTTACACATCCGTGAGGTCAAGGTATGAGTGGCCTTCGCATGGCGGCACTGCTGGTGCTGGGCTACCTGGCGTTTCTCGTCGTCTTTCCGCGCTTCGAGGGCGAGTTGCTACATCGCATCACCCAGACAGAGGCGGTACGCCAGTCAGAGGCGCTCACGGATTGGATCGATGGCATGACCACCTGTGAATGTTCGCAAGCACGGATGACCTGTAACCCCGATTGCAGGGAGGACCCTCGGCTTGACGGTTCGAGCCCCCGCACCGTTGCAACAGGTTTTTTTGCAAGCACTTTTGTGTTGACGCCATTTGTCTCCCGTCACCTGGTGTTCATCCGAACCTACGGGGAGCATCGTAAATCCCCATGGGTATTTGGATTAATTGCCGCCGTGGCCATGTTCACAGCCTGCATCATCAACTTCGTATTGGGAGCTTGCATGGGACTTATGGGTGGACGGCCCAGTGCCGGCCAACGCTGGGCCCGCTCGCTTGATCGATGGGGCCCCGGGGTATTTCTGATCGGTTGCATAGCCCCCTTAGGATTTCCCATCGGGCTCGCCAGCCTTTATCTTGGATGGCGGCATGCACATATGGCTTTGTTCCTTCCGATAGCTGCGGTAGGTTGTGCATGCCATATTCTCGTACTCATCGCGGCCTCCGGACCGCTCTTGCGCTGGTGGAGCGCCTAATTCCATGGCCTACAAATATTCTCTGTGGTTTCTGGCCCTGTCGGTCCTGATCGTGCTGGGTGTGTGGAACAACCTTGACACATTCGCTTTCAGTCGACTCTCCAACGACTGGTCTCATAACGTGGGCGGTAGGACTCTGGGCTGGGCCAGTGTGCTGGGTTTTGCTGGCCTGTGGACGCTGGCGCTTTGGGCTCGCTGCGCGCGCTACCAATGCCTGGCCGCCATAGCCGATGTAAAAATGAATGTCAGGGATGCGTTTGCATCTGTCACACTTGGCCGATTCTTCACATTGATCACGCCTTCGGCCTTGCTGGGCGGTCAGCCCATCTCCTACTTTCGGCTGGCTACACGCTACCCAGCCCGCGTCGCGGTTGGCGTTGTCACTGTTGCCACCTGGCTGGATATCGCTTTTTTCATCGTGACAACGCCCATCGTGATTTGGCGAGTTGTCTATGTGCTGCAATTCGAACATCGCTACGCCACGCTGGCCGCACTCACCTTTCTGGTCTATGCACTGATCCTTGGCGCGTTTTGGCTGGCGCTCTCGCGCTGGGCTGAAACTGTCATTCGTCTTGCGGCCCGCTTTTGGTCTACGGTTATCCCCTTTTGGCAAGAGGCTACGCTGCAGCGGACATTCACCCATGCGGCTCAACACTTGCGAACTTTTGTCAATGCACTCAGGAACTGCGATCGCCAGGCTTGGCACGCGCTGAGCCTCACCGCCATCGCCGTCGTCTGCCCCTACATCGGCATTGCTTGGTTACTGTGGTCCATGGGTTGTGATTTGGGCT
>CAYSIY010000358.1:0-1774 GCA_964431215.1 uncultured Limnohabitans sp.
GAAGGTGTCGCAACCCTTGCCCTTGTCCCAGGTGCCGCCGCGCTCGAGCTGGTACTCACGCTCGCTCACATCGTTGACGATGCAGTAACCCGCCACGAAATTCAGCGCATCCTTTTGCGACACATGGCGTGCACGGGTGCCGATCACCACGCCCAGTTCGACTTCCCAGTCGGTTTTCTTCGAGCCCTTGGGCAGCATCACATCGTCATCGGGCCCCTGGATGCAGGTCGTGGCCTTCATGAACACGATCGGTTCCTTCGGAATGGGCATGCCGGACTCGGCCGCGTGGTCGGCATAGTTCAGGCCAATGGCGATGAACTTGCCCACACGCGAGACGGGCGGACCGAAACGCCTCTTGCCCACGACCCGCGGCAGCTTGTCGGTCTTGAGCTTGGCCAGTTTGGCCAGGGCCTTGTCCGACAGGTGTTCAGGGCTGAGGTCGGCGATCACGCCGCTGAGGTCGCGCAGCTGGCCGTCTGCATCGATGAGGCCGGGCTTTTCCTTGCCGGGCTGGCCATAACGAACGAGTTTCATGGGGTAATTGCACCTAAACCAGCCGTACCAGACTTTCCTGCAAATACTCGGTCGGCTTGCGTGCAAAGCCGGTGCGCACATGGCGCTGCAAGCGTCCCATCACAAAGGCCAGCATGACTGAAGCGGTCACCTGCACATCCACCGTGGGCGTCGCACTGCCCGCCATGGCGCCCTTGAGCGACTGGCGCAACTGCGCTTCGATCTTGTCCATGAGCAGGTTCACCCGCTGCTGCAGACGTTCGTGCTCGTGGATGAGGGCGTCACCGGTCATGACGCGGCACATGCCAGGGTTCTTCTCGGCAAACTGCAGAATCAGCGAGACGATGCGCCGTGCCTGCTGGGGGCCTTCGGGTTCACGGTCGGTCACCTGGCGAATCAAGCCCATGCAGGACTGTTCGACGAAATCGATCAGGCCCTCAAACATCTGGGCCTTGCTCGCAAAGTGGCGGTAGAGCGCCGCCTCGCTGACACCAATGCGCGCCGCCAGCGCGGCTGTGGTCACGCGTTCGCCACCGGGCTGCTCGAGCATGGTGGCCAGGGTCTGCAGGATCTGCTGGCGGCGCTCGCCAGGGCGCGGGCGCTTGCGCAGCGGCTGATCATCCCCCTGCGCATTGGCCAACAGTTCATCGTGCTCGGACATGGGGCCTCCTGAAAGATCGCACCGTGGATGCCGTCAGCGGCCGCTCAGCGGCTCTTGATCATGGTGCCAAAGGCCTGGTCAGACAGGACTTCGAGCAGCATGGCATGGGGTACACGGCCGTCGATGATGTGCACGGCACTCACGCCGCTCTTGGCGGCGTCCAGCGCACCCGCGATCTTGGGAATCATGCCACCGCTGATGGTGCCATCGGCACACAGCTCGTCAATGCGGCGCGGCGTGAGCTCGGTCAGCAACTCGCCGTCTTTGCCCAGGACGCCACGGATATTGGTGAGCATGAGCAGTTTTTCAGCCTGCAGCGCCATGGCCAGCTTGGCGGCCACGACATCGGCATTGATGTTGTAGCTCTCGTTGTTCACGCCAAAGCCGATGGGGCTGACCACCGGGATGAAAGCGTCGTCCTGCAGGCACTGCAGGATGGACGGATCAATGCTTTCGATATCGCCCACCTGACCCACATCGTGTTCCTTGTCCGGGTCCTGGCTGTCGACCAGACGCAGTTTTTTGGCGCGGATGAGGCCCCCGTCACGGCCGGTCAGGCCCACGGCCTTGCCGCCGGCGCGGTTGATCATGCCCACGATG
>CAYSIY010000359.1:0-1774 GCA_964431215.1 uncultured Limnohabitans sp.
CGCACGGCCTGCATCAGGATCAGGCTGATGCCCCAGGTGGCCAGCAAGGTCTCCAGCGGCCGACCATACAAATGTTGCAGGATGCTGCGTTCAAGCAGCGCCCCCACCAGCGCCGATGTGGCAAAGGCCACAGGCAGGGCCGCCAGCAGGTAGTAGTCGAATGCTCCGGGCAGGTATTGGCGAAACGCCACTTGCACCATGTAGGTGGCATAGGCACCGATCATCATGAGCTCGCCGTGGGCCATGTTGATCACGCCCATCAGGCCATAGGTGATGGCCAGGCCCAGCGCCACCAGCAGCAAGATGGAGCCCAGGCTGAGCCCGGTGAAGAGCTGACCCAGACGCTCGCCCCAGCGCAAGTTGTCCTGTACCTGGCGCACGGCGATCTTGAGGACAGATTGAACGGACGGATCGCTCTCGGCGCTCAGTTGCTGGTTGAGCAAAAGCAGCACTTCGGGCTGGCTGCTCTCGGCCAGTGTCCGGGCGGCCAGCAGGCGGTCATTGGGCACCTCGCTGGCCAGCATCATGGCCGCATGGGCCTGACGCACCAAGGCCAGCACCTGCGGGTCTTTTTCTGAAGCCAGGGCTTTACCCAGCACCGGCTTGCGGCTGGCATCCGGCTCCTTGAGCAGGGCCAGTGCGGCCTGTTTGCGCAGCGACACGTCACTGCTGAAAAGCTTGAGCGCAGCCAGCGCGGTGTCGATCTCGCCGCGCAGGCGGTTGTTGAGCATGACGTCTTCGGCCTCAGGCGGTACATCCAAGGCTTGCCCGCTCACCGGGTCAAAGCCCTGACCGTTGCGCACCACCAGCACCTTGCCACCAGCGACCTTGACCGCATCGTCGGCCATGGCCTGCAAGAAAGCTGCGGTCCTGTCATCGCCCCTGGCCACCGCCCGGGTCAGCGCCTCAATGCGGGCATCGTTCTCGCCTGCCGCCATGGCCAGGGCTTCTTCGGCCGTCAGCGCGTGGCCAGGGCCGGCCAGCAGCACAGCCAGCAGCAACAGCCAGCGGTTCATCCATCTCGTCATCGTGTTGTCCAATGCTTGCCAACCGGCAGAACAGGCAGGAGCGGCGACCGACCGCGATGATGCTGGCTCTGGTCGGCTGGCGTTCGATCGCGGTCGGAGACCGCTCCTGCAAGGGAGGCGGTTTACTTCTTCTTCACAGGCTCATCGGGCTTGCCCTCATTGCCCGCAATGTAGGGGCTCCAGGGTTTGGCCTTGACGGGACCGGGCGTCTTCCAGACCACATTGAACTGACCATCGGCCTTGATCTCGCCAATGAAGACCGACTTGTGCAGGTGGTGGTTCTTCTCATCCATCTTGCTGACGATGCCGCTCGGTGCCTTGAAGGTCTGACCGGCCATGGCCTTGATGACAGCATCCACATCGGTGGTCTTGGCTTTCTCGACGGCTTGCTTCCACATATTGATACCGATGTAAGTGGCTTCCATCGGATCGTTGGTCAGAGGCTTGTCCTTGTGACCGGGAATGTTCTTGGCCTTGGCGTAGGCAGCCCACTTCTTGGTGAACTCGTCGTTGGCCGGGTTCTTGAGGCTCATGAAATAGTTCCAGGCGGCCAGGTGACCGACCAGGGGCTTGGTGTCCACGCCGCGCAGCTCTTCTTCACCCACCGAGAAGGCCACCACCGGCACGTCCTTGGCCTTCAGGCCCTGGTTGCCCAGTTCCTTGTAGAAGGGCACGTTGGAGTCACCGTTGATGGTGGAGACCACCGCGGTCTTCTTGCCCTCGGATGCGAACTTCTTGATCTTGCC
>CAYSIY010000360.1:0-1762 GCA_964431215.1 uncultured Limnohabitans sp.
ACGGTCGAATCGCTCCAGCCCTCGATGCTTTCGTAAATCGGCTCGCAGCGGGCGATCTCGTCGGCACCCATGGGCAGGATGTCGATGGTTTCGCCGTCGAGCCGGTAGCCAGTGCACAGCTTGAGCTCTTTCAGGCCGTCGAGCACGTCGAGCTTGGTGATGCACAGGCCCGACAGGCCATTGACCTGGGCACTGCGCTTGAGCAGCGCGGCGTCAAACCAGCCGCAGCGGCGGGCGCGGCCGGTGGTGGTGCCTTTTTCGGCACCCACGGTGGCCATGTGCCAGCCGGGTGTACCTTCCTTTTCCCACTCGAGCTCGGTCGGGAACGGGCCGCCGCCCACACGGGTGCAGTACGCCTTGGTGATGCCGAGCACGTAGTGCAGCATGCCCGGGCCGACCCCCGAACCTGCCGCCGCATTGCCCGCCACGCAGTTGCTGGAGGTGACGAACGGATAGGTGCCATGATCGACGTCGAGCAAAGTGCCCTGAGCGCCTTCAAACAGCAAATTGGCGCCCGCCTTGTGAGCTTCGTTGAGCTCGCGCGAGACATCGGCCACCATCGGGGCCAGTTCTTTGGCATAGGCCATGGCTTCGTTGAACACGGTATCGAAGTCCACGGGGGCGGCGTGCAGGTGATTGACCAGCACATCGTTGTGCAGCGCCAGGTTCTCGCGCAGCTTGGCGGCAAAGCGCTCGGGGTATTTGAGGTCCTGCACCCGCAAGGCACGACGGGCCACCTTGTCTTCGTAGGTGGGGCCGATGCCACGGCCGGTGGTGCCGATCTTTTCGGTGCCGGATTTGGCGCGGGCGGCTTCGCGGGCCACATCGAGCGCCACGTGGTAAGGCAGGATCAGCGGGCAAGCTTCAGAGACGCGCAGACGCGAGCGCACTTGCACACCCGCCTTTTCAAGGCCGGCGATTTCTTCGAGCAGCTTGGGCACCGACAGCACCACACCGTTACCGATGTAGCACTTGACCCCCGCGCGCATGATGCCGCTGGGAATCAGGTGCAGTGCGGTCTTGACGCCGTTGATGACCAAGGTGTGGCCAGCGTTGTGCCCCCCCTGAAAACGCACCACGCCCTGGGCGGATTCGGTCAGCCAGTCGACCAGTTTGCCTTTGCCTTCGTCGCCCCATTGGGTGCCGACGACGACCACGTTGCGGCCTTGAGTTGTGTTCATGCTTGTTTTCTCTGCAGTCAGATGGCTTGGATCACCCATTGGCCAGCAGCTTCGATCAGCTCGCGGTCGCAATGGAATTCGTCGATTTCGTCTTCATGGCCTGGCAGCACGCAGACCACGGTTTCGCCACGCGCACGCAGGCTGGCAATGGCGGCGCGCAGGGCCGGGGCATCCCCCCAGGGAGCACGGACCGCGGTACGCAAAGCCAGTGCCGGTACGGCGGCGACCAGCTCCTTGAGGTCCAGCGAAAAACCCACGGCCGGGCGGTCGCGGTCAATGCGGTGGCCGAACACGGCGCCCACACCGTCGTAGCGCCCGCCGCGCGCCAGCGCGTCGGCAGCGCCCTTGGCGTAAATGGCAAAGCGGATGCCGCTGTAATAGGCATAACCGCGCGAGTCACCCAGATCAAAACTGACCGACACGCCTTGCACCTGAGCGGCCAGCCAACGCAGTTGCGCCAGCGCTTGCTCGATGGCGGGCAACTTGGGCAACTGCTGGACAGCCTTGTCCAGCACCGACACATCGCCGTACAGCGTCACCAGAGCCAAAAGGCCCTCTCGTCGCTCCGTGGGCAGATCGGC
>CAYSIY010000361.1:0-1745 GCA_964431215.1 uncultured Limnohabitans sp.
GCGCTGGTGGTCATGGGCGGTGCGGTGCACAGCATCGAGCTGGTGGCGGCCTGCTTTGAATTCGACTTCATGGGCGGCTCCATGGGTTCGGTGGTGGGCGAGCGCTTTGTGCGTGGCGTCGAAACCGCCATCGAACAAAAAGTGCCGTTTGTCTGCTTCACGGCCACCGGTGGCGCGCGCATGCAAGAGGGCTTGCTCTCGCTCATGCAGATGGCCAAGACCAATGCGGCCCTGACCCGTCTGGCCAAAAAAGGCCTGCCCTACATCAGCGTGCTGACCGACCCGACCATGGGTGGGGTCTCGGCCGGTTTTGCCTTTGTGGGCGATGTGGTGATTGCCGAACCCAAAGCCCTGATCGGCTTTGCCGGCCCGCGTGTGATCGAAACCACCGTCCGTGTGACTTTGCCCGAAGGTTTTCAGCGGGCCGAGTTCCTGCAGGAAAAAGGCGCGGTGGACTTCATCTGTGACCGCCGCGAACTGCGCAAGACCGTGGCCCATGTGCTGGCCATGCTGCAACGCCAGCCGGCCGATGCGGTGAGCTGATCCAACAAGGCGGGTTCAGCGCATCCAGCCCGCCTGCAGTCCGGCCAGCAACATGCCCACCAGCTGCAGCAGCACCAGCAGCACCAGGGGGGCCAGATCCACCCCGCCGATCTGAGGCACCACCCGGCGAACCGGGTCGAGCCAGGGCTGGGCCAGCCGCTCGGCCATCTGGAACAGGTGATGGCCGGGCTGCAGCCAGGACATCAACGCATAAACCAGCACCAGCGCGCTCAGGGCAGACACCGCCAGCTGCAGCAAGCCCACCAGACTGACCAGCGGCAGCAAACCGATCTGACCGCGGCCGCCCGCCAGCACCCAAAGCAGCAAAAACTGCAGCGCCTTGATCAACCAGGCGGCCATCAGGCTCGACAAGTCCCAGCGGCTCCACGACGGAATCACCCTGCGCAGAGGCAAGACGATCCAGTCGGTCATGGCAAACACAAAGCGGCCCAGCGGCTGGTTGAAGGCAATGCGCTGGGCCTGCATGGCCAGACGCAGCAGGCAGGTGCCGGCCACCAGACCAGCGATCACATCGAGCACCAGGCTCGCCGTCGTGTAGATCATGAAAAACCCTTCGTGCATGCGCTGCGCATGCTCGCGTGGGATGATAGCGGCATGCTCCCTGAACCCGGCCAGAATCCCTCCGAGACCCAGGCCTTGCCACTGTTCCCGCTGGGCACGGTGGTGTTCCCGGGCGCTTTGCTGCCACTGCAGATTTTCGAGCTGCGCTACCTCCGCATGATGGGTGAATGCGAGCGTGAGGGCCGTCCGTTTGGCATCGTGACTCTCACGCGCGGTGGCGAGGTTCACCGGCCGGGACGGCCTGCTGACACTTTTGAGCCGATCGGAACGCAGGTACGACTCGAAAAAGTGCTGCGGCCACGAGCAGGTCTGCTGCAGGTGTGGTGCCGTGCAAGCTCGTGTTTTGAGGTGCTGGACAAGACACAGGGCGGCGATGGCCTTTGGCGCGCCCAGGTTCGCGACCTGCCCGCCGAGCCCCCCATCGACGTGCCTGAACACCTGCGCTACCTGTCGGACCTGATGGTCGATGCCCTGCGAAAACTCTCGTCTGCGCCGCTGGACCCCGTGCCATGGCCTGAGCCCTGGTCGCCCCAGGACTGCGCCTGGCTTTCGCACCGCTGGGGTGAATTGTTGCCCCTGCCTGCCGCCATGAAGTACCGGCTGCTGGCCCTGCGCCAACC
>CAYSIY010000362.1:0-1743 GCA_964431215.1 uncultured Limnohabitans sp.
AGTGTCTGGACAGAACCGGACAGCGGCAGCTTGTGCCAGGCCAGGATGTCAAAACTGCCGTTCGATGCGGTGTAGAGGTAGACCAGTGCGATCAGCGTCAGCAGCGAACCCAGCAGGGTGTACAGGAAGAACTTGAACGCGGCATAGATCTTGTTCGGCCCGCCCCAGATGCCGATGATGAGGTACATCGGGATCAGCGTGGCTTCAAAGAAGACGTAGAAGAGGATGCCGTCCAGTGCGCAGAACACACCAATCATCAGACCCGAGAGAATCAGGAAGGCCGCCATGTACTGGTTGACCTTGGTGGTGATGACTTCCCAGCCGGCAATGACGACGATCAAGGTCATGAAAGCCGTGAGCAGGACAAACCAGAAGGAGATGCCGTCCACGCCCAGGTGGTAGTGGACATTGAAGCGCTCGATCCAGGAGGCCTTTTCGACAAACTGCATCGCAGCCGTGCCGTTGTCAAAGCCCTGCAACAAAGGCAGGGTCACCAGAAAACTGACCAGGGCACCGACCAGGGCCAGCCAGCGCACCGCGCGGGCCTGCTCGTCACGGCCGAGGGCCAGCAAGATGACGCCAAAGGCAATCGGCGTCCAGATGGCAAGGCTCAACAATCCCATTTTTGTTCTTTCCTTTGGTCTGGTTTGTTTACTTGGCCATCCAGACGAAATACGTCATCAGCAGCAGAATGCCCAGGATCATGACCAGCGCATAGTGGTAGAGGTAGCCGGACTGGAACCAGCGCACCACGCTGGAGACCCAGCCCACCACCCTCCAGGAGCCATTGACCACCAGCCCGTCGATCAGCGCGCGGTCGCCGCCCTTCCACAGGCCGGTGCCCAACAGGCGGGCGCCACGGGCCAGGATGTTCTCGTTGATCCAGTCCATGAAGTACTTGTTCTCCAGGATGACGATCAGCGGACGCAGGGTCCTGGCAAAGAAGGCAGGGACAGCGGGATTGATCAGGTACATGTACCAGGCCACCACCACACCGGCCAGGGCCAGCCAGAAGGGGGCGGTGCTCACGCCATGCTGGGCCATGGCCACCGGACCGTGGAAGGCCTCACCCAGCGTCTTCATGACCGCATGCTTGTCAGCATCAATGAAGATCGCATCCTTGAAGAATTCGCCGTAGAGCATGGGCTCGATGGTCATGTAGCCGATCACCACCGACGGGATGGCCAGCAGCAACAGCGGCACCGTCACGACCCAGGGCGACTCATGGGGCTCGTGGTGCTCATCGTGACCATGGCCGTGGTCGTCATGGCCGTGGTGGGCATCGGGGTTCTGGTCGTAGCGCTCCTTGCCGTGGAAGACCAGGAAGTACATGCGGAAGGAATAGAAGGCGGTCACGAAGACGCCGGCCAGCACCGCAAAGTTGGCAAACCCGGCCGCAGGCAAATGGCTCAGGTGGACGGCTTCGATGATGCTGTCCTTGGAGTAAAAGCCCGAGAAAAAGGGCGTACCGATCAGGGCCAGCGAGCCCAGCAGCGAGGTGATCCAGGTGATGGGCATGTACTTGCGCACCCCGCCCATCCAGCGGATGTCCTGGTTGTGGTGCATGCCCATGATGACCGAGCCGGCGCCCAGGAACAGCAAGGCCTTGAAGAAGGCGTGCGTCATCAGGTGAAACACGGCCACCGAGTAGGCCGAGACGCCCAGAGCGACCGTCATGTAGCCCAGCTGCGACAGGGTCGAAAAAGCCACCACACGCTTGATGTAGTTCTGGATGATGCCCAG
>CAYSIY010000363.1:0-1730 GCA_964431215.1 uncultured Limnohabitans sp.
TCGAAGACCGCAAAGCCACCGGCTGCGTGGTCGACGATGGCCGGAATGCGGCCGTTGGGGTTGATGACCAGAAAGGCGGGCGTTTTTTGCTCGCCTTGGGCGAGGTCGAGCACCTGGAGGGTGTAGGGCAGGCCGAGCTCTTCGAGCGCAATCGAGACCTTGTGCCCGTTGGGCGTGGCGGCGGTGTAGAGGTCGATCATGGCCGCAGGCTAACAGTCGCCCCTGCGCTGGGCTGGCACCGAGATGACAGCCCGCCCAGACCTCAGCCCTTGGCCGCTTCGAGCGTATCCCGGGTCTGCATGGCCACCTGGCGGGCGGCATCGGCAAAGTCATCGCCGCTGCTGGCGTAGAGCACGGCGCGCGACGAGTTCACGATGATGGAAGCCCCTTCGCGCCAGCCGGCCTTGACGGTGGCCACCGCGTCTCCGCCCTGCGCGCCCACGCCCGGAATCAGCAGCGGCACGGTGGGAGCGAGTTCGCGCACGCGCTCGATCTCGGCCGGGTAGGTGGCCCCCACCACCAGGCCGAGCTGGCCGTTCAGGTTCCAGGGGCCTTGCGCCAGGGCGGCCACATGCTCGTACAGGCGGGGCTGCCCATCCACCGAGGCCAGCCGCTGGTTCTGCAAGTCATCGCCACCGGGGTTGGAGGTGCGGCACAGCAAAAAGGCGCCCTTGCCTTCGTACTTGAGGTAAGGGGCCACCGAGTCCCAGCCCATGAAGGGCGAGAGCGTCACGGCATCGGCGCCGTAGCGCTCGAACGCTTCCTTGGCGTACTGCTCGGCGGTCGAGCCGATGTCGCCGCGCTTGGCGTCCAGAATGATCGGCACCTGCGGCGCCACTCGGCGCATGTGCTCCATCAGGCGTTCGAGCTGGCCTTCGGCGCGGTGCGCGGCAAAGTAGGCGATCTGCGGCTTGAAGCTGCTGACCAGATCGGCCGTGGCATCCACAATGCGGGCGCAGAAGTCGTAGATCTTGTTGGCATCGCCCTTGAGGCCGGCCGGGAACCTGGTGGGCTCAGGGTCCAGGCCCACACAAAGCATGGAGCGGTTTTGGCGCTCGGCGGCGCGCAGCATCTCAAGGAAGGTCATGGCATCAGATTTTAGAAGGGGCAGCCGCCACCAAAGGCATTCAGGCCAGGGCCTTGAGGGCGCGCACCATCATTTCGACCGCGACCGCCACCAGAATCAGGCCCATCAGGCGCTCCATGGCCATGACAAAACGGTCACCCAGCAGACGCTGGATCCGATCGGCGAGCAGCAGCACCACAACGCCGATGACCATGGTCACCGTCAGGGCCCCAATCCATTCGAGGCGTCGTTCGGGGGCCTGGCTGACCAGCAGGATCACCGTGGCCAGAGCGGACGGGCCGGCGATGGCCGGGATGGCCAGGGGCACGATGAGGGGCTCACCCTGGTCTTCGGCTGCCTGGGTTGTGGCGGCGGGGGGTGGAAAGACCATGCGCAACGCGATCAGGAACAGCACGACACCCCCAGCCAGTTGCAGCGAAGTGTCACGCAAGCCCATGAGCTTAAGAAAACCCTCGCCGACAAACATGAAGCTCAGCAGCAGGCCAAAGGCGATCAGGTACTCGCGCAGGATGATCCAGGTCCTGCGGTGCGGGGCCACCGGCTTGAGGGCGTTGACAAAGATCGGAATGTTGCCCAGAGGATCGGTGATCAGCAACAAGAGCACGGTGGCGGAGGCGAAGGTGTATTCCATTGCCCGATCTTA
>CAYSIY010000364.1:0-1707 GCA_964431215.1 uncultured Limnohabitans sp.
GGTGGCCACGCCGAACACGGTGAGTGGCAGGCCGCGCTTTTCAAACTCGCGCAGCAAGCGCCACACGCCGGCCCGCGAGCCGTATTCGTAGATGCCTTCCATGCTGATGTGGCGGGCCTCAAACGCAGCGGGGTTGAACATTTCAGACAAAAACTGCTCGCTCGCCTTGTCACCGTGCAGCACGCTGTTTTCGCCGCCTTCCTCGTAGTTGAGTACAAACTGCACGGCCACGCGGGCACCGCCCGGCCAGCGGGCATGGGGCACATCGCGGCCATAGCCTTTGAGGTCGCGGGGGTAGGGGAGGGTGGAGTCGTAAACGGTCATGGGATCAGGACAGGGCCAGTGAAATGTCGTGGGTGGGCACCTTGCGGTCGAAAGTCAGGCCTTCTTCCACATGCAGCAGGTGGTCGTTCATCAGTTGCACCGCACGCTCGGCGTCTTGGGCGGCCAGGGCGGCCACGATTTCTTCGTGTTCGTCGGTCGAATGCTGTGCTTCGCTGCGCGATTGGTACATCAGGGTGATCAGGGCGCAGCGCGAAATCAGATCGTCGAGCATCTGCGCCAGCACCTGATTGCCCATCAGCTCGGCCATGTGCACATGAAAGTCGCCCAGCAGCTCGGTGCGACCGGACACGTCTTCCTTGGCCACGGCCTCACGCTCCTGCTGGATGTGCGCCCTGAGCGACTGGATCTTCGATGGCGTCACATCCTGGACAAATTCCCGCGTCATTTGGGTTTCGAGCATGCGGCGCACGGCAAACACCTGTCTGGCCTCGTCCGCCGAGGGCGCGGCCACAAAAGCGCCGCGTGCGCGCTCCATGCGGATCAGGCGGTTTTGCGACAACTGAAACAGCGCCTGCCGCACCAGCGTGCGCGAGACGCCGAAGTGGTCCGCCAGCTTCTGCTCGGCCAGCTTGGCCCCGGGCAGCAGCCGGTGCTCGACGATGGCGCGTGTCAGGGCCTCGACAATGCTGTGGGTGGTGGAGGTTTCCTTGGCGGGCGGACTGTCCATGCTCGGGATGATAGCCATAAAAACCAAAAGTGTATACACTTTGGTCGACTGAGTTTCAACCCGTTCAAGAAAGCGAGATGCCATGGGCCTGAGTACACACGTTCTGGACACCATGCACGGCTGCCCCGCTGCCGGCATGAGCGTCTGCCTCTACACCACCCAGGGCGAGCAGGCCACGCGGGTCAAGACCTTTACCCTCAATGCCGATGGCCGCAACCCCGACGGCCCCTTGTATGACAACGCCAGCTTGCGCAAGGGCACCTACCGGCTGGTGTTTGATGTGAGCGGGTACTTCAAGGCCAAAGGCGTGCAACTGCCCGAGCCAAACTTTCTGAACCAGGTGGCGCTGGACTTTGGCGTGGCCCATGAAGACCAGCACTACCATGTGCCCCTGCTCGTTAGCCCGTGGAGTTATTCGACCTACCGCGGTTCCTGAAACAATTGGGATCTGACCCCAATTAATACTGATCAAGATGATCGAGCGTTTTCCTGACATGGCCCTGCGCCTGGAAGCGCTCTGACGGACCTTGCGGCGCAAATCCGCAGAAAACCCCGCCAGCCCGGCCGGGCTTCCTTAAAATCAGGGGCCACACCCTCACCACCCCCACCTGCCCCCACCATGACCCAAGTCACCAACACTGTGCGCTTTGTGCTCGACGGCCAGATCGTCGAAGCCCAGGGCGAGCGCCGCACCA
>CAYSIY010000365.1:0-1705 GCA_964431215.1 uncultured Limnohabitans sp.
TGCACCACGGCTACACCAACCTAAAAGGGGTGGACTTCGTCTGGACGCCCAAGACGGCTGAAGAATTCGCCGCCCTCTCGCCCCTGCAGAAGCTGCTGGAGCGCGCCTACCGCAGCGGCTGGGCACCGGGCCTGTACTACATGGTCGAGATCTGGTGGAAGCGCGAGTTCTTCCCGAACAAGGCCCACATGCCCACCCGCCGTCCGATTTTCCTCAAGGACAGCCTGCTGGTGGCCGTGTTTGGGGTCCTGTGGATTGCCGCGATTGCCGCCGCCGCCGTCGCCACCGGCCAGTCGGTGGGCTTGAGTCTGTTGCTGGGTGTGGCCGTGCCCTTCTTTTTCTGGAACAGCATGATCGGTTTCGTGGTGTACGTTCACCACACCCATGTGCGTGTATCCTGGCACGACAACAAGGCCGCCTGGATGGCCGCCGCACCTTTCGTGTCCACCACGGTGCACCTGACCTTCCCGTTCAGGATCGGTGCGCTGATGCACCACATCATGGAGCACACCGCGCACCATGTGGACATGAGCATTCCGCTCTACCGCCTCAAGCAGGCGCAGGCCAAACTCGAAGAGATGCTGCCCGGGCGCATCATCGTGCAGCCCTTCTCGTGGAAGTGGTACTTCGACACCGCCCGCGCCTGCAAGCTTTATGACTTCACACGCGAGTGCTGGACGGACTTCAAGGGCCGCATGACCAGCCCGGTGCGCGGCAACCTGCCGCCTGTGGCGGCTTGAGGCGGATTCAGCGCCGCTGCAGCTTGAACACCGCCGTCCCGGCCCGCAGGTTGGGCAGCCAGCGCACCACTTGACCGTCCTGCAGGCCGAAGGCATCGAGGATGTCGAGCCGGTTCTTGCGTGCCAGCTCGGCAAAGTCGGCAAAGGTGCCCACCCGGATGTTGGGCGTGTCGTACCACTGGTAGGGCAGGCGCTGGGTCACCGGCATGCGGCCGCGCAGCACGCTCAGGCGGTTGAACCAGTGGGCGAAGTTGGGGAAAGCGACGATGCCGATCTTGCCGACCCGGGCGGTCTCGCGCAGCATGACTTCGGCGTTGCGCAGGTGTTGCAGGGTGTCGATCTGCAGCACCACATCAAAGCTCTGATCGGCAAACACCTTCAGACCCTGGTCCAGGTTGAGCTGGAGCACGTTCACACCGCGCCGGGCGCAGGCCAGCACATTGGCGTCGTCCAACTCCACCCCGTAGCCGGTGCAGCCGCGCTCGCGCTGCAGGTATTCCAGCAAAGCACCATCGCCACACCCCAGGTCGAGCACGCGTGCGCCTTCGGGCACCAGGCGGGCAATGGCTTGTTGGATCTGGGTGTCGCTCATTGCACACCTCCCACCGCCACGGTTTTCTCGAAATAGGCCCGCACCACATTCAAGTAGCGCGGATCGTCCAGCAAGAAGGCGTCGTGCCCATGCGGCGCGTCGATCTCGGCGTAGCTCACATCGCGGCCATTGGCGATCAGGCCTTGCACGATCTCGCGGCTGCGTGCCGGCGAAAAACGCCAGTCGGTGGTGAAGCTGACCAGCAGAAACTTGCACAGAGCCTTGGACAAGGCTTTGACCAGGTCACCGCCTTGCGCACGCGCCGGGTCAAAGTAGTCCAGCGCACGGGTGATCAGCAAATAGGTGTTGGCGTCGAAATATTCGCTGAACTTGTCGCCCTGGTAGCGCAGGTAGCTCTCGATCTGGAACTCGA
>CAYSIY010000366.1:0-1701 GCA_964431215.1 uncultured Limnohabitans sp.
CATGGTGGACACCAGTCGAAACCCGTTTATTGAGATGCAAGAACAAATGCAAAAGCAGACCGAACAGTTCTTAGGAACCTTCGGCATCAAGCGCTGAGCGCTAGTCTTGCGCGCTTACGCCGGCGCCCCCCTTTTTGTCCACACACCCCATGACCTCTGAAACCACCGCCCACCCCGGCGCGACGCGTGCCCCTACCGTGGGCTTTGTCAGCCTGGGCTGCCCCAAGGCGCTGACCGACTCTGAGCTCATCCTCACGCAGCTCAGCGCCTAGCGTGACCAGACATCCAAGACCGGTGACGTGGCCTACCTGGTCATCGTCGACACCTGCGGGTTCATTGAAGATGCCGTCAAGGAGAGCCTGGACACGATTGCCGAAGCCCTGGCGGAAAATGGCAAGGTGATTGTCACAGGCTGTCTGGGCGCCAAGACCGGCGACGGGGGTGAAAACCTGGTGTTGCAGACGCACCCCAGCGTGCTGACCGTGACCGGTCCGCACGCCACCCAGGAAGTCATGGACGCGGTGCACACCCACCTGCCCAAGCCCCACGATCCGTTTCTCGATCTGGTGCCCGGTGCATTTGGAGAGGCCGGTCTCAAGCTCACGCCCAAACACTACGCGTATTTGAAAATCAGCGAAGGTTGCAACCACCGCTGCACCTTCTGCATCATTCCTTCGATGCGCGGCGATCTGGTGTCGCGTCCGATCGGTGATGTCCTCAAGGAGGCCAAGGCCCTGTTTGAGGGGGGCGTCAAGGAGTTGCTGGTGATCAGCCAGGACACCTCTGCCTACGGGGTCGATGTGAAGTACCGCACCGGGTTCTGGGACGGTAAGCCTGTCAAGACCCGCATGCTGGAGCTGGTGCAGGCGCTCGGTGAGATGGCCCGAGCCCACGGTGCCTGGGTCCGCCTGCACTACGTCTACCCCTACCCGAGCGTGGACGAGATCATTCCGCTCATGGCCGAAGGCCTGGTCCTGCCTTATCTGGACGTGCCCTTCCAGCACAGCCACCCTGATGTGCTGCGCCGCATGAAGCGCCCGGCCAGCGGTGAAAAGAATCTGGAGCGCATCCAGCGCTGGCGCGAAATCTGCCCTGAACTGGTGATCCGCAGTACCTTCATTGCGGGCTTTCCCGGTGAGACGGAAGATGAATTCGCCCATCTGCTGGACTTTGTGCGCGAAGCCGACATTGACCGTGCAGGCTGCTTTGCCTACAGCCCGGTCAAGGGTGCGGTGGCCAATGAATTGCCCGGCATGCTGCCGGCAGCCTTGCGCGAGGAGCGCCGTTCACGCTTCATGGCGGTGGCCGAAGAGGTGTCGATTGCGCGCCTGCACCAGCGCGTGGGTGCCACCATGCAGGTGTTGATCGACTCAGCCTCGGCCCTGGGCCGCCGAGGTGGCGTGGGTCGCAGTTATGCCGATGCGCCCGAGATCGACGGCACCGTTCGTCTGATGCCGCCCGAAAAAATCAGCAAGACGCTCAAGGTGGGGGAGTTCACCAAAGCGCGCATCGTGGCTGTGGAGGGGCACGATCTGGTGGCTGTGCCGGTTTGAACGGCGTGTTGCCTAAATGAAAAAGCCGATGCGAATGCATCGGCTTTTGTATTCTGGTGCCCAGGAGAGGACTCGAACCTCCACGCCTCGCAGCGCTAGTACCTGAAACTAGTGCGTCTACCAATTCCGCCACCTGGGCATTTCAGGA
>CAYSIY010000367.1:0-1693 GCA_964431215.1 uncultured Limnohabitans sp.
ACCGTGGGCGACATCACCTGCACCTGCCCGGTGGAGAGCTATGCGGCCACGCCCGAGCAGATCGTGATCGAGACGATGGCCGCCGAAGTCAGCGAGCGCGGTGCCACGCGCATGGACGACAAGACCTCCGAGGCTTCCATGGAAAAGCGCAAGAAAGACGGGTACTTTTAAGACCCCCCCGAAGCGGCTTCGCCGCCTCCCCCTCAAGGGGGCCGCTCCACCGGCCTGGCCGAGCCAGGCCAGGGAGCGCTGACCCGCGAAACCTACAGACAGAAAAGCTCAGTTATGCACAACGAACACCATTTTTCGGCCCTCAAGTTCATCACCTGCGGCTCGGTCGACGACGGCAAGAGCACGCTGATCGGCCGCCTGCTGGTGGACACCAAAGCCGTCCTGCAGGACCACCTGGCAGGAGTTCAGCGGTCCGGCCAAACCGATCTGGCCCTGCTGACCGATGGCCTGTCGGCCGAGCGCGAGCAAGGCATCACCATCGACGTGGCCTACCGCTACTTCAATACCGAGTCGCGCAAGTTCATCATCGGCGACGCGCCCGGCCACGAGCAGTACACCCGCAACATGGTCACGGCGGCATCCAGCGCCGATGCGGCCGTG
The DNA here is from genome assembly GCA_964431215.1 of uncultured Limnohabitans sp. Lineage (GTDB taxonomy): Bacteria > Pseudomonadota > Gammaproteobacteria > Burkholderiales > Burkholderiaceae_C > Limnohabitans_A. The sequence continues at coordinate 613 of CAYSIY010000367.1, forward strand.
GTGCTGGTCGATGCCATCAAGCTCGACTGGGCCAACCCCGATCTGCCACTGCTGCCACAAACCCGCCGCCATTCGCTGCTGCTCAAGCTGTTGCGCGTGCCGTCCATCGTGTTTGCCATCAACAAGCTTGACGCCGTGGCCGACGCCACTCTGGCCTACCAGAACATTGCAGGCGCCCTGGAAAAATTCGCCCAGGAAGCCGGGATCACCGTCACCGCCATGGTGCCCGTGTCGGCCCTCAAGGGCTGGAACGTGGTCACCACCGAAAACAACGACCAGGCCGACTGGTGCGGCTACACCGGTCCGAGCCTGCTCAGCATTCTCGAAGAGCTGCCCGTCACGCCTGCCGAGACCGAGGTGGCCTTCAGCTTCCCGGTGCAATGGGTCGAGAAACCCGGAGCCCCCACGCTGGTCGCTGCGCGTACTGCGCTGCCCCCCGAGGGGGCTGCTGTGCCTTGGGGCGGCCCGGCGGCGCAGCGCCACGACTCCGGTGTGACCACCCAGGGTCGCCGTGTCTTCTGGGGCCGTGTGGCCACGGGCAGCGTCGAGCCCGGCCAGAGCGTCCAGGTCTTTCCGAGTGGCCAGACCGCCGTGGTGTCGCAGGTGCTGTCGGCCACCCGACAGCCGCAGGGCAAGGCCGCAGGCCACAGTGCGGGCATCGTGCTCGACCGCGAGGTGGACGTGTCGCGTGGCGACTGGCTCCTGGCCGCCGAAGGGGCGCCCGAAGGCCAGCGCCAGCTGAGCACCACCATCGCCTGGATGGACGACGAGCCCCTGGTCGCAGGTCGCCTGTACTGGGCACTGCACGGTCACCGCTGGGTCAAGGCCAAAGTGCAGCGCGTGGTGCACCGCCTGAATGTGAACACCCTGGCCGAGGAAGAAGCGACCGAACTGGCCCCCAACGCCATCGGCCATGTGACCCTGGCGCTGCAGGAGCCTTTGGCCACCCTGCCCTTTGCCCAGTCGCGCGTCCTGGGTGCGCTGGTGCTGGTCGACACGGCCAGCCACAAGACCTCGGGCGCGGTACTGGTGAACTCAGCCCATTAAAATCCGTGCCTGCCAAACACCGGTCTTGCGATCG
>CAYSIY010000368.1:0-1651 GCA_964431215.1 uncultured Limnohabitans sp.
CGCGGTTGATCATGCCCACGATGTCCTGCTGCACTTCGCCGCCCAGCACCCACTCGACCACTTCCATGGTCTCGGCGTCGGTCACACGCATGCCCTGGATGAATTCGCCCTTTTTGCCCAGGCGCTTGAGGGCGTTTTCGATTTGTGGTCCACCGCCGTGCACCACCACGGGGTTCATGCCCACCAGCTTGAGCAGCACCACGTCTTCGGCAAAAGCCTGCTGCAGGGCCGGGTCGGTCATGGCATTGCCGCCGTACTTGATGACCAGGGTCTTGCCGTGGAACTTGCGGATGTAGGGCATGGCCTGGGCCAGGATCTGGGCCTGTTGCTCCGGGCTGACCCCCAATGAAAGGGCGGCTGTGGTGGTGTCGGTCATGGTCGGTTCGGATGAGGGGTGGCGCGAATTGTGCCGCAGCCGGATTACAGGATTTCGGACAGCAGCCGGTCCACGCCGCGCTGCCAGTGCGGCAGGCTCAGGCCAAAGGTCTGCTGCAGCTTGCGCGTGCTCAGCCGCGAGTTGAGCGGACGCCGGGCCGGTGTCGGGAAGGCGCTGGTGGGCAAGGGAGCAATATCGCCCACCTTCCAGGCCAGGTCGGGGCGCAGTTCGCGGGCGCGGGCAATGGCGTGACTGGCGTAACCGTGCCAGCTGGTCTCGCCACTGGCCACGAGGTGGTACAGGCCTGCGAGCGCAGGCTGCTGCAGGGCGGCCCGAATGGCGTGCGCCGTCACATCGGCAATCAGGTCGGCCCCGGTGGGCGCACCGTGCTGATCGTCGATCACGGTCAGGCGCTCACGCTCCTGCGCCAGCCTCAGCATGGTCCTGGCAAAGTTGCCGCCACGGGCCGCATACACCCAGCTGGTGCGAAAGATCAGATGCTGGCATCCGCTGGCAGCAATGGCCAGCTCGCCCTCGAGCTTGGTCTGGCCATACACCCCCAGTGGCCCGGTGGTGTCGTCCTCTTGCCAGGGCTGCTGGCCGCTGCCGTCAAACACATAGTCGGTCGAGTAGTGAATCAGCCAGGCACCGGTCTGTGCGGCGGCCTGCGCCAGCGCAGCAGGCGCAGCGGCGTTGAGCGTGCGGGCCAGATCCACTTCGCTCTCGGCCTTGTCAACGGCGGTGTGGGCGGCGGCATTGACGACCACGTCGGGGCGCAGGGCTCGCACGGTCTCGGCCAGGCGGTCGGGCTGGCTCAGGTCGCCACACGGCTCGCTGTGGCGGTCGAGCGCGGTCAGCTCACCCAGCGGCGCCAGGCTGCGCTGCAGTTCCCAACCCATCTGGCCATTCTTGCCAAGCAAAAGAATCTTCATGCCTGCCGATCTACGTAGTTCTTGCTGACCCACTCGCGGTAAGCGCCGCTCTGCACGTTCTGCACCCACTGCGGGTGATCCAGGTACCACTGCACCGTCTTGCGGATGCCGGTCTCGAAAGTCTCCGCGGGCTTCCAGCCCAGCTCGGCTTCGAGCTTGCGGGCGTCGATCGCGTAACGGCGGTCATGGCCGGGGCGATCGGTGACGTAGGTGATCTGGGTGGCGTAGCGGGTGCCGTCGGCCTTGGGGCGCAGTTCATCGAGCAGCGCACACACCGTCTTGACGATCTCGATGTTGGGCTTTTCGTTCCAGCCGCCCACGTTGTAGGTCTCGCCCAGGCGCC
>CAYSIY010000369.1:0-1629 GCA_964431215.1 uncultured Limnohabitans sp.
GCGATGATGGCGCGAAAGCCGTACTGGTCAATCGCCCAGGGCGCGTGCTCGCGGCTGGAGCCGCAGCCAAAATTTTTGCGCGCCAGCAGGATGCTGGCCCCCTTGTAACGCGGCTGGTTGAGCACGAAGTCCGGGTTGGGCTTGCGGTCGGTCTCGGGCACACCGGGCTGGCCCGGCTGGTCGAGGTAGCGCCATTCGTCAAACAGGTTGGGGCCAAAGCCGGTCTTGCGGATCGACTTGAGGAACTGCTTGGGGATGATGGCATCGGTGTCCACGTTGGCGCGGTCCATCGGGGCCACCAGGCCTTTGTGAAGGATGAATTTCTGCATGGTGGTTTACTTTTTGGCGGCGCCCTCGATGCTGGAGCCCAGCTTGCCGAGGTCCTGGCCAATGCCACGCACGGTGTTGCAGCCTGCAAGGGCCAGCAGGGCCGTGATCAGGCTGAGGCGGACGAACAGTTTCATGGTGGGGCTCCTTGGTTTCAGGCGAATTGGCGAATGTCGACAAAATGGCCATGGATGGCGGCGGCGGCGGCCATGGCTGGGCTGACCAGGTGGGTGCGGCCACCGGCCCCCTGACGGCCTTCAAAGTTGCGGTTGCTGGTGGATGCGCAGCGCTCGCCCGGCTCCAGGCGGTCGGCATTCATGGCCAGGCACATGGAGCAGCCGGGTTCGCGCCATTCAAAGCCGGCCGCCTTGAAGATCTGGTCCAGACCTTCGGCTTCGGCTTGCGCCTTGACCAGGCCGGAGCCGGGCACGACCATGGCCAGCTTGACATTGCGGGCCACTTTCTGCCCGAGTTTGCGGACGACCGCAGCAGCTTCGCGCATGTCTTCAATGCGGCTGTTGGTGCACGAGCCGATGAAGACCTTGTCGATGGCGATGTCGGCGATCTGCTTGCCCGGCTGCAGGGCCATGTAGGTCAGGGCGCGTTCAATGGCGCTGCGCTTGACCTCGTCTTTTTCCTTGTCGGGGTCGGGCACTGTGCCGTCAATGCCCAGCACCATCTCGGGCGAGGTGCCCCAGGTGACCTGTGGCACGATCTGCGTGGCATCGAGTTCAACCACGGCGTCGAATGTCGCGCCTTCGTCGGAATGCAGCGTTTTCCAATACTGCACCGCCTGCTCCCACTCCACCCCGGTGGGCGAGAGCAGGCGGCCCTTGACGTAGTCAATGGTCTTGTCGTCCACCGCCACCAGCCCGGCACGGGCACCGGCTTCAATGGCCATGTTGCAGACCGTCATGCGGCCTTCCATGGAGAGGGCGCGGATGGCGCTACCGGCAAATTCGATGGTGTAGCCGGTGCCACCCGCCGTGCCGATCTTGCCGATGATGGCCAGCACGATGTCCTTGGCCGTGACGCCCTTGGCCACCTGGCCCTCGACCTTGACCAGCATGTTTTTGGCCTTCTTGGCCAGCAGCGTCTGGGTGGCCATGACGTGCTCAACCTCGGAGGTGCCGATGCCGTGGGCCAATGCGCCAAACGCGCCGTGGGTGGAGGTGTGCGAGTCGCCGCAGACCACGGTCATGCCGGGCAGGGTGGCGCCGTTTTCAGGGCCGATCCCGTGCACGATGCCCTGGCGCTTGGACATGAAGGGGAAGAAAGCGGCCGAACCGAATTCGGCGATGT
>CAYSIY010000370.1:0-1623 GCA_964431215.1 uncultured Limnohabitans sp.
CGTGGGCAGCAGCTTTGAAGGCCAGAGCGTGAGCATGACGGCAGGGCAGGACCTGAGCGTGGACGGCAGCGGGGCCTTGCTGGCCAGTGCCGGATGGCACAGACAGGTGGATTCGGGGATCCCCGGGTCAAGCCCGAGGATGACGAGGGGTTGCTTGAGGATGACGAGGGGCTGCTTGGGGATGACGAGGGGCAGCTTGGGGATGACGGGGGGTTGCTTGACGATGACGGAGATGACAGAACGCGGCTGCTCCAGCATGCCCGACCGCATTTGGCGATCAAGGACAATGTGCTTTTAGCTGTCGTATCGAACCATGACCGAAACCACCCGTCCCGCCCTGCCCGACCGCCTCTCCATTGACCCCCGCAGCCCGCACCATGTGGCGGCGATTTTCGAGCACGACATCGGCATCCGCTTCAATGGCAAGGACCGCAACGATGTCGAGGAATACTGCATCAGCGAAGGCTGGATCAAGGTGCCCGCGGGCAAGACGCTTGACCGCAAGGGCAACCCCCTGATGCTCAAGCTCAAGGGCCAGGTCGAGGCCTTCTACAAATAAATGACCTGGCGTCAGGCCCGGGGAATGCAGTCGATGAAGCTCTGGCGCTGCATGAGCTTGTCAAACAGCCGGTGCAGCCCGGGCTGGCCGGTGCGCCAGTCGATTTGCGGGAACCTGAAATCCAGGTAAGCCAGGGCGCTGCCTACCGCAATGTCCGACAGGCTCATGTGCACGCCCGAGCAAAAGGGCTTGTCGCCCAGGCCCTGGTCCATGGCGTGCAAGGCGCGGTCGATCTTGGCCAGTTGCCGGTCAATCCAGGCCTGGCTGCGTTGGTTTTCGGCGCGACCGGCCCAGACCGACTCCATGCGCGCCAGCAGGGCGGCATCCATCACGCCATCGGCCAGCGCTTCCCAGGTCTTGACTTCCGCGCGTGCGCGCCCATCGGTGGGGATCAGCTTGCCCACCGGCGAGAGCGTGTCCAGATATTCCACAATAACGCGCGAGTCGAACACCGCCTCATGCCCCTCCATGATCAGGCAGGGCACTTTGCCCAGGGGGTTGGATTCGTGGATGCGTGTGTCGGCCGACCAGACCTCTTCGGTCACGAACTGGTAATCTAGCTTTTTCTCGGCCAGCACGATGCGGACCTTGCAGACGTAGGGACTGGTGAGCGAACCGATGAGTTTCATGGGGTACCACTGGAAATAACAGCAGGGGTCAATTCTAGGGGGAAGCCTCCTGCGCCCGCAGCAGGCCATGCGCCTGCCGGGTCGCACGCCTCGGGTAAACCCGCCCCGCCTACAATCGGCGCATGAACTTTGCCCCGATTTCTGCCCTTTCGCCGCTCGATGGCCGCTACGCCAGCAAACTCGATGCCTTGCGCCCGCTGATGAGCGAGCTGGGCTATATGCACCGGCGTGTGCAGGTCGAAATCGCCTGGTTCATCGCCTTGTCGGACGCCGGTTTTGACGAGTTCAAACCCCTCTCGCCCGGTGCCCGCAGCTACCTCACGGGGCTGGTCAAGAATTTCTCCGAAGCCGATGGCCTGGCCATCAAGGCCTTCGAAAAAACCACCAACCACGACGTCAAGGCCGTCGAATACTGGATCAAGTCCAAGTTCAAGG
>CAYSIY010000371.1:0-1619 GCA_964431215.1 uncultured Limnohabitans sp.
GACCCCCGACGGCAACTGCCGCGCCTGCGTGGTCGAGATCGAGGGCGAACGCACGCTCACGCCGAGCTGCTGCCGCAGCGCCACCCCCGGAATGAAAGTGCAGACCGACAGCGAGCGCGCCCTCAAGAGCCAGAAGATGGTGCTGGAGATGCTGCTGGCCGACCTGCCCGAGCAGGGCTACAAATGGCTGGACGACCGCCCACAAGCGCCGCATGGCGAACTCAGCCAGTGGGCCGAGCACCACGGCGTGCAGGTGCGCCCGGCGCTCAGGGCGCTGCGACGCGAGGCCGTACCTGCCGACCTCTCGCACCCGGCCATGGCCGTGAACCTGGACGCCTGCATCCAGTGCAACCGCTGCGAACGCGCCTGCCGGGATCTGCAGGTCAACGACGTGATTGGCCTGGCGCATCGCGGTGCCCACACCCAGGTGGTGTTTGACCTGGGCGACGCCATGGGCGAGAGCAGTTGCGTGGCCTGCGGCGAATGCGTGCAGGCCTGCCCCACGGGGGCGCTCATGCCCAAAAGCCACATCGGCGCACAAAAGGTGGACCGCGAAGTCGACTCGGTCTGCCCCTTCTGCGGCGTGGGTTGCCTGGTCACCCTGAAGGTCAAGGATGAAAAAATCGTCAGCGTCGAGGGTCGCCCCGGTCCCGCCAATGAAGGCCGCCTGTGCGTCAAGGGCCGCTTTGGCATGGACTATGTGCACAGCCCGGATCGGCTGACGAAACCCCTGATCCGTCAAAACGGCGTGGGCAAGGATGTGGCGCTGATCGAGGGCACCACCGACTGGCGTGAGGTGTTCCGCGAAGCGAGCTGGGAAGAGGCACTGGAAGCAGCGACTCGACCCCTGCGCGAACTCAAGAACAAATTCGGCCTCAAGGCGCTGGCCGGTTTCGGTTCGGCCAAAGGCAGCAACGAGGAGGCCTACCTGTTCCAGAAACTGGTGCGCACCGGCTTTGGCAGCAACAACGTCGACCACTGCACCCGTTTGTGCCATGCCTCCAGCGTCGCTGCGCTGCTCGAGGGCGTGGGCTCGGGTGCGGTGAGCAACCCGGTGCGTGATGTCGAGCACGCCGATCTGATCATCGTGATCGGCTCCAACCCCACCAACAACCACCCGGTGGCCGCCACCTGGATGAAGAACGCAGCCAAACGCGGCACGCGCATTGTGCTGATGGACCCTCGCGTCACCGATATGGCTCGCCATGCCTGGCGTGTGCTGCCTTTCAAGGCCGACACCGATGTGGCCCTGCTCAATGCCATGCTGCACGCCATTGTCAACGAGGGCCTGTGTGACGAGACTTTCCTGCGCGAACGCGCCGATCATGTGACCGAGCTCAAGGCCCATTTGCAGGCCTTCAGCCCCGAGCTCATGGCGCCCCTCTGCGGCATCCCTGCCGGGACGATTCGCGAAGTGGCACGCGCTTACGCCACCAGCAAGGCGGCCATGATCCTGTGGGGCATGGGGGTGAGCCAGCATGTGCACGGTACCGACAACGTGCGCTGCCTGATTGCGCTGGCCAGCCTGACCGGCCAGATCGGCCGCCCCGGCACCGGCCTGCACCCGCTGCGTGGCCAGAACAATGTGCAGGGCGCCAGCGATGCCGGCCTGATCCCGA
>CAYSIY010000372.1:0-1617 GCA_964431215.1 uncultured Limnohabitans sp.
CACGGCATGCCGGAGCGCACGCTGCACCTGGGCGACCCCTACCACTGCGAATGCATGAAAACCGGACGCCTGCTGGCCGAAGCACTGGGCCTGCCGCGCGAGAAAGTCCGCATCACCTTCCAGTCACGTTTTGGCAAGGCCAAATGGCTGGAACCCTATACCGAACCCACACTGATCGAGCTGGCGCAGCAAGACACCCAAAAGGTGGACGTGGTCTGTCCCGGCTTTACCGGGGACTGCCTGGAAACGCTGGAGGAAATCCAGATGGAAGCGCGCGAAGCCTTTTTGCATGCGGGCGGGGAAAGCTTCGAGTACATCCCCTGCCTCAACGACAGCCCCGAGTGGATCGAGGCACTGGCCCGGCTGGCCGAGAGCCACCTGCAGGGCTGGAACACCGCCGCGCCCCATGCCGCGGCAGCGCAGGCCAGCCGAGAGCGGGCGCTGGCCGCAGGCGCGAGCGGGCGCTGGCCGCAGGCGCGAGCCGCTGAAGGGAGAGCAGCTGAAGGACGGCCAGGCCGTCTTACTCCACCCGGCTGAGCCGATGGGGCTTGAAGCCCAGATCCGCCAGCTTACCTTTTTTGGCCCGGCTGCCCCTGGCGTTGTTGAGGCTGCGGATTTCGAGCGTTTCTTCACGCGCCTTGCCGCCGCGACCCATGCCCTCGATCCTCACGCTGCGGGTGTAAGCGGCCGCCCCCGCCAGCGTGTCCTTGGGCTCCAGGTCGATCAGCATCAGGCCACGGCCGCCTTTTTCCATCAGCTTGAGCTCGCCGATGTCAAACGTCAGGATGCGACCGCCCGTGCTGGCGCAGCAGACATGGGTGGCAGCGGGCAGGGCCGGTTTGTCGGCGCTGGCGGTGGCACTGGAGCCGCTCACATGCGAGGGCGCACACACCGTTTCACCCTCGCCCAGGCTGATGAAGCTCTTGCCTCCCTTGTTGCGCGAGACCAGGCCATCGACGGTAGCCAGGAAACCATAGCCGCCCGAGCCCGACAGCAGCAGCGTGGCATGGGTGGGCCCTGCAAAGTAGTGCGCGGGCTGGGTGCCGCTTTCCAGATCGATCAGGGTGGTGATCGGTTGGCCGTCGCCACGCGCCCCGGGCAGCGCCGCCACCGGCACGCTGTACACGCGCCCGTTGGTGCCCAACACAATGAGCTGGTCCACCGTGCGGCATTCAAAGGTGTCGTACAGACCATCGCCGGCCTTGAAGGCGAAGCTGCCCGCATCGTGCCCATGCCCCTGACGCGCACGCACCCAGCCCTTCTGGCTGATGACCACCGTGACCGCTTCGTCCACCACCTTGACCTCGGCCACAGCTTTCTTTTCTTCCTGAATCAGGGTGCGACGGGCATCGGCAAAGGTCCTGGCGTCCGCTTCGATCTCTTTGACCATCAGCTTGCGCAAGGCGGCCGGGCTGCCCAGGATCTCTTCGAGCTTTTTCTGCTCGTCGCGCAGTTCCGAGAGCTCCTGCTCAATCTTGATGGCTTCGAGACGGGCCAGTTGCCGCAGGCGGATTTCAAGAATGTCCTCGGCCTGCCGATCGCTCAGCCTGAAGCGCTCGATCAGCGCGGCCTTGGGCTCGTCGCTGTTGCGGATGATGTGGATCACCTCGTCGATGT
>CAYSIY010000373.1:0-1595 GCA_964431215.1 uncultured Limnohabitans sp.
CGCCGCCGTACTTCAGCGTCAAGGAAGCCGTGTTCCCGTTTGTGAAGTTCCCGGGTGTGGACACCATCCTCGGCCCCGAGATGAAGTCCACCGGTGAGGTGATGGGCGTGGGCAAGACCTTTGGCGAAGCCTTCGTCAAGAGCCAGCTGGGCGCAGGCACCAAGCTGCCGCGCTCGGGCAAGGTGTTCCTTACGGTCAAGAACGGCGACAAGCCGCGTGCCGTCGAGGTGGCGCGTCAGCTGGTGGCCCTGGGCTTTGAACTGCTGGCCACCAAAGGCACGGCTGCGGCGATTGCCGATGCCGGTGTGCCTGTGCAGCAGGTCAACAAGGTGACCGAAGGCCGCCCCAACATCGTGGACATGATCAAGAACAAGGAAGTGGCCATGGTCATCAACACGGTGGAAGAGCGTCGCAACGCGATCGCCGATTCCCGCCATATCCGTACCTCGGCTTTGCTGGCGCGCGTGACGACCTTCACCACCATTGCCGGGGCAGAAGCCGCCGTGCAGGGCATGAAGAGCATGGACAATCTGGATGTGATTTCCGTGCAAGAGATGCACGCCCAGCTGGCCGCTGCCTGATTGTCCAAACCACTCCGGGTCGCGCTATCATGCGGCCCATCCACCGCCGAGGTTGCCTCGGCGGTTTGTTTTTGGAGAGAGACCGATGTCCACCATCCCGATCACCAAGCGTGGTGCCGAGAAGCTCAAGGAAGAGCTACACCGCCTCAAAACCGTGGATCGCCCGGCCGTGATCCAGGCGATCGCTGAAGCCCGAGCCCAAGGTGACCTGAGCGAAAATGCCGAATACGACGCAGCCAAGGACCGTCAGGGCTTCATTGAGGGCCGCATTCAGGAAATTGAAGGCAAGCTTTCGGCTGCGCAGATCATCGATCCGGCTTCGCTGGACGCTGGCGGCCGCGTGGTGTTTGGTGCGACTGTCGAGCTCGAAGACGAAGACAGCGGTGACCAGGTCAAGTACCAGATCGTGGGCGAAGATGAAGCTGACCTCAAGCTGGGCCTGATCAACATCAGCAGCCCGATTGCTCGCGCTCTGATCGGCAAGGAGGAGGGGGACGTGGCCGAGGTACAGGCACCGGGCGGTGTGAGGCGCTACGAGATCGTGGCCGTGTCCTATCTGTAAATAAATGGCCCGATCCAGCAGCGCCAATGGTCATTCGTGCCAATGCCCGGCCACCCATGTGGCCGGCTTGATGAAACGAAAGCGGCGGTTGCGCCGTCCGGCCAGTGCATCGGGTGGGTTGCATTCCCCATGGAAGATGACGATGCGCGCATCGGCCGGAATGAAAGGCTCAGTCCAGAAATTGGTCGGCCATGCCGGGATGCAGTCGTATTTGAAACTCGGGCACCAAGCCTTGGGCCAGTATGCAAGCAGGCCCTGCTGGTGCATGTAGCCCGAGAGGTAGGACTGGCAGGCAGCGCACCTGCGGGTGGGTGCCTTGCATGTCATCGGTCAGACACACCATCTGAAAATCCAGCGTCAGGTGTCGCTTGACCACGGCATAGAGTCGGTTGACGTATTAGGGAAGGTCTGCAAAAGTCAGCCCAGTGACGGCCTGATCTGAGACAGTCGAG
>CAYSIY010000374.1:0-1594 GCA_964431215.1 uncultured Limnohabitans sp.
ACCGTAGGTGTCGTTGTTCATGGGCCAGCCCGCGGTGTGCATGACAAAGCCGGGGGTGTGGCGTGAGGGGTCGATTTCCCAGACTTCCTTGATGCCGATGCCATAGGTCTGCGGGTCGCGGCCTTCGTCGAGCTTGTATTGGGCAATCAGTTGCTTGCCCAGGTGGCCGCGTGCGCCTTCGGCAAACACGGTGTATTTGGCGTGCAGTTCCATGCCGAGCTGGAAGTTCTCGGTGGGCTCGCCGTCTTTGCCGATCCCCATATTGCCGGTGGCCACACCTTTGACCGAACCGTCTGCGTTGTAGAGCACTTCGGCGGCGGTGAAGCCGGGGAAGATTTCGACCCCCAGGTTCTCGGCCTGCTGGGCCAGCCAGCGTGTGAAATTGCTCAGGCTGATGATGTAGTTGCCGTGGTTCTGTGCGCATTCGGGCAAAAAGATGCCGGGGGTGCGGGTGGCGCCGGTTTCGCTTAAAAAGCTCCAGGCATCGTCGGTCACAGGCTGCTTGAGCGGTGCGCCCAGCGTTTTCCAGTCGGGCAAGAGTTCGCTCAGGGCGCGCGGGTCCATGATGGCGCCGCTGAGGATGTGCGCGCCGGGCTCGCCGCCTTTTTCAAGCACCACCACCGACACGTCCTCGCCTTTTTCGGCAGCCAGTTGCTTGAGACGGATGGCGGTGGACAGACCGCCGGGGCCACCGCCGACCACGACCACGTCGTATTCCATCGCTTCGCGGGGGCCGTAGGTGTCGAGTATTTCTTGAGGGCTCATGATCTCGCAAGGAAAGGGTTGAAAACGCTGGCCCTGTCGGGCGTGCGACTCATTTTATGCGCCAGGCCCGGGCCAGCATCGCACAATTGGCCATCAAAAAGCAGGAGTTGTCATGGCGCATGAAATCGATCTGTCGGTACGCACCCGCAACAGGGCCGGGCGGAGTCAGCCGCAGGATCTGGATGCCGTGTTGCAGACGCAGGCCAGCGGGCCGTCGCGCTGGGTCAACCGGGCGGTGATGGCCGCCGATGATGGCTTTGCCGTCAGAGGGGAGGGCGCATGAAGCTGGTTTTGCCCGATCGCAAGAAGCAGGTCCATCAGATGGTCATTCCCATCCGTTGGGGGGACATGGACGCCATGGGCCATGTCAACAACACGGTCTACTTTCGCTATCTGGAGACGATCCGGATCGAGTGGTTTCGCAGCATTGGCTGCGAGCCCCAGCCCCGGGGTGAAGGTCCGGTGATCGTCAATGCCTTTTGCAATTTCTACAAACAGTTCACCTATCCGGGCGACATTCTGGCGACGATGTACGTGAGTGACCCTGGACGCACCACTTTCGAGACCTGGTGCACGCTGGCCCCGACCGATCGGCCTGCAGACCTTTATTCGGCCGGGGGGGCCACCACCATCTGGGTTGATTTTCCGAAGCAAAAAGCGGTGAATTTGCCCGACTGGGTTCGGACGCGGGTGACACCCGACTGAAGGCCGGTGCCCTTCAGGATTTGGCTTTGGGCACACGCCCCATCAGGTAAAACTCGGGGTTGGGCATCATGCCCGTGACGTTGGCCATGCGGTTGGACAGGCCAAAAAAGGCGGTGATGGCGGT
>CAYSIY010000375.1:0-1592 GCA_964431215.1 uncultured Limnohabitans sp.
CCACCTGCTGTGGCACCATGCCGCGCACACCGTCGACCTGTTCGCCTACCAGGCCGGCAGCCCGATCGTGCAGGCCAACGCCATCCAGGGCCCGATCCACCCGACGCTGGGCATTGCGATGGACATGAGCATCCAGCTCAAGGCGGCCAATGGCGCGATCTGCACATTGAGCCTGTCGTTCAACAATGACGGCCCATTGGGCACCTTCTTTCGCTACATCGGCGACACCGGCACCTACATTGCCCGTTATGACGACCTGTTTAACGGCAAGGAAGAAAAGATCGACGTCTCGCAAGTGGATGTGAGCATGAATGGCATCGAGCTGCAGGACCGTGAGTTCTTTGCCGCCATCCGCGAAGGCCGCGAGCCCAATGCCAGCGTGGCCCAGGTGCTGCCGTGCTACCAGGTGCTGCACCAGCTCGAGCAGCAGTTGGGCGGCTGATCCGGAGCCTGACGCCAGCCCGGGCCGCCAGCAGCAGGGGTTGCGCGTGCGCAATGACAGGCCGTGGGTCAGCCGATGTGAACGCGCTGGCAGCCGTGCGACGGCAGATGCAGCCACCGCTGCGCTGCGGCCTGGAGCCCTGCCAGATCGCCGGTGGTGTAGAGCGTCACGCGGCCATGCGCGTGTGCGGGGGCGGCTTGCGGGTTGAGCAGGCCTGCGGCCTGCAGCAGACGATGCGTCTGGCGGGCCACCGGCTCACCCGTGGAGACCAGATGCACCTCGGGGCCAAGCAGTTGCTGCAAGGGCTCTTGTGCAAACACATAGTGGGTGCAGCCCAGCACCAGGGTGTCGATCGCGTTTTCGCTCCGTCCAAAGGGCCCCATCTGACCGGTGTAAAACCGCAGCAGCCGTTCGACTTCGGCTTGGGCACTGGCCTGATGCTCGGGCAGGGTGCTTTGTTCGATGGCCAGGGCCAGGCCATTGCAGGCGCAGACGGTGAAATCGGCCGCGCCCTGCAGGCCGGTCATCAGGCGCTGGAATTTGTCGCTGGACACGGTCCCGCGTGTGGCCATGACACCGACCCGGCCGGTGCGGGTGAGTTGCGTGGCCGGTTTGAGGGCGGGCTCCACGCCCACCAGCACCAGTTGCGGGTGCCGTGTGCGCAATTCGTGGATGGCGGCAGCGGTCGCGGTGTTGCAGGCCACCACCAGGGCCTTGATGTGGTACTCACGGACCAGGTGCTCGGTGATAGCCAGGCTGCGCTGGCGCACGAAGAGGTCGGTCTTTTCGCCATAGGGGGCGTGGCCATTGTCGGCCAGGTACACAAAGCGTTCGTGGGGCAGGGCTGCCAGCAGCGACTGCAGCACGCTCAGGCCGCCGATGCCGCTGTCGAAAACGCCGATCGGGTGCCGCATGTTCATCTTCGCTGGAACGTGAAAAAGGCCGCTTGCGCGGCCTTTTGTCGCTGGCGCATCAGGCCGCCGCGACGCTGATGCCCCTGAACTCGCCGGTGGCAATGCGCTTTTGCCACTCGGCCGGGCCGGTGATGTGGGCGCTGGTGCCGCCGGCATCGACCGCCACCGTCACGGGCATGTCCACCACGTCGAATTCGTAAATCGCCTCCATGCCCAGGTCGGCAAAGCCCACCACC
>CAYSIY010000376.1:0-1556 GCA_964431215.1 uncultured Limnohabitans sp.
CGGCCATGGGTTCCTCGATCAGGTAAACCTCGGAGGCGCCCGCGCCCAGGGCCGATTCGCGGATCGCGCGGCGCTCGACCTGGGTGGAGCCGCAGGGCACACAGATGATGATGCGCGGGCTGGGGCGGAAAGTGCTGCGCGGATGGACCATGCGGATGAACTGCTTGAGCATCTGCTCGGTCACGGTGAAATCGGCAATCACGCCGTCCTTCATGGGGCGGATGGCCTCAATGTTGCCTGGCACCTTGCCCAGCATGGCCTTGGCCTCGTGGCCCACGGCCTGGAGGGTCTTCTTGCCCTGGGGGCCGCCCTCGTGCCGGATGGCCACGACCGAAGGCTCGTCGAGCACGATGCCCTTGTCACGAACGAAGATCAGTGTGTTGGCCGTGCCCAGATCAATGGCCAGATCGCTGGAAAAATAGCGGCGGAATGAAGAGAACATATGGCGTGTGCTTCTGGGAAATGCGCTGCACGAAGGGCGCAGTTCCGGGGTCGGATGAGGGGGTCACCTGGCAGGAAACGCCAGTGTAACGACGCTTTTTGCAAACGCAGGATAATACCCCATCACCCTGCCTGGCTGCACCCCAAAACGCCCCGTTACCTCATTTTTGAACGGTGCGGTGCCGATCGCTTCAAAACTCGCTTCAACACCATGTCCCTGACCTCCCAGGAAATCGACCGCATTGCCCATCTGGCGCGGCTCGAACTGAAACCCGAAGAAAGTGAGCGCATGCGCGCTCAAATCAATGGCTTTTTCTCCATCGTCGAGGCCATGCAGGCGGTGGACACCACCGGCATCGAGCCTCTGGCGCACCCTGTGGCCGCCATCCAGGAGGTGCAGCTGCGCCTGCGCGAAGACCGGGTCAGCGAACCCAACCAGCGTGAGGCCAACCAGCAAAGCGCCCCGGCCGTCGAGCGCGGGCTGTTTCTGGTGCCCAAAGTGATTGAGTGAGGCGGGCCATGACGCAATTGCATGACATGACCGTGGCCGAATTGGCCGCTGGCCTGAAGGCCAAATCCTTTTGCGCTGCCGAGGTGGCACAGCACTTTCTGGCCCGCGCCCAGGCCGACATGAACCCCGAGGGCAGCGGCAGCTTTCTGGCCCTGAACCCCGAAGCCACGCTGGCGCAGGCCAGGGCTGCCGACGAACGCCTCGCCGCTGGCAAGGCCGGGCCGCTCGAAGGTGTGCCCCTGGGCCACAAGGACATCTTTGTCACAAAAGACTTTCCGACCACGGCCGGCTCGAAAATGCTCCAGGGCTACCGCTCGCCGTTTGATGCCACGCTGGTGCAACGGCTGGCCGAGGCCGGCATGGTCACGGTGGGCAAGCTCAATTGCGACGAATTTGCCATGGGCTCGGGCAACGAAAACTCCGCCTACGGCGCGGTGAAAAACCCCTGGGATCCCAGCCGCGTGCCCGGTGGCTCGTCCGGCGGCAGCGCCGCCGCCATTGCCGCCCGTCTGGTGCCTGCGGCCACCGGCACCGACACCGGCGGCTCCATTCGCCAGCCCGCCAGCTTTTGCGGCATCACCGGCATCAAGCCCACCTATGGCCG
>CAYSIY010000377.1:0-1554 GCA_964431215.1 uncultured Limnohabitans sp.
CTGGGACAAGGGCAAGGGCTGCGACACCTTCGGTCCGATCGGCCCTTGGCTGGTGACGCGCGATGAAGTGCCCAACCCGCAGAACCTGGCCATGTGGCTGGACCTCAATGGCCAGCGCATGCAAAGCGGGTCTACCAAGACCATGATCTTCGGCGTGGCCAAGCTCGTCAGCTATGTCAGCCAGTTCATGACGCTGGAGCCCGGCGATGTGATCACCACCGGCACCCCGCCCGGTGTGGGCATGGGCATCAAGAAAGACGGCCAGCCAGCGCCGGTTTTCCTCAAGCGTGGCGACGTCATGACGCTGGGCATCGAGGGCTTGGGCCGCCAGAGCCAGAAGGTGGTGGCCTTCAGGGCCTGACCTGCACTGCTGGCGTGTGATCGGGATATACCCTCAATTCCTGCGGATTTCGCAGGGACCCAGCGGAAATCGTGCAGAATAGAACGGTCGTTCTATTCTGCACGCCATGAACCCCCGAAAAGCCCCCCCCCCGCCCCAGCTGCAGGCCGTCAGTTCATCCGAACCCGGCAAGCGCGCCCTGCTCAAGGGCCAGCAGACGAAGGCGGCCATTGTCGATGCGGCGCTGGGCCTGGCTTCGCAGATCGGGCTCGAGGGCCTGTCCATCGGCGCTTTGGCCGAAATCACCGGCATGAGCAAGTCGGGCGTCTTCGCACATTTCGGCTCACGCGAGGAGCTGCAGATCTCCGTCATTCGCCAATACCACGATCGTTTCGAGGCCGAGGTGTTTTATCCGGCCATGAAAGCACCGCGTGGCTTGCCGCGCCTGCAGGCCATGTTTGACAACTGGATGGTGCAGACCTCTGCCGAAATCGATTCCGGCTGTATTTACATCAGTGGCGCGGTCGAGTTTGATGACCGCACCGGTCCGGTCCGCGACGCCCTGGCCTCGTCGGTGACCAGTTGGCAGGCGGCCCTGCGTCGTGCGGTCGAACAGGCGCAAGACGAGGGTCATCTGGTGCGGCAAGTCGACCCGCTGCAGGTCGCATTTGAAATCCATGGCCTGATCCTCGCCCTGCACTATGAAGCCCGGTTTCTGAAATTGCCCGGCGCGTCGGACCGCGCCCGCCAGGGTTTTGCACGGCTGCTCGAGCGCTACAGCACGGCCCCCCCCACCGACCCGCGTCGGGCTTGAACTTTTTCACCCCCATTTTTCTGGAGTCGCACCATGCCCATCTACAACCCGCCCCTGCGTGACATGCAATTCGTCCTGCACGAACTGCTGGACGTGAACACCGCCTTCAAGGCCATGCCCAAGCATGCCGAGATCGATGTCGACACCGTCAATGCCGTGCTGGAAGAGGGCGGCAAGTTCGCTGCCGAAGTGGTGTTTCCGATCAATATTTCGGGTGACCAGCAGGGCTGCCAGCTCAACCGCGACACGCACGAGGTGAAGGCACCCGATGGTTTCAAGGCCGCTTACGAGCAGTATGTGGCCGGTGGCTGGCCCGCCCTGAGCTGCGATCCAGCCTATGGCGGTCAGGGCCTGCCCTTTGTGGTCAACCAGTGCTTTTATGAAATGCTCAACTCGGCCA
>CAYSIY010000378.1:0-1551 GCA_964431215.1 uncultured Limnohabitans sp.
TCGAGCCCATCGAGGTGCCGCCGTATTTGTGAACAATCAAAGCCATTTGGATTCGCAAAGGTGGGATTTCAGGCTCCGGACACAGCGCGCAGAGCTTTCAGGCTTTGCTCAGGCCGGGGCCCGGCAAAACCCGTGGATTGTACCAACGGCGACAGCCGCCCTCAGGGCTGCAAAGGGCGCCAAAACAGGTGCTCGCCCACCCGCTCGACCTGGCCCGCGCCCACCTTGAGTTGCAGTCGATGACCTCGGGTGGTGCAGTCCGCGATCTGGGCCTGCAACTCGCGCAACTGGGCGGTGCTGGGGGTGGTGGCATGGGTGCGCTTGAGCCACAGTCGCAGCACCAGGGCCTGACGTGCGGCGGGCAGGGCCTGCAGCGCGGCCAGGGCGGGCGGGTTGCCCACTTGCTGCCCATCCTGCTCGGCCAGCTCGTCAAGCAGGTGCTGGGCCTCGGCTATGTGGCGCATGCTGCGCGCAAAAGTGTCCCTGAAACCCGGCAAGGCCGCCTCCAGCGCCGGCAGCACATGGGCTCGGATGCGGTTGCGGGTGAATCTCAGGTCGGCGTTGCTGGGGTCGTCCACCCAGGTCTGGCCACGTTGGCGCAACCAGTCTCGCAAATCGGCACCGCGCACCGGCAACCAGGGGCGGTGCCACTGCAGGCCCAGCCGCTCCCAACGCGCCGGCATGCCCGCCAGCCCCGGCAGACCGCTGCCGCGCGAGAGCGCGATCAGCAGGGTCTCGATCTGATCGTCGGCATGCTGGGCCACGGCCACATCGGTGACCTCGGGCCATTGGGCATGCAGGGTGTCGGCAATGGCCTGGTAACGGGCCTGGCGCGCCGCATCCTCCGGACTCTGTCCTCTGGCTGCGCGGGCATCCACAAGGCGCACGGCCAGCGGCACCTGCAGGCGCTCGCACAGCTGACGACAAAACATTTCAAAACCGTCGGCCGCCGACTGCAGGCCATGGTGCACATGCACCGCCCTGACCTGCCCTGGCCAGCGCTGTGCACAGGCGACCAGGAGGGCTACGGAATCGGCGCCACCGGACAGGGCTACGGCAAAGGGAAGGCCCGGGCAGAAATCCGCCAGGGCCTCGTCGGGGGAGCGTGGCATGCCGCGCGGGCTTATTTGCCCGCCTTGGTGTCGGTGAAGCGGCCGTAGCTCTGCAGGCGCTCGTAGCGGCGGTCCAGCAGCTCTTTGGGCTTGAGGTCGGAGACCTGACGGTAAGCGTCGGCCAGCGCGCGCTTGAGGAAGGCCATCATCTGATCGTGGTCGCGATGCGCACCACCCACCGGCTCGCTCACAATCTTGTCGACCAGGTTCAGGGCCTTGAGACGATGGGCCGTAATGCCCAGGGCCTCGGCGGCGAGCTCGGCCTTCTCGCCGGTTTTCCAGAGGATGGACGCGCAGCCTTCGGGGCTGATGACCGAATACACCGAGTACTGCAGCATCAAGACCTGATCGGCCACCGAAATCGCCAGGGCACCGCCGGAGCCGCCTTCACCAATGATGGTGGTGATGATCGGCACTTCGAGTTGGGCCATTTCAAAAA
>CAYSIY010000379.1:0-1548 GCA_964431215.1 uncultured Limnohabitans sp.
CCGTCGGGCTTGTGCATGTCGCTGGCCAGCTTGGCCAGCAGCCGGTTGGGCGCAATGCCCACCGAGGTGCGCATGCACTCGCCCAGCCCGGCCAGCAGCGCCGCCTTGGCCTGCCGCGCCAGCGCCACGGCGCGATCGGGCTCGCGCCAGCGGCCCGTCAGCTCGCATTCCATCTCGTCGATGCTCACCACCTGCAGCACCGGCACCACGCGGTCCACCACCGCCAGGGCCTGCTGGTGCATGCGCACATATTTGGCGTGGTCGGCCAGCACCAGCGCAATGCCCGGGCACAGCCGTTTCGCGTCCGACACCCGTGTGCCCGTCTTCACGCCAAAAGCCTTGGCCTCGATGCTCGCCGCAATGCAGCACGACGAATCGGCCATGACCGGCACCACCCCCACCGGCCGCCCGCGCAGGGCCGGGTCGAGCTGCTGCTCCACCGAGGCGAAATAGCTGTTGAAGTCGATGAAGAGGGAGCGGAGCATGGCCTGATAAACTGGATACGCATACAGTATATTGTCAGGCCAGAAGGTCTACCACTGCGCTCACCAGCCGACGAAGACCTGCACGACCTCATGGCCGCATGTACGGGCACGACCCAAGGGCAGTGGCCATTTGCCCCCACCCTTTGGCCAGCGCAGGGTTACTACAAAAATGGCAAACCACCATTTCAAGTTATTAGTCCCAATACGGGACTAAAATCCCGCCATGCGAGTCATTGCCGTATCCACCCTCAAGACATTCTGGGAAAAGCCCGGGCGCGGGGACTCAGAAGAACCTTTGAAAACTTGGTACGGTGAAGCCTGCCGGGCCGAATGGAAATCCCCAGGCGATGTCAAAGCTCAATACGGAAACGCCAGCATCGTTGGCAACAACCGGATCGTCTTCAACATTGCAGGCAACAAGTACCGGCTCATCGTCGCCTTTGCGTACCGGATGCAAATCGCCTACGTCAAGTTTGTGGGCACACATGCCGAATACGACAAGGTTGATGCGGCCACAGTGGATCAGTCGTGAGCGTCAAGGAGAACACCATGGAAATCACCCCCATCCGCACAGAAAAAGATTACCGCGCAGCACTGCGCGTGGTGTCAATTCTGGTGGACCAAGACCCATCGCCTGACTCACCCGATGGCGAACGCCTGGATGTGCTCTCGACCTTGATTGAGGCCTATGAGCGCAAGCACCATGCGATTGATCTGCCCGACCCCGTAGAAGCCATCAAATTCCGCATGGACCAAGCGGGGCTGTCGGTGAAAGATCTGGAGCCGATGATCGGGCAGCCCAACCGCGTCTATGAAGTGCTCAGCCGCAAACGGCCGCTGACGCTGCGCATGATCCGAAACTTGAACAAAGGCTTGGGCATCTCTGCGCAAGTGCTCATCACAGACAATATGCGCACTCAGCGCACACCATCGACGTGAAAAGCCCGAAAGACGTATGTCACGGATCGCCGTAATGGAGCCAGGGATGTGCGGCGTAATGGAGCCAGTATTTGGTGCCTGAACAGGGCTCCCGAGGGGGTTGAAGAAGGGGTTTATTTTGCCG
>CAYSIY010000380.1:0-1545 GCA_964431215.1 uncultured Limnohabitans sp.
CCAGCTTTGTGCCCCAGGCCTGGCACACCTTCCGCACCCGCGACGTGAGCGGCATCTCGCTGGGCATGTACAGCCTGTTCACGGTGGGCGTGGCCCTCTGGCTGGTCTACGGCATTTTGCTCGTGGCCTGGCCCATCATCATTGCCAACGCCATCACCACCAGCCTGGCGCTGATGATCCTGGTGATGAAGCTGCGTTACCGCTAAATCCGTCGGAGGTGCTTTACGCGGCCGCCCTTTGCAGGCGGTCGCGTACGCCTTCCCATTCGGGGGTGTCGGGCGGCAGTTCCACCCAGATCTGCTGCACACCGCGCGCATCGAGGTCGCGCAGCACGGCAAACAGGTCATGCGCCGCCGTTGCCGCTTGCGCAGACTGCTGGCGCCACAGCACACCGGCCCCGGTGTCGGGCAGCACATTGCGTGACCAGACGGCGAGGTTGCTGGCGTGCACACCCAGGGCGTGCAAGCGCTGGTGAATGGTCGCTGCATCCATCAGGCGAACCTTGGCACGCGGGGCGTAATGCGATTCGAGCGTGCCGGAGGCTTTGGGTGCCGGTCGGGCCAGCGCGGCCTTGTCCTGCAGGGGCTGACCGCAGGCCTGCTCGATCTGCGGGCGCGTGATCTGCCCCGGACGCAGCAGCACCGGTGCCCCCCGCGTGCAGTCGACGATGGTGGACTCGATGCCGACTTCGCATTCGCCACCGTCGAGGATCAGCAGGCCGTCACCGAACTCGCCCCGTACATGGCGTGCCGTGGTCGGACTCACGCGGCCGAACTGGTTGGCACTGGGTGCCGAAAGCCCCGGCATGCCCGCAGCCGCGCAGGCCTTGAGCACCGCCTGCGCCAGCGGATGCGAGGGACAGCGCAGACCGATGGAGGCCTGCCCCCCGGCGGATGCGGTGGCCACGCCCGGCTGGCGCAGCAGGATGAGGGTGAGCGGTCCGGGCCAGAAGGCGTCCATCAGGCGCTGTGCAAAGTCGGGCACTTCGCTGGCGAACAGCGGCACCTGCGCAGTCGAGGCCACATGCACGATGAGGGGATGATCGGCCGGACGGCCTTTGGCGGCAAAGATCCTGGCCACCGCTTCGTCGCGCAGGGCATCGGCCGCCAGGCCGTACACCGTTTCGGTCGGCAGGCCCAGCAGTTCGCCACGAGATAGCACCTGCACGGCGCGCTCGATGGCGGCGAGGTCTTGGCCGGGCAGGATCATCAGAACGGCCGTCAGAAAGCAGGCAGGCCCAGCAGCGCGCAGGCCTGCAGGGCGGTGGCACGCACCGCTTCGGGCGTGGTGCCGGTGATGTTGAGGTGGCCCATCTTGCGCCCCTTGCGGGCCGACAGCTTGCCGTACAGGTGCAGGTGAGTGCCGGGCAGCGCCAGCACCTGGTCCCAGGGAGGGCAGGAATTGGGGTCAGAGCCCAATTTGCTGCGCAAATCGGGATCCGACCCCGATTCCTGCCACAGGTCCCCCAGCAGGTTGAGCATGATGGCCGGCGAATGCTGGCGCGGCTGCGTCAGCGGCAGACCGGCCAGCGTGCGCACCTGCAGG
>CAYSIY010000381.1:0-1543 GCA_964431215.1 uncultured Limnohabitans sp.
CACACTGGCCGTGGCGGTGTACAACCACTACAAGCGCCTGCGCCACAAGGACAATGCCAGCAAGGACGATGTTGAACTGGCCAAGAGCAACATCCTGCTGATTGGTCCGACGGGTTCCGGCAAGACCCTGCTGGCCCAGACCATGGCGCGCATGCTGGATGTGCCTTTTGTCATGGCTGATGCCACCACCCTGACCGAAGCCGGTTATGTGGGCGAGGACGTGGAGAACATCGTCGCCAAGCTGCTGCAGTCTTGCAACTATGACGTCGAACGCGCCCAGCGCGGCATTGTCTACATCGACGAGATCGACAAGATCACCCGCAAGTCCGACAACCCCTCCATCACCCGCGACGTCTCGGGCGAAGGCGTGCAGCAGGCCCTGCTCAAGCTGGTCGAGGGCACCATGGCCAGCGTGCCACCACAGGGCGGGCGCAAGCACCCCAACCAGGATTTCCTGCAGATCGATACGACCAACATCCTGTTCATTTGCGGTGGTGCCTTTGCCGGTCTCGAAAAAGTCATCGAAAACCGCACCGAAGCCGGTGGCATCGGCTTTGCGGCCACGGTCAAGAGCAAGAAGCAGCGCTCCCTGACCGAGATGTTCAGCGAGGTCGAGCCTGAAGACCTGATCAAATACGGGCTGATCCCCGAACTGGTGGGCCGCTTGCCCGTGGTGGCCACCCTGGCCGAACTCAACGAAGATGCGCTGGTGCAGATCCTTACCGAGCCGCGCAATGCGGTGGTCAAGCAGTTTGCCAAGCTGCTGGCCATGGAAGGCGTCGAGCTGGAAGTGCGTGGCAATGCCCTGCACGCCATTGCCCGCAAGGCCATTGCCCGCAAGACCGGTGCCCGTGGCCTGCGTTCCATTCTCGAACAGTCCCTGATCGACACCATGTTCGATCTGCCCAACCTGAGCAATGTCGAAAAAGTGGTGGTGGACGAGTCCACCATCGATGAAAACAAGTCCCCGCTGCTGGTATACCGCGAGTCGGCCAAGCAGGCCTGAGCTGTCGCTGAAAGCCCCATGAATACCCCTGTGAGCCGGTGGGTTGAATTGGCAGCTTTCGGGCCGATATGTCCATGAAATCCTGAGGGAACACCATGTCCGGACACACACCTTTGCCTTCCATCCCCATCGACCTGCCCATGCTGCCGCTGCGCGATGTGGTGGTTTTCCCTCACATGGTGATTCCGCTTTTCGTGGGACGCCCCAAGAGCATCAAGGCCCTCGAATCGGCCATGTCCAGCGATCGTCGTATCATGCTGGTGGCCCAGAAGACCGCGGCCAAGGATGAACCCGATGCGGGCGACATGTTCGATGTGGGCTGCGTCTCCACCATCCTGCAGATGCTCAAATTGCCTGATGGCACCGTGAAGGTGCTGGTCGAAGGCCAGCAGCGCGCCCGTGTGCAGCAGATCTCCGATGGCGAGGCGCATTTCCTTGCGTCCGTCCTGCCCGTGGATTCCCAGGACGAGCAAGGCAACGACAGCAGCGAGATCGAAGCCTTGCGCCGTGCCGTCATGCAGCAGTTTGACCAGTACG
>CAYSIY010000382.1:0-1543 GCA_964431215.1 uncultured Limnohabitans sp.
TTGATGGTTTCCAGGTAGTAGTCGGCGTCCATGTCGAGCACGGCGTTGTATTCGTCGTAGAACTTGCGGTGGGCTTCGGCGCTGGCGTCATCGCCCTTGATCAGGTCCTTGAAGTAGTCGTAGTGGCTGCTGGCGTGGCGGTCCGGGTTCATGGCCACAAAACCGGTGTGTTGCAAAAAGCCCGGGTACACACGGCGACCGGCCCCAGGGAAGTTGGGCGGCACGCGGTAGATCACGTTGTTCTCGAACCACTCGTAGCTCTTGTGGATGGCCAGGTTGTTGACGGCGGTGGGCGATTTGCGGGCGTCGATCGGACCGCCCATCATGGTCATGGACAGCGGGGTTTTTTCGCCGCGACTGGCCATGAGCGAGACGGCGGCCAGCACCGGCACGGTGGGCTGGCAAACGCTCATGACATGGCAGTGGCCATAGACGGCCTGGATGTGGCGGATGAATTCCTGCACGTAGTTGACGTAGTCGTCGAGGTGGAATTCACCGTCGGAGAGGGGCACCAGTCGGGCGTTTTTCCAGTCGGTGATGTAGACCTTGTGGTCTTGCAGCATGGTGCGCGCTGTGTCGCGCAACAAGGTGGCGTAGTGGCCCGAGAGAGGGGCCACGATCAGCACCGGGGGCTGCTGTTTGAGGGCCTGCAGGGTCTGCGGGTCATCCGAGAAGCGCTTGAAGCGGCGCAGTTCGCAAAAGGGCTTGTCGATTTCGACGCGTTCGTGGATGGCCACGTCCTTGCCGTCGACCTTGACGGTGCGGATGCCGAATTCGGGTTTGACGTAGTCCTTGCCGAGCCGGTGGATCAGGGCGTAGGCGGCCGAGACGCGCTGGGCCAGGGGCGTCTGGGACGCCGGGTTCAGGGGGTTGCTGTAGAGCTTGGCAGCGGCCTGTGCCAGGTCGGCAAAGGGCTCCATGAAGGAGCGCTGGGTCTCGTAAAGCTGATAAAGCATGGGGCCTCCTGGTTCAGGACGTCGATGTTGCGTTGCAGCAATGGTAGCGCACGGCCCCGCAAAAGTCTGGAGAGTTGACCCTAATCAACTCTGTTGGCCCACGACCTTGGCGATGGCCTGGCAGACGTAGTCGATGTTTTTGCTGTTGAGCGCGGCCACGCACATGCGGCCGGTGTCGGTGCCGTACACGCCAAACTCGTTGCGCAGGCGCACCATCTGGTCTTTGGAGAGGCCCGAGTAGCTGAACATGCCGATCTGGCTGGTGATGAAGGACATGTCCTGCTTGACGCCCGCGGCCTGGAGGCCGTCGACGAGTTTCTGGCGCATGGCCTTGATGCGCACGCGCATTTCGGCGAGCTCCTGCTCCCATTGGGCGCGCAGCTCGGGGTTGCCCAGCACGGCAGCCACCACCGCGCCGCCATGAATGGGCGGGTGGGAGTAGTTGGTGCGGATGGCAATCTTGAGCTGGCTGAGTACGCGGGCGGCTTCTTCCTTGTCGGAGGCGACCACCGAGAGGGCACCGACACGTTCGCCATACAGGCTGAAGCTTTTGGAGAACGAGGTCGAGACGAAGATGTTGAGGCCGG
>CAYSIY010000383.1:0-1534 GCA_964431215.1 uncultured Limnohabitans sp.
TGCCCACCGCCTTGGCCGCGCCGGTGCTGCTGGGGATGATGTTTTCCAGGATGCCGCGTCCGCCGCGCCAGTCCTTGTTGCTCGGGCCATCCACGGTTTTCTGGGTGGCGGTGGTGGCATGCACCGTGGTCATGAGGCCGCGCTTGATGCCCCATTTGTCGTGCAGCACCTTGGCCAGCGGAGCCAGGCAGTTGGTCGTGCATGAGGCGTTGCTGATGATGGCCTGCCCGGCATACGAGGTGTGGTTCACGCCATAAACGAACATCGGCGTATCGTCCTTGGACGGGGCCGACAGGATGACCTTGCTGGCACCCGCAGCCAGATGCTGGCCTGCGCTCTCCTTGTCCAGAAACAGCCCGGTGGATTCGATCACGACATGGGCACCCACCTCGCCCCATTTCAGCTTGGCGGGGTCACGCTCCTGCGTCAGGCGGATGCGGCGGCCATTGACGATCAGGGTGTGGCCTTCCACGGCCACGGTGCCCACAAAGCGCCCGTGCACGCTGTCGTATTCGAGCAGGTAGGCCAGGTATTCGGGTTCAAGCAGGTCGTTGATGCCGACCACCTCAATGTCCTGGAAGTTTTGCACGGCGGCACGAAACACCATGCGGCCAATGCGACCAAAACCGTTGATGCCAAGCTGTATGGCCATGTTTGCCTCTCTTTGAGTTGCCCCGTCTGCGGGATGTAACCGGGCCTGGCAGTTTATGAAATAAAGTTACATCCGGGGCCATCCCGGGTTTTGTTCTGGGCTTGTAACTCGCCAAGGGGCGCTGGAAGCGAATGGCGATAGGACACGGACTTGGCGCGATGCCAAGCACACGGCATTCAAGAGAATCTTTGGTTCAGAGCTGTAGGCCCGACCGGTTAAAATCGCCGCTTCCCCAAGGAGCGTTGCAGCCTGCCGCCATACGGCGCGTCAGGTCAGGCTTGGGGCTTGTCCTGTGCCAACGACGCTCACCTGTCCCCCGAAGGTGAGCTCCCGTGTCCGTTGCTGCGTCTGTTGCCGTCCCCCCCATGAAGCTGTCCGGTCTGGAGCCTGTCTCTATTGGTCTGACCTATTCAGTGGGGGACACAGCTGAAGGTGTGTCCCCCAGAGCTTCATTTGTCAATGTGGGCGAGCGCACCAATGTGACGGGCTCCAAGGCCTTTGCGCGCATGATCCTGAATGGCCAGTACGAAGAAGCTCTGGCCGTGGCACGTCAGCAGGTCGAAAACGGTGCGCAGATCATCGACATCAACATGGACGAGGCCATGCTCGACAGCCAGGCCGCCATGGTGCGCTTTCTGCAGTTGATCGCCTCCGAGCCCGACATCGCACGCGTGCCGATCATGGTCGATTCGTCCAAGTGGTCGGTGATCGAGGCGGGCCTCCAGTGCATTCAAGGCAAGCCCATCGTCAACTCCATCAGCATGAAGGAGGGCGTTGACGAGTTCAAACGCCAGGCCCGGCTGATCAAGCGCTATGGCGCGGCCACGGTGGTGATGGCGTTTGACGAAAAAGGCCAGGCCGACACCTACGAACGCAAGATCG
>CAYSIY010000384.1:0-1534 GCA_964431215.1 uncultured Limnohabitans sp.
GCCGATGCCGTTGTCGGTGATGGTCAGCGTCTTCGCCTCCTTGTCGTAGGCCAGACGCACCTCCAGCTCAGGCGCATCTTCGTACAGGGCGGCGTTGTTGAGCGCCTCAAAACGCAGCTTGTCGCAGGCGTCGGACGCGTTGGAGATCAGCTCGCGCAGAAAGATCTCTTTGTTGGAATACAGCGAGTGGGTGACCAGGTGCAGCAGTTGCGCCACTTCGGCCTGGAAGGCATGGGTTTTTTTGCTCATGGGTGTGAAATCAGAAATACAAAAACAAAACGCCACCGCAGGTGGGGGCGTTTTGCAGGGATTTCAAGAGGGCTTAAAACTTCTCGTGCGGCGCCAAATACCGCCACTGCCCCGCCGGCAGTTGCCCCAGGCTCACGCGGCCCATGCGGATGCGCTTGAGGCCCACCACCTTGAGGCCGACCTGCTCGCACATGCGACGGATCTGGCGCTTCTTGCCTTCGGTCAGCACAAAGCGCAGCTGCTCGGGGTTTTGCCACTCGACCTGGGCCGGCTTGAGGGGCTTGCCGTCCAGGCTCAAGCCGTGGCGCAGGCGCTCGAGCTGGGCAGCCGGAAACACGGCCTGCACGTTGGTGCTGACGCGGTCATGGTCGCCAATGGCGCTGAGCTGGCGGGCCTTGCCGCCGTAAGTGGCTGAGGCGGCTGAGGCGGCGGCGGTGTTTTCGTGGCCGGTGTAGGCCACGCGCACCAGGTACTCTTTTTCGAGCCCGGAGTCTTCGCCAATCAACTGGCGGGCCACGCGTCCGTCCTGCGTGAGCACCAGCAGTCCGGTGGAATCGATGTCCAGCCGTCCGGCTGGCGCCAGGCCACGCAACTGCGCTGGAGAAAAACGGATGCGTGAGGGATCGCCCTGCCAGTGGTTGCGCGCCTGGATGAGCGTGACCGCGGGCTGGTGCCCGTCTTCGGCCTGGCCGCTCACATAGCCCATGGGCTTGTGCAGCAGGATGGTGACCTGTTGCTGCTGCTGCGCCTGGGCGGCTTTTTCGACCGTGATGCGGTCCGACGGTTTGACCTGCATGCCCATGCCAGCCACCTCACCATTGACACGCACCCAGCCTTGCTCGATCCAGGCGTCCGCCTCGCGGCGTGAGCACAGGCCGAGCTCGGCCATGCGCTTGTTGAGGCGGACCGTGGCGGGAGCGGCGCCTGGCGCGCTCAAAGCCTCTTCGCGGCTCACACGGCGGACGGACAGGGTCTTGGGCAAGGAGGTGGACATGGGGTTCGGATCGGACAACTTCAGGGATTGTCGCCGCTTTGCCCGAAGAGGGAACGTCGCAAGCCCTCCAGATCGAGGATGCGCAGGCCGCCGTATTCGATGCGGATGAGCTGCCGCGCCTGCAGCACCTTGAGGGCTTCATTGACCCGCTGGCGCGAGAGGCCCGCCAGGTAAGCCAGCTCCTGCTGGGTGATGCGCAGCACCTCGCCCACGCCCGGAAACAGTACCGGATTGAACAGCGCTGCGAGGTGGCGGGCCACCTTGATCTCGGGGTTGGTCAGGCGATCGATC
>CAYSIY010000385.1:0-1500 GCA_964431215.1 uncultured Limnohabitans sp.
ACGGTCAGGACCACGTTTTTCTCGTGCAAGACCTGGTTGTGCTTGATGTTGTGCAGCAAGGCCTGCGGCACCGTCTCCGGATTGGCCACCGGATAAACGGCGGTGCGCGGCACGCTGTGGGGCGGATGGGCCTCGAGCATGTCGATGAAAGAGGCCAGATCCAGTCCGTCCTGCCGGATGGTCTCGACCAGCAAGGCGCGACCCCGTGCCCAGGTCGTCATGAGCAGGAACAGCAGCAGGCCCATGGCCAGGGGGAACCAGCCGCCATCCCAGAGCTTGATGGCACAACCCGCAAACAGGAACAGGTCCACCAGCAGGAAAAATCCTGTGGCCCCCACCGCCAGCGGCAAGGACAGTTTCCAGGCCTTGTGGATGACGAAGAACGTCAAGGCGGTGGTGATGGCCATCGTCAGCGTGACGGCAATCCCGTAGGCCCCGGCCAGTGCCGAAGAACTCTGAAAACCCAGCACGGCCAGCACCACGCCCACCAGCAAGGCGCGGTTGACTGCCGGCATGTAGATCTGGCCCGATTCCTTTTCAGAGGTGAACTGGATATCCATGCGCGGCAGAAAGCCCAGCTGTATGGCTTGCCGCGTCATGGAGTAAGCGCCGGATATCACCGCCTGCGAGGCGATGATAGCCGCCAGTGTGGCCAGCACCAGCGCCAGCAGCCGCCAGGATTCGGGGAACATCCAGTAGAACGGATTTTCGAGCGCAGAAGCGTCCTGCATCAGCAGCGCACCCTGACCCATGTAGTTCAGTGCCAGGCTCGGCAGGACCAATCCAGCCCAGGCCAGCTGGATGGGCTTGCGGCCAAAGTGGCCCATATCGGCGTACAAGGCTTCGGCGCCCGTGAGCGCCAGCACCATGGCCCCGACAGCGGCCAGCACCATCGGACCGCGCTCCAGCAGAAAGTGCCAGGCGTGCAAGGGATTGAGGGCCTGCAGGATGGCAGGCTCCCGTGCGATGTGCCAAACACCCACCGCCCCCAGGGTGACGAACCACAGCACGATGACCGGACCAAAGAAGCGCCCGACCGAGTGGGTGCCGAAGCGCTGCACTGCAAACAAGCCCAGCAGGACCAGCACGGACAAAGGCACCACATAAGGTGAGAGGGCCGGGGTAATGACCCCCATGCCTTCGATCGCACCGATGACCGAGATGGCCGGGGTGATGATGCTGTCGCCATAAAACAGCGTGGCGCCAAACAGGTCCAGCAGCAGCAAGGCCTGCCGCAAGCGCGGCGAGTCCTGCACGGCGCGTGCGGCCAGGGCGGTCAGCGCCAGACCGCCGCCTTCGCCCCGATTGTCGGCCCGCAGGATCAGGATCACGTATTTGAGTGTGACCACCAGCATCAAGGCCCAGAAGATCACCGAGATCACCCCGACGATGTTTTGTGCATGGAGCGTCACCCCGGTGTGCGGTGCAAACACCTCTTTGACGGTGTAAAGCGGGCTGGTGCCAATGTCGCCATACACCACGCCCAGCGCAGCCAGCGTG